>NZ_JBEYFB010000019.1:0-145770 GCF_040634135.1 Streptomyces sp. NPDC007164
CCTGCCGGTCAGGCACCCACGGCCGCCCCGCCACCAGCCTCGGCGCCGCAACCGGCAACAACGACTCGATCAGCAACCACAGTTCCTCCGAAACGGTCCACGGCCAAGAGTTCCTCTCCGCCACGAACCGACCAACGAGCATCCCAGCCGACCGTCACACCATCAACGACTTCTGTTAGGACCTTCAAGCCTCGATTCACCGGTCTGTTCTGAAGTGATCTTTTGAGGCTTCGAGGGTCGGGGTGGCGAGATTGTGACTGGGCGCGGGCAGGCGGTACTTGCTGGCCTGCCCAGCTTTTCGACAGGCCTGCTTCGGTCGGGCCCTGGCCGGCGGGACAGTCAGGGATGTCAGGGCGCATCAACTGCCCAGCCTCGTCCTCAAAGACGATCTAGGCCCCGCGCTCCGCCGTCTTACCTACGGCCAGGTCTCCTTCTTCCAGGCTTCAACTGAGGTGTCGCCACGCTCGATGGCCCTCCGGGCAGGCTGCCGCCACGAGCGCAGGAGCTCTCGCTCCAGCCGCCACTCCTGCTCTGCCTTGAGCAGCCGGGCGTTCTCCACCCGCAGCCGAGCCAGCTCCTCAGCCGCACTCACGCGGCCGTCGCGGCCCTCGGGCACGGCCTGAATCTCGTCCTTGCGGCCCCACGTCCGCAGCGACTCCGCGGTGACACCGAGATCCGCGGCCACCGCCGCGTACGTCCGCTTCCCGGCCGCGGCGCGGTATGGCGCGACAGCGTCCTTCCTGAACTACTCCGGATACGGAGACCTGCGTCCCACCTGGATATCCCTCCCTGGACCATCAAGATCCATTGTCAGGGTGTCCACTTCAAAGGACCGGCCTCAGTGCCCTGGTTGTAAGCAGATCAGCGGCATTCAGTGCCACCATTGGGCCTGATGGGGCTCCTGCACGTCGCCGCTCGGATCAGCCAGGGCGGCCGCCGCCTCCACCTTCGGATATCGACGACCCGGCTGAGCTCACGGTCGCATTCCACCGCCTGGCCACGCTGCCCCGCCCCGCCAACTGACTCGCTGCCCCGCCCACCTCGCCTCAAGGACCTTGGAGAGCCCGACCCCGCGTCGGGCCGTCACCGCGCCCACCGGCCGACGCAGCCTCAACTGAAACGATGAGGTCAGCCATGGATGGACGGCAGTCTGCAGGAAGTGGCCTCCCCCGCCGAGCAGTACCGGCCCGACATCCTCGGGGGATGAACGGGCGGACCAGCGACCTCCCTGGCACACGGTCATGGCGGAAGCGGGATCACCTGCATCCGACCGGTGGCGCACTGGCGCGCACTCGCACCCTCGCGTCGATAATTGCGGCATGATGCACATTCGCAAAGGTCGCCACCCACCGACCCCACCTGGTGCTCCGTCAGAAAACTCAGCAAAGAGTCAGCATCAATACCGCGCGGAACCGCTTCGAAACGCCATGAACCGCCAAGATCAATAATTCGGCCCACCCATCCTGACCTGTGAAAACCGTGCTCAACAACTTGCCTGCCAAGCTCACCAGGAGGTACTCGTGAGGATGCTGATCAACGTCCCCGAAACCGTTGTCGCGGACGCACTGCGCGGTATCGCCGCCGCCCACCCCGAGCTGACCGTGGATGTCGAGAACCGGGTCGTCGTACGGCGTGACGCGCCCGTGGCCGGAAAGGTGGCGCTCATCTCCGGCGGCGGCTCCGGGCACGAGCCGCTGCACGCGGGGTTCGTCGGGCCCGGGATGCTCTCCGCGGCCTGCCCCGGAGAGGTGTTCACCTCGCCCGTGCCGGACCAGATGGTGCGGGCCGCCGCCGCGGTCGACAGCGGGGCGGGGGTGCTGTTCGTCGTCAAGAACTACACGGGCGACGTGCTGAACTTCGAGATGGCCGCGGAGCTGGCCGAGGACGAGGGTGTCCGGGTCGCCCAGGTGCTGGTCAATGACGACGTGGCGGTGACCGACAGTCTCTTCACGGCGGGGCGCCGGGGCACGGGCGCCACTCTCTTCGTCGAGAAGATCGCCGGGGCCGCGGCGGACGAGGGCGCCCCGCTGGAGCGGGTGGAGGCCGTCGCCCGGCAGGTGAACGAGGCCTCGCGGAGTTTCGGGGTGGCGCTCGGCGCCGTCACCACGCCGGCCAAGGGCTCCCCCACGTTCGATCTGCCGCCGGGTGAACTGGAGCTCGGCATCGGCATTCACGGCGAGCCGGGGCGGGAGCGCCGGCCCATGATGACCTCGCGGGAGATCGCGGACTTCGCCGTGCACGCGGTGCTGGACGACCTGCGGCCGACCGGACCGGCGATCGTGCTGGTCAACGGCATGGGCGCGACTCCGCTGCTGGAGCTGTACGGGTTCAATGCCGAGGTCCAGCGGGTGCTGTCCGAGCGGGGCGTCGTCGCGGCTCGTACGCTCGTGGGGAACTATGTGACCTCGCTCGACATGGCGGGCTGTTCGGTGACGGTCTGCCAGGTGGACGAGGAGCTGCTGCGGCTCTGGGACGCGCCGGTGGAGACCCCGGCACTGCGCTGGGGCCGCTGATCCGCCGGTACCGCACCCGTCATGCTGGAGCGACAAGGAGATCATGTGCTCGACGCCGACTTCTTCCACCGTTGGATGACCGCGGCCGCGGCTGAGGTGAGCCGTGAGGCGGACCGCCTCACCGACCTCGACTCCGCGATCGGGGACGCCGATCACGGCAGCAACATGCAGCGCGGTTTCGCGGCGGTGACCGCGGTCCTGGACAAGGAGCCGCCGCAGACCCCGGGGGCCGTACTGATGCTGGCCGGACGGCAGTTGATCTCGACGGTCGGCGGCGCCTCGGGCCCGTTGTACGGGACGCTGCTGCGGCGGACCGGAAAGGCCCTGGGCGCTGCCCCCGCCGTGACGCCGGAGCAGTTGGCGCAGGCGCTCGGGGTGGGCGTCGCGGCCGTGGCGCAGCTCGGTGGGGCGCAGGCCGGGGACAAGACGATGCTCGACGCGCTGCTGCCGGCCGCCGAGGCGCTCGGCACCTCGTTCGTGGCGGCCCGGGAGGCGGCCGGGGCGGGGGCGCTGGCGACGGTGCCGATGCAGGCCCGCAAGGGCAGGGCGAGTTACCTGGGTGAGCGCAGCATCGGCCATCAGGACCCCGGGGCGACGTCCTCGGCCCTGCTGATCGCCGCGCTGGCCGACACCGCGGCGGCGGACGGGGACGGCGCATGAGCGACGGGAATCAGGTCGGGATCGTGCTGGTCTCGCACAGCGGCCCGGTGGCCGAGTCCGTGGCCGAGCTGGCCAGGGGGCTCGCGGCGGGCGGCGCCACGGCGCCGGTGGCCGCCGCCGGTGGCACCCCCGCGGGCGGTCTCGGGACGAGTGCGGAGCTGATCGCCGAGGCCGCCAGGACGGTGGACTCCGGCGCGGGCGTCGCGCTGCTGGTCGATCTGGGCAGTGCGGTGCTCACGGTCAAGTCGATGCTGGCCGAGGGCGACGAACTGCCGGACGGCTCACGGCTGGTGGACGCGCCGTTCGTGGAGGGTGCCGTGGCGGCCGTGGTCACCGCGTCGGCGGGCGGCGACATCGCGGCGGTGGAGGCCGCGGCGTCGGAGGCGTACGAGTACCGCAAGGTGTAGCCGCGGGGCCGCCCGCACCCCGGCCGGGGTGCGGGCGGCTCCGGTCCGGCTCCCGGTCCGTCAGGCCGCCGACGCGGCCCCGGCCGCGCCGATCGTGATCCGTACCCGCTGTGTCGTGCCGTTGACCGTCACGGCGAGGGTGATCGTGCCCGGCCGGAGTGCGGTCAGGGTGCCGGTGGACGGGTCGAGGACCGCCGTGTGACGGTGACGGACGTCGTCGCGGTCACCGATGTGCACGTTCGGCGAGCCGGTCCAGTCCGCGGCCAGCGGGAAGCCGACAGGGACGCCGCGGGCCCCCTGGGTGACGGTCGCGGTGACCTTCGTGCGGCTTCCGGTGCCGAGCACCGGGGGTGCGTCGATCTTCAGCGCGTCCACGTGTGCGCGGGTCTGCACGGAGATCCAGTCGGGTCCGCCCTGCCACGGCCGTTGCCGTGCCGCGGCCTGCGCTCCGTGGCCGATCCGGTCGGCGCCGATCAGCGACCAGCCGGTGAAGCCGCCTTCGTCGGCGGGTCCGGCCGGCGCCTTGCCGGAGTTTCCGTTGATCAGATACGGCACCCCGTCGACGTGCGAGGCGTGGAAGACCCCGACGTGACTGCCGACGAAGGCCGCGCCCTTGCCCGTCGTACGGCGGAAGTCGGCGAGCCACTGTTCGACCAGGGCCGCCTCCTTGCGGTCCCCGAGCCGGCTGCCCTGCTGCACGGTCGGATCGCGCGGCGGCACGTGCTCGATGAGCATCACCGAATCGACGGTCCGGTCCTTCGCCGCCGCGTCCAGCTGGTCGCGGAACTGCTTGATCTGGGCGAAGCCGCCGCCGCGCAGGCTGAGGCCGGAGGTGTCGAGGGTGATGACGCGGGTGCCCTTGTGGTCGAACGTCCGCTGGGCGGGCCCGAATTCGGTGATGAAGTTGTCGATCCGGCCGCCCATCACCTCGTGGTTGCCCGGTACGTAGTACCAGGGCAGCGAGTCGCCGAGCTCCTCGGTGAGGACGCGGCGGGCGAAGGCCAGGTCCGCGGGCGATCCCTCGTCGACGAGGTCGCCGTTGACGACCAGGAAGTCCGGGTCCGCCGCCTTGATCTCACGCAGGGTGCGCCGGGCCTGGGCGACGATCGCGCTGTCCGGTTCGCGGGCGACGAACTGGGCGTCGGACATCACCGCGAACCGCCAGTCCCTGCGGCCGGTCACGGCCGCCGGGTCGATCAGCGGGTCGGCGGGGGCGGTCTGTTCGGGCAGCTCGACGGTGGGCGGGACCTGGGCGGTGAGGTCGTCGATCACGATCTCGCCCGTGTACTGCTTGTCCGCGGCGGTCTCCGCGAGGTAGAAGCGGGACACCGAGAGCGGCATGGCGGCTCCCGCGGGCACGGCGAAGGTGACCTGCCGCCAGCCGTTCCAGGTGACGTACGGTCCGCGCAGCAGTTGGTCGGAGCCTGCGGCGTCCTTGAGGTGCAGGGTGGGCCAGGCGCCCCGGCCGTCGCCCTTGATCCACAGCTTGAACGACTGGGGCTGGCCGGGCACGGTGACCGGCTGGGGCGGGGCGGCGTAGGCGGCGCGGGTGGCGGTGGAGCGGGTGAAGTCGTAGCTGAGCTTCAGTCCGGTGCCGGTGTGGCCGTCGGGGGTGGCCGTCAGCGATCCGTCCGCGCGGGCCTGGCTGAACTTCCAGGACCCGGCGTCGTCGAAGTTGGAGACGGCCTGCTCGGTGAGGCCGACGCTGACGGCGAGGACGGTGGTGGTGCCCGCGACGGTCGCCTTGATCCGTCCGGCGCCGGAGCCGGTGCGTGAGGCGACGGTGAACGAGCCCTGCCCGTCGTCGCGGATGTCGAAGAGGGCGTGGTCGTAATCGAGTTCGACGTCGCGCGGTTCGACGGGGGCGCTGGTGCCGTGGGCGTCGAGCCCGACGATGCCGAAGGTGCCGGTCGCCCCGGCGTCGGCGAGGCCCACCCGCTGGGTGGTGGGCTCGATCCGGGCCAGCTCGTCGAGGACGGTCAGTGCCGTGCTTCCACGCGCCGGCCCGTGTTCGGCGCGTACGTCGGTGGTGCCGCTGCGGCGTGCTGTGAAGAGCCCGTTGCCGTCGACGGTGCCGACCGATCCGTGTGCGGTGCGCCAGCGCGGGGTGCCCTGCGCGGGGCCGTACGTCTCGTCGTATCCGGTCGCGGTGAGGCGTCGGGTGAGACTGGGGAAGACCCGGTCGGGGTGGCCGCCCTTGACCGGGTCGACGCCGGGTGCGGCTTCGGCGGGCGTGCGGGGCTGCACCCAGTACCCCTTCAGCCGTCCGCTGCCGTCGGGGGCGGTGAGGGCCAGGCCGTTGGGAACGGTGCGTTCACTGCCGTCGGACGGGCTGTTCTCCACCCGGAGCGCGTCGCTGCCGGGCCGGCGGGCGACGAGGGTCGACGATCCGCCGCCGTCCAGGTTGAGTGCGCTGTACGAACCGGCGCGCCGCATCATCAGGGCGAGTTCGGTGAGGGTGACGCCGCCGCTGTCGGCCTGCCGTCCGTCGACGGTGAGGATCTGCATCGTCCGGCCGTCCTTGGAGAAGCCGACGGCGGTGCGGGGTGCGGCGGTGTTGTTGCCCTCGCCGTCGTGGTTCTGCGCGGCTCCGTCGACGACCAGGAGTTCCCGACCGCCGACGGCGGTGCGCGGCACGGCCCCGCTGTCGGTGCGTGCCCGGTAGGTCAGGGACACCGGGTCACCGGGCTTCAGCGCGCCGAGTGCGACGGCGCCGGCCTCACGGCCGACCAGGACGGTGGCGCCTTCGGGGACGGCTCCCGAACCGGGCGCGGGCGAGACGGATACGACCTTGCCGTCGCGTACGAGGGCTTCGGCGACCGGGGTGGCACTGTCCACGGTCAGGGCGCGGTCGGCGGTGCCCCAGGCGGAGGTGTACGCGCCGACTCCGCCGGCCGGCACATTGGCGGCGTTGTACGCGGCGAGCGGCCGCTGCCCGGCGGGCAGTGTGAGCGTGCCCTCGAAGTACAGGTCCAGGACGCGGCCCGCGGTGTCGGGGCCGATGCCGACGGCATGGTTGATCCCGGGGGCGGGCGACTGGACGGTGGCCCCGTCCTTGATGCCGATCCCCTCGGGCGCGCCGGTCTGGTTGATGTCGAAGAAGTCGGCGTTGATCGCGGCGACGGTGCGGCGGCCGCGGCCCGCGTCGTGTCCGGCGGCGAGTTCGGAGACGGTGTGCCGTTCGGAGACCTTGCCGGAGGAGAGGTAGTCGGCGCGTACGCCGCTGCCGGCGAGGTCGACCGAGAGGTTGTCGACCCGCAGCCACTTGTCGGACTCCAGCCGGTCGTACGAGCTGAGGCGGACCCCGGGGGCGACCGGGCGGGAGGTGCGTGCCGTCTCGATACCGTCGCCGTCCGCGACCGCTCCGGTCTCCCCCGCCGGGTTGCTCGCGGGTGGTGGCGCGACCGGTCTGAGGATCTCGGCAGAGGTGCGGGGTCGGGGGTCGGGGGTCGAATCGGCGAGTGCGGGAGAGATCGCGCCGACGGTCAGAGCGGTCACCGTAGCGAGCAGAACGAGCGGGCGGGCGACCGTCCCGTGTCCCCGCTCCGTCCTCCCGCGCGGTGCGGCCGTCCTGCCGACTGTGCCAAGGCCCACAAGTCCTCCTGGGTTCCCGTTGGTTGCGTGGCCCGGTCCGGGCGCAGGCGCTGTCGGCGGACAGCATGGCCGCGTACGCGGGGGCGCACCAGGGGGCATCGGGAACCTCGCGGCGAACAGGACGCGTCGGCTCGATGACGGCGATGATCAGTGCGAAAGGGGTGTCGTCTGCGGTGGCGGCCGGGCCGGGACGCAGACTTGACGGCATGCCATCCCAGAAGCGCGCCAGGCGCAGTGCGGGTCTTCTCCTGTTCCGACGATCGGGCGAGGCGGGTTTCGAGGTGCTCATCGGGCACATGGGCGGGTCGCGAGAGCGCGGCCTGGTCGATCCCCAAGGGGGAGTACGGCCCCGAGGAGGAGCCGGAGGCCGCCGCCCGGCGTGAGTTCGGGGAGGAGTTCGGGCGTCCGGCGCCGGACGGTGAGTGGGTGGCGCTGGGCGAGGCACGTCAGTCGGGCGGCAAGACCGTGACGGTGTGGGCGCTGGAGACGGATCTCGACGCCGCGACTGCCGTTCCTGGGACGTTCACGATGGAGTGGCCGAGGGGGTCGGGGGCGCGGCGGGAGTTTCCGGAGGTCGACCGGTTCGCCTGGTGCACGCCCCAGGAGGCGGCGGAACGGCTGGTCACCGGACAGCGGGTCTTCCTCGACCGGCTGCGGGAACACCTGGCGGGCGGACGGGTGGGGGACGCCTGACCGGGAGGCGATCCCGGGCGGGCCGCCGGACGGACGGGCGGCGGGGATCGGCCGGTCAGTGCTGCGCGTTCTCGCCCTGTGCCGCCTCGATGCCGCTGTGCAGATCGCTCGTCGCGTCGAGCGCGGCGGCTCCGGAGGCGACCAGGCAGGCCAGCAGCGCCGCAGCCGCGGCACGGCCGACCCGGGTCCGTGCCGTGTTCCGGCCGAGCAGTGCAGCGACGCGGCGCGGGACGGGCCCGGCGGCGGCGGCGAGCGCCACTCGCGGGCGGGGCTGCGGGGTGCCTTCGGCGGCACGTGCGGCGAGGGCGGCCCGGCCGATGGCCCGGGCGGTGATCCGCCGGTCGCCGACCGCATCGGCGGCCGCCTCGTCGGCGCAGCGTTCCAGGGCGTACCCCATGGGGGCGCGCAGGGAACGCAGCGCCGGGTGGCAGAGCGCCGCCGCCTCGATCGCGGCGATGAACAGGTGGTGGCGGCCCGCGAGATGGGCGCGTTCGTGCGCCAGCAGGGCATCGCGTTCGGCGGGGTCGAGGGCGCGCAGCATTCCCGTGGTGACGACGATCCGGCCGGGAGTGCCGGGGCGGCCGGGCAGTGCGTAGGCGTCGGGGCGGCTGTCGCGCAGCACGGCCAGCTCGCCGTCGGCGCGCCCTTCGAGCCGTCCGGCCCGGCGCAGCTCCGCCCAGTGTCGGTGGGCGGCGCGGACGACGGCGACGGCGCAGCCCACGAGGAGGGCCAGTGCGGCGGCGGCCAGCGGCACGGTGGCGGCCGGGACGGCGTCGGAGAGCGGCCTGACCAGCTCGCCCGGGGCGGAGACCACGGAGAACCGGGTCGCGCCGGGCACCACCAGCAGGGCCAGGGCCAGGAGGCTGCACAGGGCGAGGCCGGCGCCGGTCGCGGCGAGCAGTCGTACGGCGCGCACCGGCGAGAGCGCGTCCGCCAGACGGCGGGCCGCGGGCACCGCCAGGAACGGCATCAGCAGCGGCACCCACACGGCGTAGATCACGGGGCCTCCCCGCACTCGGCGTGAATCACAAGGTCTCACCGCGACTCGCGTGGTTCATGAGGTCTCACCGCGGCTCGCGTGGTTCATGAGGTCTCCCCGTCGAGCAGGTCCCGGAGCAGTCGCTCGTCCTCGTCGGTGAGCTGTGAGACGAAGCGGGCCAGGACGGTGCTGCGGTCCTCCTGCTTCCGCAGCTCGCTGTGCATGCGGCGGGCGGTCAGTCCGGGCTCGTCCTCGGTGGGCGTGTAGGCGAATCCGCGGCCGGCCCGGGTGCGGTCGACCGCGCCCTTCTCGTACAGGCGCGACAGGATCGTGGTGACGGTGGTGCGGGCGAGTTCCGCGCCGATCGCGCCCTGGACCTGGCCGGGCGTGAGCGGCGTTCCGGCGGCCCAGAGCGCCGCCAGGATCGTGGACTCCAGCTCACCGGCGGGCCGGCGCTCCGGTGCGGCGGGGTGTGGTGACGGGTGGTGCGGCGCCGCTTGCGGTGTCGGCCCGGATGCCGGTTCACCGTGCGGGCGGGGGCCGGGTTCGCCGTTCGCGCGGGGGCCGGGTTCGCCGTTCGATATCCCCTTCACCTGGGACATGGGAACTCTCCTCCCCCTTCGGGCGTCTACAGTGATGTAGACCGTCTACATCACTGTAGTCAGTCCGGGCGTTCCGTCGGGCCGCCCGCTCACCATTATGGGAGACCTTCCACCGTGGCCGTATTCTCACTGGCGTCCGCGCCACAGGCGGTGAACCTGCTGGACGCGGGGTCACTGCTCGGAGCGTTCGGCGCGCTCGGCATCGCCGTCGTGCTCTTCGCCGAGACGGGACTGCTCGTCGGCTTCTTCCTCCCCGGCGATTCGCTGCTGTTCACGGCGGGCCTGCTCTGTGTGTCCGGCGCCCATGGTCCGGTGCGGCTGTCACTGCCGCAGGTGCTGGTCGCCGCCGTCGCCGGCGCACTGCTGGGCGCCCAGGCGGGCTACTGGATCGGCCAACGGGGCGGACGGGCCCTACTCGCCCGCAGCCGTTCCCGACGGCTTCACGAGGGCGCCGCCCACGCCGAGGAGCTCCTCGGCAGATACGGCCACGCACGGGCGATCGTGCTGGCCCGCTTCGTACCCGTCGTGCGTACGGTGCTCAACCCGCTGGCCGGGGCACTCGGCGTCCCGGCCCGGGTGTTCACGCTCTGGCAGGCCGTCGGCGGGGTGGTCTGGACCGTCGGACTGGTCCTCGCGGGATACGCGCTGGGGTCCTCGGTGCCGAACGTCGACCGCTATCTGCTGCCGATCGTCGCCCTCGTCGTCGTGGCCTCCCTCGTCCCGCTCGCCGCCGAACTGCTCCGCTCCCGGGGCCGTCGCACCCCCGAAGGGGAGAACAGCTGATGCCGCTCGCCTCCGCCGCCACCTCGACCGACGGTGCTCTGTACACCTGGATCACCGAGCTGGCGCAGCGCTCCCCCACCGCCCTGGACTCCGCCGGCCGGATCTGGTCGGACTACGGACTCCTCCTGTTCGCCGCGCTGATGCTCGCTTCCTGGTGGCGCTCCCGCTCCGGCGATCCCGCCCGGACCGCCACGGCGCTCTGCGCCCCGCTCGTCGTGGTGACCGCGTACCTCGCCAATGACCTGGTGAAGTCGGTCTTCCACGAGCAGCGGCCGTGCCGGACCCTCCATGTCGTCACGGTGGAGGCATGCCCGGCACTCGGTGACTGGTCCTTCCCCAGCAACCACGCCGCCATCGCGGCGGCCGCGGCGACGGCGCTCTGGCTGACCGACCGCCGGCTCGGGGCGATCGCGGTGCCCGCCGCCGTGCTGATGGCCGCGTCCCGGGTCTGGATCGGTGTGCACTACCCGCACGATGTGCTCATCGGACTGGTGACCGGCGCGCTCGTCGCCTGGCTGCTGACAACGGCGGCACGGCGCTGCGCCCCGGCGGTGGTCCGGCTGCGCGGCACTGCGCTGCGGCCTCTGGTGGCGACACGGTGAGCCGGGACGCTCCGGGGCCGGTGCCCCTACCGGGTGGCGCCGCCGGGGAGGCGGATGACGGCGCGGCCGCCGTCGAGGTCGACGGTGGAGCGGTGGGGCGGGGCGCCGTCCTCCTCGTCGTCGCGCATCAGCAGGGCGCTCTGCCGCTCCTTGAGTTCGCTCTGCTTGCCGGGCGAGAAGCTCGCGTGCAGCTGCTCGAACCCGGTCGCCGAGACCTGCCCCTGCCGTGCGCCGTTGCGCCACGGCAGCAGGCCGGCCCGGCCGGCGCGCAGCATCAGCTGGTCGACGAAAGCCACCGCGGTCAGCCCGATCACGAGTCCGGGCAGCGTCATCAGCACGACGAATTCCATCCGCCCAGTCTCCCCCGCGGGCGGCACGCCGCGCATCGGTCGGGGGTATGACGATGCGGGCCGCCGCACCGTGCGACGGCCCGCATCTGCCGTGGGTGAGAAGGGGGTTCCGGGCCGGTCAGCCGTTGGGGAGGATGACCGCGCGGCCGTTGATCTTGCCGTGGTGCAGCCGCTCGTACGCCAGCGGCGCCTCGTCCAGGGAGTACGTCTCCACATGGACCTCGACCGCTCCGGCGTGGGCGAGGTCGAGCACCTCGGCGAGCTCGGACCGCGATCCCCAGTACGGAGAGGTCACCGTCGTGTTGTACGGCAGCGAGCCGAAGCCGACCGGCAGCGCGCCGCCGCCGATGCCGACGATCGTGACGTCGGAGTCGATGGCGGCCGCGGCCCCGGCGGTGGCGACGGTGGGCGGCGCCCCGACGAAGTCGAGGACGACCTGTGCGCCGATCCCCCCGGTGAGTTCGCGGACCTTCGCCGCCGCGTCCTTGTCGGACAGCACGGTCTCGTGTGCGCCGACGGCGCGGGCGAGGGCGAGCTTGTCCTCGGCGACGTCGAGGGCGATGACGCGGACGGCCGTCATGGCGCGCAGCAGCTGGATCGCGACGTGGCCCAGACCGCCGGTGCCGATGACGACGGCGGTGGCGCCCGGCACCAGCTTGGGCAGCGAACGCTTGATCGCGTGGTACGGGGTCAGGCCCGCGTCGGTGAGCGGCACGGCCTGCACCGGGTCGAGGTCGCCGAGGGGCACCAGGTGGCGCGGGTCGTCGACGATCATGTACTCGGCCATGGCGCCGGGCGCGCCGAGTCCGGGCGGGGCGATGCCGAGCTCCTTGGCGCGCAGGCAGTAGTTCTCCTTGCCCTCGGCGCACTTGACGCAGGTGCCACAGCCCCAGGGGCCGTAGACCGCGACGGACTCGCCGACGGTGAGCCCGCTCACCCCGTCACCGAGGGCGGCAACGGTGCCCACGCCCTCGTGGCCGAGGGTGAGCGGCAGCGGGAAGGGGATCTGCTCCGCCGGCCAGCTCATCACGGCGATGTCGGAGTGGCAGACGCCCGCGGCGGTGACCTTCAGCATCACCTGGCCGGGGCCGGGCTCGGGGTCGGGCACGGTGACGACCTCGGGTGCCGCGCCCACGGTGCGGTACTGAACGGCCTTCATGGAATTCTCCTCACGTTCTTCGCTCCATTACTCGCCCCCGTTGCCCCCGTCCGCCACTCAGGGGGCGGAGTAGCCGCCGTCCACCAGGTGGTAGCTGCCGTGGATGAAGGAGGCGCGGTCGGAGAGCAGGAAGGCGGCGAGTTCGGCCACTTCCTCCGCCTTGCCGAGGCGTCCGGCCGGGTGCAGCGAGATCAGGTGGTCGCGGGCCACGCTGTCGGTGTTGCGCAGCAGCGGGGTGTCGATGAAGCCGGGGCCGACGGCGTTGACGCGGACGTTTTGGGCCGCGTATTCGAGGGCCGCCGTCTTGGTGAGGCCGACGACGCCGTGCTTGGCGGCCACATAGGCGGGCGACCCGGCGAAGCCGTTGGTGCCGAGGATCGACGACATGTTGACGACGGCGCCGCCGCCGGCCGCGACGATGGCGGGAAGCTCGTAGCGCATCGAGTAGAAGACACCGCTGAGGTTGGTGGCGACGACCCGGTTCCAGTCGTCGATGCCGTACTCACCGGTGGGGTTGCTGGGGCCGCCGATGCCCGCGTTGTTGACGGCGAGGTGCAGGGCGCCGAAGGTGTCGACGGCGAACTGCACGCCCGCCTCGACGGAGGCGGGGTCGGTCACGTCCATGGCGACCGCGGCGGCCTCGACGCCGGCGCTCCGCAGTTCGGCGACCGCCTTGCGGGCGCCGGCCTCGTCGTAGTCGGCGACGACGACGGACGCGCCGCCCGCGGCCAGCCGGTGGGCCAGCGCCAGTCCGATGCCGGAGGCGCCGCCGGTGACGAGGGCGGTCCGGCCGGCGAACTCCTGGTCGGCGGGGGTGCGGGTGGTGCTCATGATTCTCTGCTTCCTTCCGTGGTGCTGTGCGGCGCCTGCCCGGCGGAAGGCCGCGCGAGCAGTTCTCCGGCGAGGGCGTCGAAGGCCTGCCCGATCAGTCGGGGCAGGTCGTCCGGTTGCCCGGCGCGTACCCAGGCGGCCTGGGCCGCGAGGAGTGCCCCGGCGCCCGCGGCAACCGTGACGGCGGGGCGGATGTCGCGTCGCGGGTCGACCCCGAGCCGGTCCGCGACAATGGCGACCGAGTCCTCCTGGGCGTCCACCCGGATGTGGTGGAACGCCGCGTAGAGGGTCGGTTCCTGTTCGGCGAGGACCAGCAGGTCGAAGATCCGCTCGCGCCGGTGCCAGGCCTGCGCTCCGGGGTCCTCGATCCAGTCCAGGACGGCCCGGCGGTACGCGGTGAGCGGGGGCTCGTCGGCGGGGCGGACTCGCAGGGCGTCGTTGATCCGGTCGCCGTCGCCCCGGAGCGAGTCCAGGACCGCGGCTTCCTTGCTCGTGAAGTACCGGCTGAAGGTGCGCCGGTCGACGTCCGCGCGTTCCGCGATCTCCTCGACCGTCACATTCCGCAGTCCCCGGTCGAGTACGAGCTCGAACGCGGCCTGCGCCAGTGTGTCCCGGGTTCTGCGGGCCTTGCGGCTCCGCCGCTCCGGGGTCTTCCGTTCCGGATTCATAAGTGCACCGTACACCTGAAAATGTCCCGACGCGATATGAGTCTCGCCGGGACATTCGATGGCCACCGGGATCGTCCTTCCCGCCCGGCTACCGGCCGCTGAACGCCACGGCCGCCCGGCGGGCGCCGTGGTCCGCCTGCCCGGTCAGGTGCGGGGTGCCGTCCGGGGCCCGGCGCAGTGCGAGTACGGCGATGTCGTCGCGTCGTACTCCGCCGGAGAACGTCTCCAGGTCCGCGTGGAGCTCCTCCAGGAGCTCGACCTGCCCCAGCTGCGCCCAGCGGCTCAGCCGGGTGTCCAGCGGGTAGAAGGCGCCGGACGGGTCACGGGCCTCGGTCACCCCGTCGGTGCAGAGCAGCAGCGTGGCGTCGGCCGGGAAGTCCAGCAGTTCCGCGCCCCGCGCCTCGGAGCTCAGTTCCGCCATGCCCAGCGGGACGGAGGTGCGGAGCAGCGGGAGTGCGCGGGCCACTCCCCGGTGCAGCAGCCGGGGCGACAGGTGGCCGCAGTTGACGGCCTGGACCCGGTCTCCCCCGTCGAAGCCGAGCACCAGTGCGGTGACGAAGCGTTCGATCTCGCCGGTCTGGGCGGAGAACGCGTTGTGCCGGGCGACCGCGTCCTCAAGGGCGTCGACCACCCCGGCCAGGTCGGGCTCCCGGATGGCCGCTTCCCGGAACGCGCCGAGCACGGCGAAGCCCACGCCGATCGCGGCGAGTCCTTTGCCCTGGACGTCCCCGATGATCACCCGGGTTCCGTAGGGCGACTCGACGACCTCGTAGATGTCGCCGCCGACCAGACGGTCCTCCTCGATCGGGGTGTAGATGCCGTGGGTGAGGACCTGGTCGGTCAGGATGGGCAGCGGGCGCAGGATCTGGCGCTGGAGCGCTCCGGCGGCGGAGCGCAGCCGGGCGATCTGGGTGGCGTGGCGGATCCTCAGTACACACGCGCCGACCCCCAGGAAACAGGCCAGCACGGTGAAGGCGACGCTGGTGACGGTGTCCCAGAAGGTTCCGCCGTCCACCATCCGTGAGCAGCCGACGACGACCGTGACCCAGCTGGCCACGCCGATGGTCTGCCGGACCGTTCCGAAGACGGAGACGAGAGCGGGGATGACCACGAGCAGCGGGATGAGGTGCAGGTCCTCCCCGGTCCGGAAGTCCAGGAGGCCGACCAGTGCGGTCAGCAGTGCCAGCCCCCCGAACAGTGCCGGGTTCCCGACCCGTTGCCTGCCCACGGCGGCCTCCCCCGGGTCCGTGGTGCCCGGAAGCGTCGCTCCGCGCGTCACGTGTCGGCGCTGAAGCCCGATGGTCACGGCTGCCCCCTCCCGTCCTCGGCCGACCCGGTGCCGGCGTCCGGTTCCAGTCCACCCGGTTCGCGGGGGCGGAACACGGGGCTTACGGCCCGATGGGCGCGGCCGAAGGTCCCCTGTACGGGGCGGGCGGGGACCTTCGGCCCGGGCGTTCCGGGCCGAAGGTCCCGCACCGGAGCGCGGTGCCGGGCTCAGCGCGCGGCGGCCGCGCGGGCCTCGTGGTCGTCGCGGATGCCGCCCGGACCCGGCAGGCGTGCCGGCAGCGGCTTCGGCGCGAGCGCCGAGAGGAAGGACGTCCGGCGGCGCAGCACGAATCCCAGGGACTCGTAGAGCCGGACGGCATTGGTGTTGGAGGCGGCGGCGTGCAGGAACGGCGTCTCGCCGCGCCGCCTGATCTCGTGGGAGACGGCACGCACCAGTCCGGTGCCCAGCCCCTGGCCGCGTACCGACTCGTCCGTGCAGACGGCGCTGATCTCGGACCAGCCCGGCAGATGCAGCCGTTCGCCGGCCATCGCGACCAGCGCCCCCTGCCGCCGTACCCCGAGGTAGGTGCCGAGCTCAAGGGTACGGGGCAGGAACGGCCCCGGCCGGGTGCGCTCGACCAGTTCGAGCATCTCGGGCACATCGGCGGGTCCGAGCCGTACGGCCCCGGGGAAGGGCGCTGCCGCGACCCCGGCGTCGACGAGCTGGACGCCCTCGGCCCGGAAGACGGTCTCCCAGTCGTCGGGCGGCGGCTCGCGGAAAGCGGTGAGGGTGACGGCGCCACCGGGGCCGACGAGCGCCGCCGCGTCGTCCCAGTCCTGGGCCCGTGCGTCGTCCGGGACCGCGACCCACGGGGCCACGTCCGCCCGGTACCGCAGGATTCGGCCGCGGCGCTCGGCGAAACGGGCGTGCGGGCCGGTCAGCGCGGCGCGGACCGGGCTGTCCAGCGGGTGCGGCTCACCGGTGGGATCCGGCGCACTCATGCGACGACCTCGATCACGATCTTGCCGAGGGTGTGGCCGCTCTCCACGGCACGCAGCGCGTCTCCCGCCCCGCTGAGCGGGAAGGCCCGGTTCACATGGGTGCGCAGGGCGCCGGTGGCGACGAGCTTCGCCACCTCGTCGAGGACCGCCGCGTTGCGGGCCCGCTCGACGGCCGCCCCGCCGAGCTCCACGGCCAGCGGCTTGTCCCCGGCGCTGATCAGTGCGGCCGGGTCCGCGAGCAGCGGGGCCACGGCCCTCAGCGTGTCGCCGCCGACCAGGTCGAAGACCGCGTCCGGGCCTTCGGGGGCCACGGCCCGCACCCGGTCGGCGAGTCCGGGGCCGGACGCGATGTGCACCGCGCCCAGGGACTCGACGAAGTCCCTCTTGGCCGCGCCGGCGACGCCGATGACCCGGATGCCCGCGTGCCGGGCCAGCTGTACCGCCGCGGCTCCCACGCCACCGCCGGCGCCGGTGACCAGCAGGGTCGATCCGGGAGTGAGGCCGAGCTGGCGCACGCCGTCGTACGCGGTGGCAGCCGCCACCGGCAGCACCGCCGCGTCGGTGAACGACAGCTCGTCCGGCTTGTGCGCGGTCACGGCGACGGGCAGCAGCGTGTACTCGGCGTACCCGCCGGTCACCGGGTTGCCGAAGACCTCGTCCCCGATCGCGAACCCTTCGACGCCAGGGCCGATGCCCTCGACGACTCCGGCGGCCTCGCTGCCGAAAACGGTGGGAAAGGGCTGAAGCTCGCTGCCGGGCCTGATGTACCCCGTGCGTAGCTTCCAGTCGACCGGCTTGACCCCGGCCGCCCGCACAGCGACGAGCAGCTCACCCGGCCCGGGCACGGGTACGTCCTGCTCGATGAGGGCCTCCACCTCCGGTCCGCCGTGGCGGGTGAACACGTACGCCTTGGGCATGAGCTCCCTCTCTTCTGCTGCACGGCACCGGCGGCCGGGCCGGCCGTCGGTCTCACAGCAGCAGGAAGCCCCCGGTCCGGGCACGTATTCCCCGGCGGGCGGAGCGTTCATCGGGCCGCAATGATCGGGGTGGCATCCGCACGACCCGGAGGCCGCTGATTCAGAGGTCAGTCTCTGAGGCTCTTCATCAGGTCGCGCATATCGCTGATCATCGCGGACTTGTACGGGGAGAGATCGGAGATGTCCGGCCCGTCGTCGGACGGGGGTTCGCTCCCGTCACCGTCGTACGTCGTGTAGGCGTCGAGGCTCAGCGCGAAGACCGCCCCGCCCTCCAGCACCCGCAGTTCCGCGTTGCCGCTGTCCCGCGTCAGCAGGTACGCGCTGTCGCCGAGGTTCGGCACCTTCTCGACCTTCACCTCGTCACCGGTATCGGTATCGGTCACGCCACGCATCGCCTCGAATTCGGCCGCCGGGTCGGTCCTCTTGTGCAGGGCCACGGTGATCCCGACGGAGTGTCCGGTGTACCAGCGGCTCTTGACCGACTTCTTCGCGCCCTTCCAGGACATCGCCCGGAGGGGGAGGAAGCACCTCACCCGGTCCAGGGCCGAATCATTCAGCAGCTCGGGCCCGGACCCGGACGTGGGCTCCCTCGGTGAGATCGCCGCGCCCAGCGCCTTCAGGCGCACGGTCGGGCACGGGTCCTCGTTCAGCCGGTAGCCGTGCATCTCCGGCCTCCGGTCGCCGACCGGGTACAGGCAGAACACGCCTGCCCACACGGCCGAGGCCAGTACGGCTCCGCCCAGCGCCCACCACCACGGACGGGGCGGCCGGGGTTCCCGGGCGGGCTTCCGGGCGAGGTCGCCCACCACCTCGCCCGTCCCGACCACACCGAACTCGTCCACCATCTCCGGCTCGGAAATCATCTGTGCCCCCCCTCGGCCTTGCCGTCCGTCCACCCCATGATGGTCCACAGAACAGTCACAGGATTCGAGGGTGCCGCACGGGTGCGGATCGCTGCCCGTACGGACGTGCCGTCCGGCCACACCGGCGGACCTGCGAAGATGTCGCGGCCCCACTGCTGCGGGTCGCCCGGGGGCGGCTTTCGGGTGACAGCGGACGCGTGGGAACGGGCGGGGAGATACAGATGAGGGCGTCGGTCGCCGTAATGCGTCGTGGGCTGCTGTTCGGCCTCCGGGCCGGCGCGATCCCGGCCGGGATCTGCACGGTGCTGTGGGCGGCGATCGCGCTGTCCGGGCTGTCCGGGGAGCCGCTGGAAAGCAGCTTCGAGAAGCCCTCGGCGGGACTCGTCGCCGTACTGGGTTCCCTCGCCGTCGGCGCGGCAGTGGGCCTGGTGACGGGCGCCGTACTGACTGTCGCGCCCCCACGCGTGCTCGGCTCCGCCCCCGCCCGTGGCCTGACCTGCTTCGTGGTGGGGGCCGCGCTGTCCGCGGGCGAGGTGGTGGTGATGGACGTGTCGTCGCGGGGCGGCTACGGGCCCGTCGTCCTCGCCGTGCTGGCCATGCCGGTGGTGGGGGCCGTCACGGCAGCGCGCAGCCGGTCCATCGCGGCCGCACGCCTCGGCGGTGGGGCCGTCGCCGGATACGCGGATGCGGGCACGGACGCCGGTACATGTCCGGGTGCGGGTACCGGCACGGGCACGGGTTCCCGCTCCGGTTCCCGTTCGGGCCGGTGAAGCCGGCTCCTGGCCGAAGTTGCCGTCTTTCTCCCGAACCTGAGACAGCGGCGTCGGAACACCGTCGATTTCAACTCAACTACCGCTGCATATGCGCCGGTCGGTCCCCATTGCCCCCTCGGCTGTGGCAGTCTGGTCAGCGACCGCCCCACCGGGCTCCCCCGTACCGGTGGGGCGGTTCCGCGTTCCCGTCCGCGTCCGGCCCGCACAGGTACCGGATATGACGGGGGATTACGCGGGATGGCCCGGGATCACGGCGATTCCCGGCCAATCGCCGCCGTGTGACGTGATCAACTCCCGCTCCCGCGCATGGGAATTCCCTCCTGGGGCATGCGCATACACCTCATGGGATACGACCTGGGGAGCGTGACGGGATGACGGCGCACACTGCACGGACCGCCGATACGGAGCGAGCGGAGGACTCTCGCTCGACGCAGGCGGACGTGCCGGCCGGGGAGCTCGGCGGGCTGCCGTGGATCGAGGACGCGGGCAGGATCGCCCCTGGTGACGCGCGTGAACTGTCCAGGCTGTTCTTCGGCCGTCTCCAGGCACTGGAGGAGGGAACCGCCGCCCATCAGTACGCGCGCAACACCCTCATCGAGATGAACCTCTCCCTCGTACGGTTCGCCGCCGGACGGTTCCGGCACCGGGGCGGGGGCGGCGACATGGAGGACATCGTCCAGGTCGGCACGATCGGGCTGATCAAGGCCATCGACCGGTTCGAGCTCTCCCGCGAGGTCGAGTTCACCTCCTTCGCGGTCCCGTACATCACCGGGGAGATCAAACGATTCTTCCGCGACACCACCTGGGCCGTACATGTCCCGCGCCGGCTCCAGGAGTTGCGGGTGGACATCGCCAGGACCAAGGAGTCACTGGTCACGGAGCTCGACCGCGACCCCACCGTCCCGGAGCTCGCCGAGCAGATGGGGCTGAGCGAGGACGAGGTCACCGAGGGCATCGTGGCGGCCAACGGGTACGCGGCCGGTTCGCTGGACATGCCGGCCGATCCCTCGGAGGCGGGGCGGCGCCACGCCCCGGGGCGTACCTTCGCCGATGTCCTGGGCGGCCCGGATCCCGCTCTGGAGACGGTCGAGAATCTGCACACGCTCGCGCCGCTGCTGGGGTGCCTCGACGCACGCGAGCGCCGCATCATCGACATGCGTTTCGGCCAGGAGATGACCCAGGCCCGGATCGGCGCCGAACTCGGCATCTCGCAGATGCATGTGTCGCGGCTGATCAGCAGAATCCTGCGGAAGCTCCGCAACGGGATGCTCGTCGAGGAGTGACCCCGGAGTCGCGGCCGTGCATCGGCGGCCGAATGAATTCCGGCGCCGCCCGCCCCACCCCCGCCCCCGCACCTCAGTCGTCGTCCTGCTCCGGGGTCCGGCCCGCGTAGTAGGTGGCGATCATGTCCTCGCCGCCGTGTCCCGCCGCCTCGGCCCGTACGAAACGGTCGGCCGACGCCTCGACCAGGTCCAGTCGTACCCCCGCCGACTGTGCCGCGTCCAGGATGAGGCGGGTGTCCTTGAGCGCGGTGGACAGGGTGAAGCTCGGGGTGAGGTCGCCGGAGAGGACGGCGGCGGACTTGCCCTGCAGATAGGCGGAGTCCAGCGGGCCGCCCTTCATGACGTCGAGGAACGACTGCGGTTCGATGCCCAGCCCTTCCGCGAGGTTGAGGCATTCCGCGATGTTGTTGACCATGGTGATCACCCAGGTGTTGACCACCAGCTTCAGCCGCGAGGCCGCTCCCGGTGCCTCGCCGACCCACAACGTGCGCTGCCCGATCGCGTCCAGCACCGGATCGACCGTCGCACGGACGGCGGAGGGACCCGCGACGAAGACCGTCAACGCCCCTTGCTCCGCAGGCTGTTTGGTGCCGGAGACCGGTGCGTCGAGGTAGACCAGGCCCAGGTCCGCGGCGCGCTGGGCGAGATCGGCGGTGGCGTCGATCCCGACCGTCGAGCTCTGGAGCAGGACCTGACCGGCGTGCACTCCCCCGGACGCGGCGGCGAGTGCGGCGGCCACGGAGGGGCCGTCGCTGAGCATGGTGACGACGACATCCGCGCCGCGTACGGCCTCCTCGGCCGTCCCGGTGACCACGGCGCCGTCGGCGGCGAGCGGGGCCGCTCTGGACTGCGTACGGTTCCAGGCGCGGACGTCGAGTCCGGCCCGCAGGAGGCTCCGGGCCATTCCCGACCCCATGATTCCGGTGCCGAGAACGGCGACGACCGGTCGGTCCGCGGTGGTGTCCGCGGTGCTTGATGTCATGAGAGGGCTCCCTTCGTCGGCCGCGGCCGGGTCGGATCGCGGCGCCGTGATCTCTCAGGATTGCCGCAGCGCGCCCTCCAGGACGGCAGCGTGCACAGTCCTGGCGAGTCGCGCACCCCACAGGGAGCGCGGTCCCGCGAAGGGTTCGGCGGGCGCCGGCCCCGGGGACGGGGCGGCGATGCAGACGGCGTCCGTGGGGGTGCCCGAGCAGTCCAGGCCCGCGTCCAGGAGCGCTTGGACCTTGGCCTCGGTGGCGGTGGCGACGGCGTTGACGAGTGCGGCGTCGGAGAGCGGCACGGGGACGGTGACGACGATGTTGATGGTGCCGGGGCGCTGTGGCCCGCCGTTGCCTTCCGCCGGGGCGGCGGCCCAGCCGCGTACGCCGAGTCCGCAGGTGGCGGTCGCCGTCACGCCCGCCTCGGCGGCGACCGTGTACGCGGTGACGTCGGCGGCCGTCATCAGCCCGGTACCGGGTCCGGTGAGGTGTTCGGCGGCGGCGATCCCGGCGAGGTGCCGGTCGGGGTCCAGGCGCGGGTAGCCGCCGGGCACCTGGGCGTTGAGTATCCAGTCGCGCGGGCCGATGCCGCCGCCGAGCACGGCGCTGCCGCACACCCGCCACCCCGGCCCGAGCCGCCACACCAGATGGTGCAGCTCCGTACCGTCCTCGTGCCGGGTCAGCAGTTCGCCGCGCTGTTCGGGCAGCCGGATGCGTACGGAACTGATGGGGCACCCCCGGTGGCGCGGCAGGACGACGGTCGACTCTTGGCCCGTCGATCCTATGTGCCGGCATATGTGCCGGGGCGCGGCGGTCGTACGCGCCGTGTTTGTGCGCGTGGCGGAGGCGGCAGTCGTACGCGCCGCAGGGGGTGCGGGGCGTACGGCAGTGGGGGCCAGGGGCGGAGCCGCACCGGGGTGCGGTCCCGTGCTGTTGCCGACGAAGCCCGGTCGGCGTTGGGTCCGTACGCGGCCCTGCCCCGCCCGGCGGCGGAGCAGCCGGCGAGCACGGGGTCCCCCTGCGGTGTGACGGTGCCGTCGAGGGTGAGGTCCCGGGTGGGATACCGGACGGATGCCACAGGCCATCAGCATGGCGTTGTCCACGTGCGGGCAGCCGCCGGTGGGGTCCGGGCGGTGCGGGATGCCGGTCATCGGGGTCTCCACACGCTGGTGGGCCGGTGGCCGACGGGCCGGGTGGGCGGCCGCCCGTTCGAACGGCGCCGGTTCCGCGGTCGACGGTGTCGACGGGACGGCATGTTCCCGGTGTTCACGACGCCTTGCGTACGGTGAGGAGTTCATGCAGGTACCGCTTGGTGATGCGCCCCGCGTACCGGTCGTCGATCAGGCCCCGGACGCAGCCGAGCAGGCCGTGGAGCGCGTCGGGGGCGAGAGCGCGGTGGCCGGAGTAGGTCATCAGCAGGTTGAGATACTGCTCGGCCGTGTACGTGATCTCCCGGACATGACGGCTCGCCCGCACGGGTCCGGCCCAGGGCGGCCGGTCGAGCTCGTCGAACACCGTCTCCGTCGATGCCTCGTCCGGCATCACCAGGCCCGGGCGGGTGGCCGGGTCCCATCGCTCGTAGCACCGTTGCACCTGCTCGAAGAACTCCTCGCTGCCGCCCGCCACATGGTGGGTGGTGACGAGCGCCAGCGTTCCGCCGGGGCGCAGCGCGTCCGCCGCCCCGGTGAAGCGCACAGCGGGGTCGATCCAGTGGATGGCGGTCGCGCAGACCACCAGGTCGAAGGGGTCGGGCGGGAGCGTCCACTCCTCGAACGGGCACACCTCGACGTGCGCGCGGGGGAAGTCACGCAGGTTGCGCCGCGCCACGGCCGCCAGCGAGGGGCCCAGCTCGACGGCCGTCACCTCATAACCGGCCGACGCGAGCGGAACGGTCAACTGCCCGGTGCCCGGCCCGATTTCGAGCACCCGGCTCCGCGGGGTCAGGCCGGCCAGGGTCACGATCCCGGCCACCAGCTCGGCAGGATAGCGCGGGCGCATCCGGTCGTAGAGCTCCGCGTCCTCGTCGAATGCGCCGCGCAATGTGTTCATGCCAGTGGAACGCCGGTCGGATCCTCGCGGTTTCGCGGTGCGGCGGCACCCGGCGGCCCGCCTGGGCGCACACCCTCCCCCGCTTCACCCGAATGGCCTAGTGCGGGATCGGGGCGCCCACCACCGTGGCAGGCGGTCACCGCCGAACCGCCGAGCATGCGGCGGCCGGGCTCCGCCGCCCGGGAGGTTGCAGCGTCCATCCGGGTGAGGCGCGATGGAATGCGGACGCGCCTCCCCTGATGGCCCCCGCCACAGGACGCGCCCGGACGAGGAGGAATCGGTCATGGGAGCCGCTGACGGTTTCACGGATTCCGGAGAGCTCGACGGCCTGACGGTGTACGACACCGACGGCGAGAAGGTCGGCAGTGTGGGCCGGGTGTATGTCGACGACAACACCGGCCGGCCGGACTGGATAACGGTGAAGACCGGCCTGTTCGGCATGAAGGAGAGTTTCGTTCCTCTTGCCGGAGCCCGCCGTGTGGGATCCGATCTGCACATCTCGCATCCGAAGGAACGGGTCAAGGACGCCCCCCGGGTGGACGCCGACGCGCATCTGTCCGTGGCGGAGGAGGAAGAGCTCTACAAGCACTACGGCCTCGCCAGGAACACCACCGCGAAGCTGGGCGACCGGCCGGGCACGGCGAAGACGACGTCCGGGACGGGCACCACGGCCATGGGTGCCGCGGGAGCCGCCGGGGCCGGGGCCATGGGTGCGGCCGGCGCCGGCCGCGCAGCCGGGTCCGACCGGACGGCCATGACGGGCACCACCGCCTCCGGTACGGGCACGGCCCGGACCACCTCGTCCGGCATGGCCGGCGCCGGAACCGGCACGGGCCAGGGCAGGCACCGCGACACCGGGGCGGAGGCCGGTACCTCGCGTCCCCTCGTCGGTGCCGGGGCGGGCGCCGAACGGTCCGCCGCCGGTTTGGACAGCAAGGAGGAGATGATCCGTTCCGAGGAGCAACTCCACGTCGGCACCGAGCAGTACGAGAGCGGAACGGCCCGGCTGCACAAGTACGTCGTCACCGAGAACGTCACCAGGACCGTGCCGGTGACGCACGAAGAGGTGCGGCTGATCCGCGAACCGCTCCAGCCCGGCGAGAACCCTGCTGAGCGTGCCGCCATCCGCGAGCAGGACGTCGAGGTCACCCTGCACGCGGAACGCCCGACCACGCGCAAGGAGACCGTGGCCGTCGAGCGGGTGCGGATGGAGACCAAGAAGGTGACCGAGCAGAAGGAGGTCTCCGCCGAACTCCGCAAGGAGCAGATCGACTACGCGGACGACACCGGCATGGGCGGGAAGGACCCGGGTGGCAAGGACATGGGAGGCGACTTCGGCCGGGGACGCCGCCGCTGAGCCGCCGGGCCCGTCCCGGCGGCCGACCCGTCGGGCCCCTGCCGGCCCACCCCACGCACCGCGGCGAACCGCCGCACCCGGAAAGAACGGGCGGACCCACGCCATGCGGTGCCGGGTCCGCCCGCTCGGCGTCCCGGCCCGCTCCACAGGAAGCCCGCGGCTCCCCGGCCGGCCGTGTCAGGTCCCTGCCCGCGTTGCCTCCCTGCCCGCGTTGCCTCCTTTGCCCGCCGCGTTGCGTCCCTGCCTGCCGCGTTACGTCCCTGCCTGCCGCGTTACGTCCCGGGCGGCCGCCCCGGCAGGAACCGTACCGACGGCCGCCCGTCCGGGCCGTCCGGCGTGACGCGGGCGGCGACCCGGTAGACGTCGGCGATCAGCTCCTCGGTGATCACTTCCGAGGGGGTGCCGGCGGCCACCACCCGCCCCGCCTTCAGCACGGCGATCCGGTCGCAGAACATCGCCGCCAGATTGAGGTCGTGGAGCGCGATCACACCGGTCAGCGGCAGCGAGGCGATCAGCGCGAGGAGCTCCAGCTGGTGCTGGATGTCGAGGTGGTTCGTCGGCTCGTCGAGCAGCAGCTCACGCGGCTGCTGGGCCAGTGCACGCGCGATCTGGACACGTTGGCGCTCACCCCCGGAGAGGGTGTGCCAGGACTGGTCGCCGCGGTCGGCGAGACCGGTCCGGGCAAGCGCTTCGCGTACCGCCTCGTCGTCCGCCAGATTCGGCGCCGACCAGGCCCTGCGGTGCGGGATGCGCCCGAGCCCCACCACGTCCAGCACACTCAGCTCGACCTGGGTGACGGCGTGCTGGTCGACCACGGCGACGCGCCGGGCGACGGTGCGGCGGCCGATCTCGGTGAGCGGCAGCCCGTCGAGAGTGACCACGCCGGTCTCCGGGGCCAGGACTCCCGCCAGTACCCGCAGCAGGGTCGACTTGCCGGATCCGTTCGGTCCGATCAGCCCCACGGTGGCGCCGGGCCGCGGGGCGAGATCGACCCCGTCGAGGATGAGGCGGCCGCCGGCCGTCCGGCTGACCCGTTCGGCACACAGTCCCGCGTCGGCCACGTCCGTCATGCGGTCCTCCGGGTGCGGTACAGGACCAGGACGAACGCGGGCACCCCGATCAGTGCGGTGACCACACCCACGGGCACCTCCTGCGGGTCGAGCACGGTCCTGGCGAGCGTGTCGACCCAGACCAGGAACACCGCCCCGGCCAGCGCCGTCACCGGCAGCAGCCGCCGGTGCCCGGAACCGGCGAGGGCACGGGCGGCGTGCGGCAGCACCAGACCGACGAAACCGATGGCACCGGCCGAGCTGACCAGGGCGGCGGTCAGCAGCGCGGTTGTGCACAGCAGCACGAGCCGGGTGCGCGCGACATTGACGCCGAGCGTGGCGGCGGCGTCCTGGCCGAACGCGAAGGCGTCGAGCGTACGGGCGTGGCCCAGGCAGATCAGCAGGGTCACGGCGAGCACCGCGGCGCAGACCCACACATCGGTCCAGCCGACCCCGCTGAGCGAGCCGAGCAGCCAGAACAGCACCCCGCGGGTCTGCTCGGCGTCGGCGGCGGTCATCACGACGAAGGAGGTGAGCGCGGAGAACAGCTGCATGGCCGCGACACCGGAGAGCACCACCCGGTCCGTCGTGCCGCCCAGGGTGTGGCTGAGCAGCAGCACCAGGGCGAACGAGCACAGCGCCCCGATGAACGCGCCGGTCGAGATCGACAGCGCTCCCCCGCCGACACCGAGGACGACGACCACGACCGCGCCGGTGGACGCGCCGGAGGAGACGCCGAGGACGAACGGGTCGGCGAGCGGGTTGCGGAGCAGGGACTGCATGACGGTGCCGCAGACCGCGAGCCCGGCACCGCACACCGCGGCGAGCAGGGTGCGCGGCATGCGCAGGTTCCAGATGATGCCGTCCCGGATCGGGGAGAGCCGCGACCGGCCGCCGCCGAGATGGGCGGCCACCGCGGACCAGACGTCGGCCACCGAGATGCGGGCGGGTCCGATGGTGACGGCGACCGCGACGGAACCGACGAGCAGCGCGAGGCCGCAGGCCCACAGGACCCCGCCGCGCAGCCGTCGTACGCCCTTCGTGGCACTCACCGGTACGACGGCGGCCGGTGGCGCGGTCACCGTCGTGCCGTGTTCGGCCGGCGTCACCCCGCGAGCCCGAACCTGCGCAGACCGGCGGCGACGCGTTCGAGGCCCTCGACCGTGCGGATGGACGGGTTCATGGCCTGGCCGCTCAGCAGGACGTACCGCTTGTGCCTGACGGCGTCCATGTTCTTCGTAGCGGGGTTGGACTCCAGGAATTCGATCTTCTTCGCGGCGCTCTCGGCGGTCTGGGCCTTACGGGTCAGGTCGCCGATGACCAGAACGTCGGGATTTCGGTCGGCGACGGTCTCCCAGCTGATCTGGGGCCATTCCTCGTGGGTGTCGTCGAAGACGTTCTTCGCACCGAGTTCCCCGGTGATGATCCCGGGGGCTCCGCAGCAGCCCGCCAGGTACGGGGCCTTGGAGTCGGAGAACCAGTACAGGAGGGTGGTGCCGGAGGCGTCGATGCCCTCGGTCGCCTTCTTCACCCGCTCCCGCAGCGTGCCCACGAGCGCGTCGCCGCGCTCCGGAACGCCGAATACCCCGGCCAGGTCGCGCACTTCTCCGTAGACGCTGTCCATGGTGAGCGGCGTGGTGCGGGCTCCGTCGCCGCCGCCGCTGTTGTCCTTGCCGGTGCAGTCGGCGGGCGAGACATAGGTGGGGACGCCGAGCGACCCGAACTGTTCGCGGGGTGCGACGCCGCCCTTGGCGAGTGTCGATTCGAACGAGGCGCTGACGAAGTCCGGTTCGCGGTCGAGGACCTTCTCCGAGGACGGCCGGTTGTCCGCGATCCTGGGCACCTCGGCGTTGGCCGTCTCCAGGCCCTTCATCACCGGGTCGGTCCAGGTCGCGGTGGCGGCCATCCGGTCGGCGAGGCCGAGGGAGAGCAGGATCTCCGTCGATCCCTGGTCCACGGAGACGGCGCGGCGCGGCGCGGACTCGACGGTGACGGTGCGGCCGCAGTTCTTCAGCGTCACCGGATATCCGTCCGCGCGGCCCGGCTTCGCCGTGGCGTCACCGGCTCCGCCTCCACAGGCGGTCAGCAGGACGAGTCCCGCCGAGAGCAGGGCGATGGTGCGGACGGGGCTGGCTATGGACGGCACGGAGTCCCTCTGCGTCTCTGGGCCCATGCGCGGAGCCCGTGGTACGAAGTACCGCGGCCCGGTGCCGGGACGCGGCTGCCAGCAGGTCTTCGGACTCGGGTTCGTCCGGACGGGGCGCCTTCCCGGGCACCCGAGGGTGGTCCCAGTGGCCGTGGCCCCGCCCGTCTCCCTCACCGCTGCGCGTCAGTTCCGGATTCGCACCGGATTCCCTGACCCCATACGTGGAGTTTGACTGGCCCCGGCAAGCTATCACGTGCCTCTGTGCAGCTCACGGGCGGTGTGTGGCCGGTGGTACGCCGGGCTGTTCTCCCGTCGCACCACCTGCCTGCTGCCTGCGGAACGGCTCTCAGGGACGCTGAAGAGCGAGTACGGCGTTGTGGCCGCCGAATCCGAAGGAATGGCTGACGGCGCGCCTGATGGGCTGCCGCAGAGGTTGCTTGGTGACGCAGTCGATGTCGAACTCGGGCGCTGGGGCGTCCAGATTGGCGATCGGTGGTACGACTCCGCGCTGGAGCGTGAGGACGGTGAGCCCGGCCTCGATCGCTCCGGCCGCTCCCATGCAGTGCCCCAGTACGCCCTTGGGTGCGGTGACGGGTGGCCGGTGTGGGTAGACCCGGGCGATCAGGGCGGCCTCGGTGGCGTCGTTGACCGGGGTCGCCGTGCCGTGCGCGTTGACGTGCTCGACGTCCTCGGCCGCCCAGCCCGCGTCGCGCAGTGCGGCCTCCACAGCCGCCTGGGCGATCGCGCCGGAAGGATGCGGGCTGATGGGATGGTGGGCGTCGGTGGTGGCTCCGGTGCCGGCGAGCAGCGCCCGTGGGGCCGCGCCCCGGGCCCGGGCGTCGTCCGTCCGTTCCAGCACCATGACGGCCGCGCCCTCGCCCATGACCAGGCCGGCCCGGTCGGCCGCGAAGGGCCGGCACAGTCCGGCCGGGTCGCCGTCCCGCCGGGCCCCGGCCCCGGACCTGGCGAACGCGGCCATGGCGGCCGGGTAGACGATCGACTCGGTGGCTCCGGCGATCGCGATGTCGCACTGCCCGGTGACCAGCAGGTCGCGGGCGACGGACAGCGCGGTGGCGCCGGACGAGCAGGCGGTGCACGGCGCCAGGCTGGGCCCGGTGGCCCGCAGCTGGATCGCGATCTCGGCGGCGGGCATGTTCGGGATGGTGAGCAGGATGCCCGACGGCGAGGTGGCCCCGGCGCCGAGCCGGTCGAGCACGACGGCCTGCTCGGTCAGCGAGGCGGAGCCGCCGCTGCTGGTGCCGACGACCACCGCGACCCTGCTGCCCTCCCACCGGGCCGGGTCGAGCCCGGCGTCGGTGACCGCCTCGCGGGCGGCGAGCACCGCGAGTTTCACGTACTTTCCCATGCGGAAGGACGCCCGGCCGCCGATCGCGGCGTCCAGGTCGATGCCGTCGACCATGCAGGCGAAGTCGATCGCGCATCCTTCGAGCCCGGCGACGGTGCGGGCCGGTGACACGCCCGCACACACGCCCTGCCAGGTGGATTCGGTGTCGTTGCCGACCGGGGTGATCATGCCCAGTCCGGTGACGGCGACGGCCGGCCTGTTCATCGGGCGTTGCTCATCGCTGCCCCGCTGCCCATCCGCGCCCCGCTGCCGGCCGCCGTGTCCATGAACCGGCTGATGTCGGCCAGCGTGGCGTTCTTGGGAAGCTGGTCGAAGTCCCGGTCGCCGCGGGTCGTCTCCCTGATGAGGACGGCGAACTCGGCGACGGCGAGGGAGTCCATCTCCAGACTGTCCATCGTGGAGCCCGGGTGGATCTCTGCGGCGGGCACTTTGAAGGTGTGTGTCAGAACCTCGGTGATCTTGGGGTGAATCGCGCTCATCAGCTTTCTCTCCATTATTCGGTCCGGCTGTCGGACCGGCGGTGACACCGTCCCGACGCCGAATCAACTGGGAGGAGTGCCTCCAGTTACGCCTTGTGCCGAACCGATTCGGCAGCGCCCTCCTCGCGCTCCCCGCACCACCGGGCCAGGACGGACGCCGTACCCCAGAAGGCCAGCAGGACAACCCGCACCCCGAGGGCCCGGGCGGCCTCGCCGGCCCGTCGGCTCCGGACAACTGTTCCTTTCCTCGTCGTGGCCGTCACCGCTCGCCCCGAACCACGTCCCGGACCCCGCCGCCGGTCTGCCAGAAGGCCCCCGGATCGTCGTACGCGGCCACGTAGTCCGCGCCTGCGATCGGCCAGTCGGCGAGCAGTTCCGGCGGCAGCCCGAAGGAGTCGACGAGGTCGGGCAGATGGGCGGCGACGGTGGCGATGAGCCGCTCCACCCTGTCCGGCAGGCCGTTGACCTGGTCGGCGCTCAGCAGGCCCGCCGCCAGCAGGTCACCGCTGTTGCGGGCGATCCGGTCGAGTGCGAAGAGCCGTTCCAGCTCGCCGAGCCGGTCGCGGGCGGGCCCCTCGGGGAGCACGGCCACCGCCTCCGCGTACGCCTCGGCCGCCTGCCGCTGGGCGTGGGCCTCGACGCCACGCAGGGCGGGCCCGGCCGCCGCGTTCCACCGCCCCAGCGGGTCACCGTGCGGTGCGAGGCACATCCGCTCCCTGGCCCGGACGAACCAGATCCGCTCCAGCTCCGCGAGCAGCCCGCCGAGAAAGCCCGGGTCGTCGAGATCGCCGGGGCCGCCACCGGAGGCGGCCCCGGCGGCCGGTGCGGCGGCGAAGAGCATTTCTGCGGCCGCCTTGGCGTGGATGGCCAGGTTGTCGCCCTCGGCGGTGATGGCGCCTTCCACCCCGGTGACGAGTTCGCTCATCCCGTTGTGTTCCAGGAGTGCCTGGGCGCCGCAGCGTTCGCGGCATTCGACGATCACGGACCGGGCCTGCCAGGTGATCCACCCCTTGGCGACGGCCACCAGCCGCTCGGCCTCCTCCCGCCGCTCGCCCCGCTCCCATCGGTCCAGGGCCCTGCGGTGCAGCAGGCTCATCGCGAAGACGGTGGCCATGGCCGCGGCGAGCGGTCCGTGGTGGCTGCGGTGGGCGATCACCGGCACCCGGTGCGAACCACGGGGGCCCGAGATGTGCCGGTGGCCGCCGTAGCGGACGGCGACGGCGAGCGTCGCGCGCGCACAGCCGACCGCGCAGGCCGTCATCGAGATCTTCCCGGAGGTGACGCGCCCGATCGACGCGAGGAAGCGCCGTCTGCGGTTGTCGACGGCGCTGCTGAACTCCCCGTCCGCACCGACCCGTCCGTGGTCGCCGTCGAGCAGCGCGACGCGCCCCACGAAGACACGGTCGAAGGAGGTCAGGCAGTGGTCCACCGGGCTGCCCGTGCGGGTGGGGAGCCTGCGGATGTGCACTCCGGGCAGCGGCTGTCCCTCGTCGGTGAGCGGTACGAGGAAGAGGAAGACCCCGTGGTCGGTGCCGTCGACGAGCAGGCGCGCGGCCACCAGTCCGGTCTTGGGGCCGCCGGCCGGACCGGTGTTGGGCATGAATTTCTGCGCCCCGGCGTGCGGGGTGCGCAGCACGAACCCGTCGCGCTCACGGTCGTACTCGGCGGTGGTCTCGACGGCCGCGGCGTCATTGCCGTGCGCCACCTCCGTACAGAGAAAGGTACCGATGCGCCGCAGCCGCAGAAAGTCCGACAGATCGCGGTGGCCGTCGCCCCCGTGGTCGAGGAGGCTGCCGAGGAAGAGGTTGTAGTGGATCCCCGCGACCGTGGTGAGCGCCGGGTCCACCGGGCCGAGCCATTCGTGCAGGGCGGCGAGGGCGCGGGGGTCGGCGGCCAGCCGGGCCCCGCTGTCCAGGCAGTCGTTGAGGACGCGCAGCCGCTCGTACGCGAGGGCCAGGCGCTGCTCGGTGGTGCGGTGGTCCGGGCGGCGGAAGGGTTCGGTGCTGATCAGCCGCTGCCAGAAGCCGTGCTCCCGGCGGTGGTTGCCGCCGAGGAGCACACCGGTGAGGAGCTCCGTGGATCGTTCTGCGGAGGGGCTGTCGATCGTTGCGGTCATGGAAAATATAACGATCAAGCAACGGCGAGGACACCCGGATCCGCCCTTGGCGGGCCGTCCGCACCGGCACGCTGGAAGGCGAGTACGACATTGTGTCCGCCGAAGCCGAAGGAGTGGCTCAGCGCCCGCTCGACCGGCTGGATCCGGGGCTCCTTGACCACACAGTCGAGGTCGAACCCGTCCGGCAGCGAGTCCAGGTTGGCGATCGGCGGGACGAGCCCCTGTTCCAGGGTCAGTACGGTGGCGACCGCCTCGATCGCCCCGGACGCCGCGAGGGTGTGCCCGAGGACGCCCTTCGGCGCGGTCACCGAAGGGCGGTGCGGGAAGATCTCGGAGATCAGCGCGATCTCCATCGCGTCGTTGAGCTGCGTCGACGTGCCGTGCGCGTTGATGTGGTCGACCTCGTGGGCGGCCCAGCCCGCCTCGCGCAGCGCCGCCCCGACGGCCTTGCGCGCACCGCCGCCCTCCGGGTCCGGGGCCGTGGGGTGGTGGGCGTCGGTGGCGGAGCCCGCACCGGTCAGCAGGGCACGCGCCCGTCCGCCCCGGGCGTACGCGTCGGCCGTCCGTTCCAGTACGAGCACGGCGGCGCCCTCGCCGATCACGAACCCGTCCCGGTCCGCGGCGAACGGCCGCGAGGCACCCGCCGGATCGCCGGTGCGCGGCGAGAGCGCGCCCAGCCCCGCGAAGGCGCTCACCACCAGCGGGGTCAGTACGGCCTCCGCACCGCCCGCCACCACCACGTCGCACCGGTCACTCAGCAGCAGGTCGCGGGCGACGGCGATGGCCGTGGCCCCGGACGCGCAGGCGGTCGCAGGGGCCAGGCTGGGGCCGTGGGCCCGCAGGGCGATGGCCAGCTCCCCGGCGGCCGCGTTGGGCATCATCATCGGGACCAGCAGCGGTGACACCGCGTCCGCCCCGCCGTCGTCGAGCCTGCGCACGTTGTCGACGAGCACGGACACCCCGCCCACTCCGACGCCGAGCACCACGGCGACCCGGTCGCCGTCCCACCGCTCCGGCGACAGCCCGGCGTCCGCGACGGCCTGGCGGGCGGCGACCAGCGCCATCTTCACGAACCGCGCCATCCGCCACACCGAACGCCCGCCGACCGCCGCGTCCAGATCGATCCCGTCCACCGGGCAGCCGAAGTCGACCGGCAGCCCGGCCAGTTCCTCGCAGCCGCGGGCCGTGGAAACACCGGCACACAGCCCCTCCCAGAATGTGTGCTCGTCCGCGCCCGCGGGAGTCACCACCCCCAGTCCGGTCACCGCGACGCCCCTGTCGGCCATCGTCATGTCCGCCCCCTTCTCCGTAATCGATCAGGCCTACTGGTTGTCGAACGGCAGTAGCCCCGGCGAGGATGCGCCCAATGAGCCGAAAGGGTCACCGATACCTCCGGTGGGCCGAACGGTGCCGCACGCCACGGTGACCGTGTTCACCCGTCCGCAGCAGCCCGCCGCGCCGTGCGCGACGGTCGGCCGTCCCCTGGGGGAATGGCAGCGGATCACGATCAGTCGAAGCCCCCCGACGAGCACGCCGAGCTGGATGCCCTGCGCGCCAGGGTGGCCGTGCTGGAGACCCGGGCCCCGGCCCGGCACCGGCCCCGGGCCCGCTCGTTCCTCGCCGTGCTGCTCATCGTCGCCGCGGCCGTCCTCACGCCACTGAGCATCGTGTCGACCTGGGCGAAGAACCAGATCGGCGACACCGACAACTACGTGGCGATGATGGCGCCGCTCGCCTCCGACCCCGATGTGCGGAGCGCGGTAGCCGATCGCGTCACCGGTGCAGTCATGGGGCACCTGGATGTGAAGGCCCTGCTGGCCGACGTCTCCCCCGCGGACCGGCCGGTGCTCGACAAGGCGCTGTCGAAGCTGAGCGGCCCCCTCACCACAGGCATTTCGAACTTCGTGCGCGGGACCACGGAGAAGTTCGTCTCCAGCGACGCCTTCGCGACGATCTGGACCGACCTCAACCGGTCCGCCCAGTCCGCCACGCTGAAGGCGCTGTCCGGAAGCGGCGGCGGGGCGGTGGAGCTCACCGGCGACACCGTCACCATCGACCTCGCGCCCGTCATCGACCGGGTCAAACAACGCCTCGTCGACCGGGGACTGGGCGTCGCGGCGAAGATCCCGGAGATCCACACCGATTTCACGGTGCTGACCTCCGACTCGGTCGGCAAGGCCAAGAGGTGGTTCCGGGCGCTCCAGATCATCGGGTTCTGGCTGCCGTTGGTGGCTCTGGTACTGGCCGCGGGCGGGGTGCTCCTCGCGGTGCGCCGCCGTCGCGCACTGGTCACGACGGCGCTCGCGGTCGCGGCCGGTGCCGCGGTGCTCGGCCTGGCCATGTGGGTGGGCCGGGCGTTCTATCTCGACAGCCTGCCGTCCGGGGTGTCGCAGCCCGCGGCCGGTGCGGTCTTCGACGCCCTGGCCGACCCGATGCGGGTCCTGGTCCGGATGGTCGTCACCCTCGGCATCGTGGTGGCGCTCGCCGCCTGGCTGACCGGTGACGGCCGCGCCGCCGGCCGGGTCATGGCGATGTGGAGCGGCGGCATCGGCGCCGTGCGGGACGCGGCCGGGTTCACCGGCGGCCCGGTCGGCCGTTGGGTGCACCGCGCCAGGCGCCCGCTGAACTGGACGGTCGTCGTGGTGGCCGCCGCCGTCCTGGTGGCCTGGGACCGGCCGACCGGACTGGTCACGGTGTGGATCGCGCTGTGCGCGCTGATCGTCCTCGCCGTCGTGGAGTTCCTCGACGACGACAGCAGCCCGCATCTGGCGGTGCCCGGGTGAGGGAGGCCCCCGGGCCCGCCGTCCCCGGCCGGCGCGTGTTCAGCTCCGGTCGAGTGCCGCCCGCAGTTCCGCCCCGTCCGGCGGGTTGGCGCCGGCCCGGGCCACGGTCACCGCGGCGGAGGCCGCCGCGTGCCGCAGGACGTCGGCCACTCGGGTCCGGTCCAGCGAGCGCAGCCGCTCCCGGCCGTCCGCGCCGAGCAGCCCGTGCCCGGCGAGGGCGTGCAGGGTGCCCGACATGAAGGCGTCGCCCGCCCCCACCGTGTCGACGACCTCGGTGGGCAGCGCGTCGACCGTCACCCGTCCCCCGGGCAGTACGGCCAGTGCGCCGTCGCCGCCCCGGGTGACGAGGACGAGTGCCGGGCCGGTGGCCAGCCACCGCTCGGCGACCCGCTCCGGGTCCTGGCCCGGGTAGAGCCACTCCAGGTCCTCGTCGCTGGCCTTGACCACGTCGCTGAGCGCGACGCACCGCTCGACCCGGCGGACGGCCGAGTCGTGGTCCCCCATCAGCTCGGGCCGCACATTGGGGTCGTAGCTGACGGTCGCGGAGGGACGCAGCGACTCCACGGCGCCGAGGACGGTGGCCGCCCCCGGTTCCATCACCGCCGCGATGGAACCGGTGTGCACGTGCCGGGGCGGCCGGTCCAGGGTGACCGGGCCCAGCGCCCAGGCGATCTCGAAGGTGTACGCGGCCCGGCCGTCGCCGTCCAGGGTGACGGCGGCGGACGGGGTGGCGGCCGTGGCGTCGTCCGTGCGGACCTCGACGCCGGCACCGGCGAGATGGTCCCTGATCAGCCGGCCGTTGGCGTCGGGGCCGAGCTGGGTGAGCAGGGTGGTGCCGTGCCCGAGCCGGGCCAGACCGTAGGCGACGTTGGCCGGGCTGCCGCCCGGGTGGACCTGATCGGCCGCACCCGGCAGCCGGACGATGTCGGCGACGCATTCGCCGATGACCAGCAGGTCGAGTCTGTCGAGCATGGGGGGGGTCTCCTAGAGTGCGGTGACGAAGGTGTCCTGGTAGGCGGCGCGGCCTCCGAACACATTGAGCCCGATCCTGCCGCGTGTGTGGCGGGTGTCGGTCACATCGATGACCGGCAGGCCGTCGACGAACGCCTCGATCCGCCCGCCCCGGGCCCTGATCCGCAGTGGAATACTGACCCCTGCCCGGATCAGCAGGGGTGCCTCGGCGAGCACGGTCGTGCGCCCGGCGTCCCTGCGGAAGAGCCTGACCGTCCGCAGGTTCGGGTCGAGGTTGAGGGCGTACCCGTCGGCCGTGTCGGGCGAGGCGCGCAGCAGTACCGATCCGGCGCCGCCGGTCCCGTCGGGGCCGCCGAGGCGGATGAGGGAGGTCAGTTCCAGGTCGGTGTAATCGGTGCCTGAGACGGCGGTCGAGTCCCGGTCGAAGACTCCGGTGCGGCCGGCGCCGGTGGTCGTCCAGTGCCCGGCCGGCACGACGGTGAGTTCGCCGAGCCCGCCGCTGCGGAAGGTGCCGCCCTGCGGGTTCGCGGCCGGTCCGGGGTCGCTGTCGGTCACCCGGAAGACGCCGCGGAGCCGGTGGACGGTCAGGGTGACGATGCGGGCCGCTCCCCCGTCGGCGTAGAACGCCATGCCCAGGTCGTCCGGCCCGGGGAAGAGCAGGCTGCTGATCGTGACCCGGCCGTCCCCGCCGAACACCTCGACGGAGGAGGTGTCCATGAACAGCCGGATCCGCAGCCGCCGTTCGCCGTCGGCGGTGGTGGTGAGGGGCAGTACCGCCTCCGTGCGTCCGGCGAAGTGCTCGGTGAAGTCGTCGGCGCCCGTGGCACTGCGGTCGACGAAGAGCTTCCCGGTGCCGGTGTCGTAGCCGACGAGGGTGTGCCGGTCTCCCCCGGTGCGCAGCCGGAAGCCGAAGGCGGTCGCGGCATCCGTGCCCGGCAGGGCGATCTCGGCCTCGATCTCGTAGGACCGGCCGCGCAGTGCGGAGAGCGGGTCGGCGGAGCCGGGGCGCACCGTGACGTCCTCGATGGTGGTGCTGCTGGTGCGCAGCGTCTCGATCTCGGCGGCGGGCCGCTGGACAAGTCCCCCGGCGGTCAGGGTCAGTTCGCGTGCGATGCCGAGCTGGCCGTTCCACTCGCCGGTCGGGGCGCTGAACGCGTAGTCCCAGTTGCTGAGCCAGCCGAGCTGGACGCGGCGGCCGTCCGGCAGTCCGTAGAAGGTCATGGCGGCGTAGTAGTCGCGGCCGGCCTCGGCGCGCAGCGGGGTGCCGGCCCGGTTGGTGGTGGTGAAGGCGGTGCCGTCCCAGTCGCCGAGGAAGTACTCGGCCGCCGAGCCGTCGGTGCCGCGGACCGCGCCGGTGGACAGTACGAGCACCCAGCGCACTTGCTCCGGGTCGCCGTCGACGGGCAGCGGGAACAGGTCGGGGCACTCCCAGACGCCGCCGGTCACCCAGTCGCCGTATCCGAAGGAGGAGCGGTACGTCCAGTTCAGCAGGTCGGTGGAGGTGAGGAAGCGGACGTGGTCGCCGCCGGAGACCACCATCACCCACTGGTCGCGGTCGGTGTCGCGGACGATCTTCGGGTCGCGGAAGTCCCAGTTTCCGTCCGGGCCACCGGGGTTCTGCACCACGGGGTCGGTGCCGTGCCACTGCCAGGAGCGGCCCCGGTCCTTGCTGAGGGCGACGCGCACGCACTGGTTCCCGCCGGGCCTGTCCGGGTGGTAGCTGGTGTAGTACGCGATCAGCCCCGGCCGGCCGCCGAAGAGCCCGCTGGTGTCGTCGGGGTCCACCACGCACGAGCCGGACCAGGTGTGGCCGAAGTCGGAGACCGGGAGGGCGACGGGCAGCGCGCGCCAGTGCAGGAGGTCGGTGGAGACGGCGTGCGCCCACTGCCCGGAGTCCTGGTGGAAGAGGTGGTACTCGCCCTCGTGGTGGACCAGCCCGTTGGGGTCGCTGGTGTGCGAGGCGAGTTGGGTGTAGTGGTACGCCGGCCGGTGGGTGTCCGTGTAGTACGTCTGCGGGGCGCGGGCCCTGACCTCCTGGAAGTGGGCCGTGCCGCCGGTCGCGGCGAGCCCGGTGGCCTTCCCGCCGGTACGGGACACGGTGGCGGTGAGGACCTCGACGCCGTCCACCGTCACGGTGACGGTGGTACCGAGGGCCCGCACCTCGGTCCGGTAGGTGCCGCCCGTCGCGAAGGGCCGGACGGGTGGTGCGGCGCGGCCGATCCCGGTGCCGTCGGTGCGGTCCAGCAGGTGCACGCCCGTCGCGTCGAGCCGTGCCTCGTAGCCGCCCGCACCGGCCGCGTCCGCGCGGACCACGAGCCCCGCGCCGGTCGCCCCGGCGAGCCCGATGTCGGCGCTGAGCAGCACGTCGCCGCCGGGGAACGGTGCGATGCGCAGCGCCTCGGTGCCCTCTCCCCGCAGCCCGCGCAGATCGGGGGTCCAGGCCCCGGACACCGTCGACCAGCCCTGAAGGTCAGTCACCGGGCCGGTGGCGGCTATCCCTTCGAAGCGGACGGCCCCGTTGTACGCCAGGACGCCGAGCAGTCCCGAACCGTGCGTGGCGTCCTGTGCGGTGATGACCGGGGCGTAGCCGTCGGGGGTGATGAAGTCGCTCTGCCAGCGCACCCTGAGCCGCGGCCCGTCCGCCTCGACACGGATCCGGTACACCTTGTCGACGTCGATGGTGGTGCTGTGTGTGCCGAGGGTGATGTCGCCGTCGATCCGGTAGAGCCGCAGCCGATTCAGGTTCGGGTCGATCTGGACCCCGTAACCGGCCGTTGCCTGTGCGTCGGTACGCAGCAGCAGGGCGGCGACCGCGTACGGATCGGTGATCCTCACGTCGGCCTGGTGGACCGTGTCGTGCACCCGGGTGGCGGACACGGCACGGCAGTTGGTGCCGGCGGGGGCCTGTGCGTGCCAGCCGAGCGAGGTGGCCGTCCAGGTGCCGCCGTAGGTGGTCCATCCGGTGGCGTCGGTGGTGACGGAGCACACTCCGGGCGGCCCGAAGACGACGGTGCCGTTGTAGGCGTGCAGCCCGGCGGCACCGTGCTCGTACGTGGTGTCCCGGGCGGCCAGCACCTGCCTGCCGTCCAGGATGACGGTCAACTCCGGTCCGTCCACCGCGACTTCGAGGAGGTAGGTGGTGCCGGGTGCGAGGGTAGCGGTGGCCGGTGGCGCCAGGTCGCGTCCGGTCGCCAGGTCGTGGAGGCGGACGCGGCGCAGGTTGGGGTCGATGCTCGCCGCGTATCCGGCCGATCCGTCGTCGGTGGCGCGAACCACCAGCGAACCGACCGCGTAGGGCGATCCGGCGTCGATGGTGATCCGGGCCGCGTATCCGGCGACGGCCGCGATGCGCTGCTCGGACAGGGCCACGGCATTGCGTTCGGCTCCGGTCACGGCCCGCTGTCCGCCGTCGGCGGTGCGGGACCAGGTGCCGGTGAGGCCCAGCGGGTCGGGTATCGGCGCGAGGTCGCCGGCCGACGGAGCCGCTCGACGACCGGCCGGGGACGGGGGCGCGGCCGACGCCGGGCCGGCCCCCGCGAGGGGGGCCAGCAGCGTCAGACCGGCCGAGGACAGGAGTGCACGCCGGGAAATGGACATGATCGTCTCCTCAGGGTGGAGGGAAGGACGGGCCGTTCAGGGCCAGAGCGGGCGGGGGCCGTCGAAGACCGGGGCCATCCGCCAGGCGTCGAGCCGTTCCACCGCGACCGGGCCGGTGGCCTCGATCCCGACGGCCAGGGCGTCGGCCCTCGTCGGGTAGATCCGGGCGGCCAGTGCCCGCCCGTTCGCGAAGATCTCCAGCGCGGAGTGGTCGACGAGGACCCGCAGCTCCACGACGCCCTCGCCGTTCAACGGGAGTTCGCCGTACCGGGGTTCGCTGTCGGCGGCCGGGTCGAGACTGCTCGCGCCGCGGTGCAGCCACAGGGTGCCGGCGCCGCCGTCCGCGGGGCGCGACACCTCGATCACGGTCCGCTCCGAACCGTCCTCGCTCTCGCGCACCACCAGACGGGCCGAGGCTCCGGGGACCAGCCGCAGGGTCGTCTCGATGTCGAGCTGGTCGCCCTGCACGCCGTCGAGCCGCAGACAGCTCCCGTCGGTCACGGTGAACGCACCGGTGCGCACCGCCTCGCGGCGCAGCCGGGCGAGTTCCGGGACCGGTGCCTGGGCGAGCCGGCCGTCGGCGCCGAGGGTGACGACGCGCGGCAGGGACATCACGCCGCACCAGCCGGCCTCGGCGACGGCGTCCTCGTCCCGGCCCTCCTGGAGCCAGCCGAAGAGGACGCGCCGGCCGAGTGCGTCGCGGGTGGACTGCGGGGCGTAGAAGTAGCGCTGCCCGTAGTCGAGCCGGTGGAGTCCGTCGGGAGTGAAGGTGTCGCCCTCGTAGCGTCCGGTCCAGTACAGCGGGTAGTGGGTGGCGCCCTCGTCCCAGGCGGAGAAGGCGAGGACGTCGGTGCCGTCGATCCGGAACAGGTCGACGCACTCCCACATGGTGCCGGTCCAGTCGAGGTCGGCCGCGGTGCCGGTGCCCGCGTCGCCGGTGAGCAGCGGGCCCACGTAACGCCAGTCGCGCAGGTCCTCGGACTCGTACAGGAACGCGGTGCCGCCGACGCCCCGGACGCCGGAGCCGACGAGCTGGCGCCACTTCCCGTTCTCGCGCCAGACGCAGTGGTCGCGGAAGGCGGTGATGTCGTCCCGCGGTGGGGCGGCGATCACCGGGTTGGCGGGGTCCTTGCGCCAGCTGCGCAGATCGGGCGATCCGGTGGCCACACAGGGAAGTTCGCGCTCTCCGTGCCGGCCGGAGTAGACGAGGGTGGGGGTGCCGCCGTCGTCGACGAGGACGCCGGACCAGCAGCCGTCCCGGTCGGGGCCGTCGGCGCCGGGGACGAGCGCGACCGGTTCGTCTCTCCAGTGGACCAGGTCGCGGCTGGTGGCGTGGCCCCAGTGGATGCGGTGGTGGGCGGCGGCGAGCGGGTTGTACTGGTAGAAGAGGTGGTAGACACCGTCCCAATGGGCAAGCCCGTTGGGGTCGTTGAGCCAGCCGCCGGGGGCGGTGAAGTGGAAGCGGGGGCGGTGCGGGTCGAGGTCGGCCCGTTCGGCCAGGCCCTTCGGCGCGTCCTCGGGGCGGGCGCGGGGCAGGGTGAGGTCGTGGGTCATGATCAGACGTTCTCGGCTTCCGGGGTGGCCGCGGTCAGTACGCGGCGCGCGGTGGGGGTGGCGGGGGCGTAGAGGTGGCAGCGCACCCAGTGGGGCTGTCCTTCGTCCTCGCCGATGACATGGCGGACGGGCTCGGTGCGGCTGCACGTGCCCTCGTCCTCGTACGGGCACGACTCGGGCGTCAGCACGGCGGCGCGCAGCGCGGCCCGCTCGACGGGGTCGTAGCCGTGGTCGCGCTCCGGGTCGGGGACGGCGGAGAGCAGGAGCCGGGTGTAGGGGTGGGCGGGGCGGTCCATCAGGGCGAGCGAGTCGCCGCCCTCGACGAGTTCGCCGGCGAACAGCACCTGGGTGGTGTCGGCGACGTAGCGGGCCGATGCCAGGTCGTGGGTGATGTACAGCATGGAGATGCCGTGCTCGTCGCGCAGGCGCCGCATCAGGTTGAGGATGCCGATGCGTACGGAGACGTCGAGCATCGAGGTCGGTTCGTCGGCGAGGACGAGGCGGGGGTCGACGGCGAGCGCGCGGGCGATGGCGACGCGCTGGCGCTGTCCGCCGGAGAGTTCGTGCGGGTAGGACTGGAGCATGTCCTCGCTCAGCCCGACCGTGGTGATGAGTTCGCGCAGTTCGTCCTCGCCCGCGGGCCGGCCGTGCACCAGCAGGGCGCGGCGCAGGAAGTGCTCGACGCGGTGGACGGGGTTGAGGGAGCCGAAGGGGTCCTGGAACACCATCTGTACGGTGCCCCGGTAGGCGCGGGAGGCGCCGCGCCGCTGGGTCCGCAGCACGTCCCGGCCGTCGAGCAGGAGCTGCCCGGAGGTGGGCTGTTCGAGCCGGGCGAGGCAGCGGGCGAGGGTGGATTTGCCGCTGCCGGACTCCCCGACGAGGGCAACGATCCTGCCGTGCGGGATGTCGAGGTCGACGGCGTGCAGGGCCCGGTGGCGGTCGCGGGAGAACAGCCCGCCCATCCGGAAGTCCTTGGTGAGTCCGCGCACGCTCATCAGCGGGGTGCGGGTCGTGGTGGTGGCCCGGTCCGTCACCGCGCGCCTCCGCTCGTACGGGCGACGAATCGGCCGGCGGCCACCTCGCGCAGATCGGGGATGTTCATGGAGCAGTCCGACCGGTCGTCGGGGCAGTGGGCGTGGAATCCGCAGCTCGTTCCCGTGCGCGGGAGGTCGGCGAGGCCGGTGAGGTGGACGCGGGGTCCGGTGAGCGGCGGGAAGGCGTTCATGAGCGCCTGGGTGTACGGGTGGAGCGGGTCGGCGAACAGCTCCTTGGCGGGGGCGAGTTCGACGAGTCGTCCGCCGTACATCACGCCCATCCGGTGGGAGAGTTCGACCATCAGGGACATGTCGTGGGTGATGAAGAGGACGGAGAAGCCCAGTTCGCGCTGGAGGTCGCCGATCTGCGCCATGATCTCCTGCTGGACCACCACGTCGAGTGCGGTGGTCGGTTCGTCCATGATGAGCAGCGCCGGTTTCAGGGCGACGGCCATGGCGATGACGACGCGCTGGCGCATGCCGCCGGAGAGCTGGTGCGGGTACGACTTCAGCCTGGCGGGGTCGATGCCGACCAGTTCGAGGAGTTCACCGGAGCGCGCCCGGGCCTGCCGCTTCCTCATCCGCTCATGGGTGGTGAAGATGTCGCCGATCTGCTCGCCGACGGTCAGGACCGGGTTGAGCGAGTTCATCGCGGACTGGAACACCATGGCGATCTCGCGCCAGCGGAAGGCCCGCAGTTCGCGCGGGTCCATGGCGAGTACGTCGCGCCCCTTGAACGTGACCGATCCGGCGGTGATCCGGGCGGGCGGTTTGAGCAGGCGCATCAGGGCGTTGGCGACGGTCGACTTGCCACAGCCGGACTCCCCGGCGAGGCCGAAGACCTCACCGGCGCCGATGGTGAAGGACACGTCGTCGGCGCCGATGACGGCGCGGCCGTCGCCGCCGTACTCGACGCGCAGGTTCCGTACGTCGAGCACGGGGTCCTGGGCGGGGGCCGGTGTCCGGGCGGGCACGGGGTTCTGAGAGGGCGTGGTCATCGTTCAGCCCTTCCGGTTGCGGTTCTCGGTGCGGCGGGCGCGCAGTCGCGGGTTGGTGATCTCGTCGACGGCGTAGTTGACCATCGCGAGGGCGAAGGCGACGAGGGCGATGCAGAGGCCGGAGGGCACGAACACCCACCAGGCGCCGGTCATCAGCGCGCCGTCGTTGCCGGCCCAGTAGAGGTTGGTGCCCCAGCTGACGACGGAGGCGTCGCCGAGGCCGAGGAATTCCAGGCCCGCCTGGGCGCCGATCCCGAAGATGACGCAGCCCAGCAGGGTCGTCATGACGACCGATGCCATGTTGGGCAGGATCTCCCGGAACATGATCCGGATCGCGCGTTCACCGGTGACGACGGACGCGGCGACGAAGTCCTTGCCGCGGATCGACTTGGCCTGGGCGCGCAGCACCCGGGCGGAGCCGGCCCAGCCGGTGACCACGAGGACGAGGACGACGGTCGCCGTTCCGGGCGGCATGAACGCGGCGAGGATGACGAGCAGCGGCACTCCGGGCACCAGCAGGAAGATGTTGGTGACGAGGGAGAGAACGTCGTCGACGATCCGTCCGAAGTAGGCGCAGGCCATGCCGACGAGCACGGCGAGGGCGGTCGCGGCGAGCCCGACGCAGAATCCGACCAGCAGCGAGCTGCGCGCGCCCCACAGGGTCAGGGCGAGGACGTCCTGCCCCTTGGCCGTGGTGCCGAGCAGGTGGGAGCCGGACGGGGCCGAGGCGCCCAGGCTGTTGATCTTCGAGGGGTCGCCCGGGGCGATCAGCGGTGCCAGCAGGGCGAGCAGCGCGAACAGCACCAGGACGACGGCTCCGAACAGGGCCTTGCGGTTGGCGAGCAGGGACCGCAGCAGTCCGGCGCGGGCGCGACGGGGCTTCGGGGTTCCGGCGGCCGGCGGCGGCGCGGCCGGTGCGACGGTCTCCGTACGGGAGTCGAGGGCACTCATGGGTCTTCTCCTTGTCCGGCCGCTCAGCGGAGGCGCACACGCGGGTCGAGTCGGACGTAGACGAGGTCGACGAGGAAGTTGGCGACCAGTACGGCGGCGGTGATGGTGAGGAAGATCCCCTGCATCAGCGGGTAGTCGAGGCCCTGGACGGCGGCGAGCAGCTGGAAGCCGACGCCGGGGTAGGCGAAGACGACCTCGGTGAGCAGCGCGCCGCCGACCACGAATCCGAGCGCCATGCCGAAGTTGGTGACGGACGGGAGCATCGCGTTGCGTGCCGCGTACCGGAACATGATCCGGCTCGGGCTGAGGCCCTTGGCCTCGGCCATCGTGATGTAGTCCTCGGCGACCGTGGCGATCATGGTGTTGCGCATGCCGAGCATCCAGCCGCCGATCGACACCAGGACGATGGTCAGCGCGGGCAGGAAGAGGTGCGAGGCCGCGTTGGAGACGAAGCCCCAGGACAGTTCGGGGCTGAGGCCCACGTCGAAGGCGTGCCGCATGGGGAACCAGCCGAGCGTCATCCCGAAGAGGTAGAGCGCGCCCATGGCGAGCCAGAAGTACGGGAACGAGCCGGCGAAGACGAGCAGCGGCGGGAACACCGAGTCGAGCAGGCCGCCGCGCCGCCAGGCGGAGATGATGCCCAGCAGGTTGCCGATGACGACGGCGATGACGAGGGCGGTGCCGCCGAGCAGCAGCGTCCAGCCGATCTGGGAGGCGATGACCTCGGAGACGGGGGTCGGGAAGCGGGAGATGGAGATCCCCATGTTCCCGGTGCAGATGTCCTTGATGTAGTCGATGTACTGCTGCCACATCGGGCGGTGGTCGAGGCCGAACAGCCGGCGGAGCTGGTCGATCTGCTCCGGCTGCATCTGGCTCTGCGAGCGGGCGAACATCCGGGAGACGGGGTCCCCCGGCATGAAGCGGGGCAGCATGAAGTTCAGGGTGATGGAGGCCCAGAAGGCGAGCAGGTAGAAGCCCAGGTTGCGCAGGATGTAACGCACTGGTCCCTCTCCGAATCTATGAGGGCCGGCGGCCCGTCCGTGGGGTCGGCGCGGGCGGGCCACCGGAGTGGCGGGGTGTCAGTGCGGTCAGTTCTTGACGGGCTTCAGGCTGGTCAGGACGAGGACGGTGGTGTCGCCGCGGTTGGTGAGCGTGGCGTAGGGGTTGTCCTCGGTGGGCCAGCCGGTGAACCGGGTGTCGGTGTAGGCGCCCCACTCCGGGCCGGGGAAGAGCGGCACGACGGGCGCCTCTTCGGCGAACAGCTTCTGCAGTCCGTCGATCGCGCCGCGCTGTCCGGCCTCGTCGGTGGCCGCGGCGAAGCGGTCGAGCAGGGCGTCGGCCTTCTTGTCGCCGAAGCGGTGGTAGTTGCTGACCGTCTTGGTGCCGGCGGGCTCGACCGAATCGGTGCCCATGGTGGTCCGGTAGAACTGGAACGGGGTGGCGCCGTTGTCGCTCCAGACAATTCCGGTGTCGTAGTCGCCGGTCTCGTAGTCGCTGACGACGGCGGCCCAGTCCGGGGACTTGACGTTCGCGGTGACGCCGATCCCGGCGAGGTTCTGCTTGATGATGTTGGCGACGGACAGCCAGTCGGAGGACGCGGAGCCGACCGAGATGTCGAAGGTGAACGGCTTGCCGTTCTTGAGCTTCCGCTTGCCGTCGGAGCCCTTCTTGTACCCGGCGTCGTCGAGCGCCTTCGCCGCCGCGGCGGCGTCGTGCCTCGTCCAGGTGCACGAGGCGGCGAGGGCCTTGTCGCGCCACTTGTCGTAGCCACCGGACAGGCCGGTGCAGTCGGCGGGCCGGGTGTAGCCGTTCATGCCGACCTCGGTCACGCTCTCGCGGTCGACGGCCAGGCTGAGCGCCTTGCGCACCTTCACGTCGTCGAACGGCGCCCTGGTGGTATTCATGGTCCAGTCGACCATCGAACCGGTCTTCGGGTACCAGTACTTGTTGTGCTCCGGGTCCTTGGCGACGAAGCTCTTGTCCACCTCGGGGATGAACGACTGCGTCCAGTCCGCCTCGCCGTTGACGAAGGCCAGGTTGGCGCTGTCGTTGCCGGAGAAGCCCAGCACCCGGATCCCGTCGATGCGCTGCTTCTTCGGCTGCCAGTACTCGGGGTTCTTCCGCAGCTCGTACGACTGGCTCTGGAAGTTGGCGACTTGGGTGTACGGGCCGGAGCCGACCGGATCGGGGTTGGTGTCCTTGGCCGGGTCCTTCACCTTCGCCCAGATGTGCTCGGGCACGATGATCTGCTTGCCCAGCTCGAACAGGCCGGGCGAGTAGGGCTTGGTGAGGGAGAAGACCACCTTGTCGGTGCCTTCGGCCTTCACGGCGCGCAGGTACTCGTAGCCGCCGAGCAGCTTCTTCTGGAGCCCGAAGGTGTACGCGACGTCCGCGGCGGTCAGCGGCTTCCCGTCGGACCATCTGACGCCGTGGCGCAGGGTGAACGTGACGGTCCTGCCGTCCTTCGAGGTCTCCCAGGAGGTGGCAAGCCAGGGGGTGGCCTTCCCGTTCGCCGGGTTGTAGACGAGCATCGCCTCGTAGATCGCCTGAGTGGTCATCGGGGCGACCACCTGGCCGGGGGCGAACGGGTTGAAGTTCCGGGTGAAGGTGGCGAAGTCCTCGCGGGGGACGGTCAGAAGCTGATGACCGGAGGTGTCCCCCGCAGTGTTCGTACCGGTGCCGCTGCAACCGGTGAGCAGCAGGGCCGCGGCGGCGACCGGGGCAGCGAGCGCTGCGGGTCGGAGGCGCCGGGCACGTATCGACGGTGCCATAATGTGGTTTCTTCTCTCTCTTCAATGGCCGAAGACGGGTGAGGATTCCCGCCGGGCTGATTCGCAGTCAGACCGACGAGCGTTCGATCAGCGGGCAGCCGACCTTCATCTGTGTGGTGTCGAGCGGCTGTCCCGCTGTGAGAGCGCCGAGCATGTCGACGCCCTTGGCTCCCATGAACTCGAAGGGCAGGGCCACCGTGGTGAGGCCGGGCCTCAGGTAGGCGGCGATGAGTTCCTGGTTGTCGAATCCGATGACGGCGATGTCGTCCGGGATCCGCAGTCCGCGTTCCTTGATGGCGTCGTAAGCACCCATCGCCACGCGGTCGTTGCCGCAGAACAGTGCCGTGGGGCGGCCGTCCTCGCGGTCGAGGAGTTCGCAGGCCGCGGCGTACCCGCCGTCGGCGGTGGCATGTCCCGGTACGACGAGGCTGTCGTCGATGTCCAGTCCGGCCTCGCGCAGCGCCTGTTCGTACCCCTGGCGCCGTCCGACGGCGGCCGGGATGCCGGTGTCGAGGTTGATGAATCCGATGCGCCGGTGTCCCGCGTCGAGCAGCCGGCGGGTCGCGGTGTGGCCGCCCGCCACCTCGTCGGGCACCACGGACGGCAGGGCGCCGTCCGCGTCGAAGCAGTTCACCAGGACGACCGGCACCTCGCGGGCGGCGGGCGGCAGGGTCACCGCACGGTGCCAGGTGGTGGCGTACAGCAGCCCTTCGGCACGCTGTTCCAGGAGCTTGTCGAAGGCGGCGGCCTCCATGGCCCGGTCCCGGTCCCCCGCCGTGATGAGCAGGAACTTCCCGTCGGCCCAGGCCTGGTCCTGCGCCCCCTTGATCACGTCCACGGCGAACGGCGCGGTGACGATCTCGGTGATCAGCCCGTACCACTCGCTGCGCTTGGCGGCGAGCGCCCGCGCCCCGGCGTTGGGCCGGTAGCCGAGCTCCTCGATGGAGGCCCGGATCCGCAGCCGGGTCTCTTCGGGGATGCCGGCGTCGGCGCGCTCGTTCAGGACGAAGGAGACGGTGGTGCGCGAGACTCCGGCATGGCGGGCGACATCGCTCATCGTCACGCGTCGCGCCTTGTTCGTGGCCACTTCGGTTACCCCCTGCGTCCCGCGGGCGGCGGGCCGTGCTGGTTACGCGCTTTAGTAACGCGCGTTAGTAGATGTTGCAGGCAAGTTACGAGGCGTTGACCAACGGTGTCAAGAGGGGTGACGGACCCGAGTCCCCCGCCCCTTCGGACAGGGGCGGGGGACTCGGGTCCGTACGTGGGTCAGGAGGCGTCCTCGCCCCCGTACCGGCGCTCGAACTTGGCGACCTGCCCCTCCGAGTCGACGACGCGTGCCTTCCCGGTGAAGAAGGGGTGGCTCTCGGCGGAGATCTCCACGTCGATGACGGGGTAGCTGTTGCCATCGTCCCAGTCGATCGTCTGCTCGCTCGACGCGGTGGACCGGGTCAGAAAGGCGTAGCCCGCCGAACGGTCTCGGAAGACGACGGGACGGTAGGAAGGGTGCTTGTCCTGCTGCATGCCTGCTCCTGGGGACGTACGCGGTCGGCACGAGGTGGTCCCGACCAGCCTCTCGAACCGGCACGGCCCGCGCGATCGGACACGTCCGTACGGGCGTCGGCGCGCGGACACACCGGTCCGGGATCCCCGCCGTCCGGCATGCGGCGATCCCTGCCGCACACCGGGCGTGCGTCCCCGCCGGTGCTCAGCGGCCGGGCGCCTCCACCGCGTCGGCCACCAGGTCCAGGAAGGCGGCGTGGGCCCGTGCGCTGCACACCGGCTCCGGGTTCCACGGCACCACCCGGGCGGCCTCCTCGACCGCCGCCCAGTCGGCGTTGGTCCGCAGCTCGTCCAGCGGTGTGGCGTTGGCCCGGATGTCGGCGAGCACCACCGCCGGGCGCAGCGCCGCCGCTTCCGCCCAGCCGACCGTGGACCAGTTCACGCCGGGGCCTTCGGCCGGCTCCACGAGGTCGACACCGAGCTCGGCCAGCACCCGCAGCTCCGGCCACATCCGGGGGCGGGCGAGGTGGGTCTGTTCCTGGCCGGCCGGGGAGAGCGCGACGACCCGGGGCCCCTCCGCACCGGCGACGAGCGTGCTCAGCCGGTGCCGCGCGGCGTCCAGGTCCTGGGTCGCCGCCTCGGGCTCCTCGGCCCCGAGCGAGCGGGCGAGCAGGGCGAACCGGTCGCCGATCTCGGCGAGGGTGCGCGCCTGCCCCACGTCGATGACGACGACCGGGACGTGCTCCTCCAGACGCTTGGCGGGCTGAGCGGCGAGCCCGTAGACGTGACCGCCGCCGTAGCTGACCGCCACGACGAGGTCCGGCTCACCGCTCAGCAGGGTGTCCACGTCCAGGGTGCTGCCCGCGCCGAGGTAGCCGACCTCGGTCAAGGGCAGCGAACCGGTCTTCGCCGTGTCCGGCACGGTCCGGTCGTCGTGATCGGAGCCGAATATCGCGGTGGGGCGTATTCCGTGGTCCCACAGGGTCGCTCCGGCCTGGACATAGGCGAGCACCCGCGCCGGGCGTCGCTCGGCCGTCGACAACTGTCCACGATCGTCGGAGAACTGCCACGCGGTCTGCTCCCTCACGTCACACGCCCCTCGCCACCGGTCGCCGCACCCCGCTCCCCGGGGTCGTACACCAGTACCTGCCCAGCAGACTCCGGTGACACCCCATCCGTCGGCCGGTCGCCGGGGATGGCGCGAAGTCGCCCGCGCACGAACGGTCGGCGCGATCGGCGGACGGCTTCTCAGCTCGGGTCCGCCATCCGCCGGGAGAGCCAGGCCAGGGCCGGCGGCATCCGGTATTCGACGGCGTGGTGTCCTCCGTCGAACAGCTCGAAGCGTATGACCGCGTCGTCCACCCCGGCCTCGGCCAGGGCGTCGCGGAAGGCCTGCGCCCCCAGGTCGAGGAACCATTCGTCGCGGGTGCCCGCGTCGATCCAGATCGCCCGCTGGGACCGCAGCGCCTCGGCGTGCGCCGGCGCCATCCGTACCGGGTCCCAATCCAGCCAGCGCTGCCAGATCTCCGGCAGCAGCGCGCCCGTTCGCGGGTCGAAGGGCAGCTGCGGGGTGCCGTCCGCGGCGGGCGAGAAGCAGGACGAGACGCCGAGGAGTTCGAGCAGTCGCAGGTCCTCGTCCCTGGTGAAGGCCACGCGTGAGCGGAAGTCGTCCCACCAGCGGAAGATGTCGCCGCCGTAGGCCCTCAAGTGCCGTGCGGCCATGAGGAAATGGGGGATGTACTGGGCCTCCGACAGCGAGTCGCCGGAGTGGGTCGCGAACGCGCCGAACAGGTCGGGCCGAAGCATCGGTGTGATCATCGCGCCGAGTCCGCCGCTCGACTTCCCGGCCAGCGCCCGGTGGTCGCGGTCGGCGACCGTGCGGTAGTGGGCGTCGACCCACGGCACGATCTCCTCGCAGAGGTACGAGTGGTAGCGGCCGGTACCCGGCGAGTCGATGTACTGGCTGCCGCCGTACGTGGTCCAGGCGTCCACGAACACCAGCACCATCGGCGGGGCCTCGCCACGGGCGAAGATCCCGTCCACGAGCTCGGGCACCGGCTGACGGTAGGGGGTGCGGTTGCGCCAGACCGGGAGCGTTCCGGCGTAGCCGAGCAGGAGGTACGTGACGGGGTAGCGGCGCCCGGGATCGGTGTCGTAGCCGGGCGGGGTGTAGACCCACAGCGGCCGCTGCGCCGGGTCGCCCAGCGGGTTGTCGCGCAACAGTGCGCTGTCGATGACGTGCTCGTCGATGCGGCCTGCGAGCGCGGTGGGCCATGGGGCCATCGGAACCTCCTCGGAGCGGGAGTCCGATGTTACTACGAGTTCAAAATATATGAATTGAAAATACTTCTGCCGGGTCCACCGCCCTCCGGCCCTCACTCGGACGGAACGCCTCCGCCGGCCACCGACCCGGGATCCACTCCGAGCCCCGTGAGGAACGCCGCGGCCGCCGGGGTGGGGCGGAAGCGGCTCCAGACCAGGCGCTCGGTGCGCGCGGGGGCATCGCGGACGGAGAGCACGTGTACACCGGTCAGCTCCGCCGCGAAGGCGGCCGGCAGCATGGCGATGCCGAGCCCGCTGCGTACCAGCCGGACGATGAAGTCGGTGCCGCTGACCTCGAAGGCCACCTCACGGGTGAGCCCCATCGCCGCGAACGCCTCCTCCGACTGCGCACGGGCCGCGGTGCCGTCCGGGTAGTCGACGAACATCTCCTGCGCCAGCCGGTCGAGGCCCACCTCCGTCTGCCCGGCCAGGGCATGGGTGGGCGCCACGACGGCGACCAGTTCGCCCGTGGCGAGCTCGTGATCGCTCACACCCTTGGGCCGGTAGCTGGGCAGCACCCCCAGGAACGCCACGTCGAGCGTCCCGTCCCGCACCTCCTGGGCCAGGTCCTTGCTCGCTCCGTCCCGCAGCACGATGCGCACCTTCGGGTGGCGGAGGTGGAAGGCCCGCAGCGCGGCCGGGATGTCGACCGCGGAGACGGTCGGGATGGAGCCGACCGCGAGACGGCCGCGGACCTCCCCCGCCATCGCGGCGACCTCGGCGCGGGCCCGCTCCGCCGCGTCCAGCGCCTGCCGGGCCTCCGGCAGGAACACCTCGCCCGCCACGGTGAGCCGGACCCGGCGGCTGGTCCGGTCGAAGAGCCGGGCCCCGAGCTCCTTCTCCAGTCGGGCGATCTGATGGCTCAAAGCGGACTGGACGACCAGGCACCGCTTCGCGGCGCGGGTGAAGCTGCCCAGTTCCGCCACCGCGACGACGTACCGCATCTGCTGAAGTTCCATCCATCCATCGTGAACCACGATCGATGGAATGAAAAACATGTGTTGGACTCATCGATGGCCGGTCCATGAGGCTGGGACACATGGCTCACACCACTCACGAAACCCGTAGCCGGGCCGTGCCCCGCACCATGTCCCCGCAGCCCGCGCTCGGCCGCGGTCTGGTTCTGCTGATGGCTCTCGCCGCCGCTCTCTCCTGCGCCGGGAACTACTTCGCACAGCCGCTCCTCGACATCATCGAGAGGAATCTGCACATAGGTGTCACCGCGGCGGGGCTGATCGTGACCGCCGCCCAGGCCGGGTACGCGCTGGGGCTGATCCTTCTCGTCCCGCTCGGGGACGTCCTGGACCGGCGGCGGCTCGCCGTGGGCCTGTTCGCCCTGACCGCCGTCTTCCTCCTGGCGACGGCCGCCGCCCCCACCGGACCACTGCTGATCGCCGGCACGCTGCTGACCGCGCTGACCTCCGTCGGGGCCCAGGTCGTGGTGCCGTTCGCGGCGGCCCTCGCGGCTCCGGCCGAACGCGGCAGGATCGTCGGCGTCGTCATGTCCGGCGTGCTGCTGGGCGGACTGTTCGGCCGGCTGGCCGCCGGTGCGCTCTCCGAGTTCGGCGGCTGGCGAACCGTGTACTGGGTCAACGCGCTGCTCATGGCCGTCATGGCGGTCCTCCTGCACAAGCGCCTCCCCCGCCTGCCCCGGCCGGGCGACGCCGCCACGATGTCGTACACCGGGCTGCTGCGCTCCACGCTGGCCCTGCTGCGACAGGAGCCCCTGCTGCGCCGGCGGGCGGCCATCGGCGCGTTCTCCATGGCCTCGTACAGCGTGCAGCTGACCGCGCTGACGTTCCTGCTGACCCGGCCGCCCTTCGGGTGGAACGCGGCCGCCATCGGGCTCTTCGGCCTGGTGGGCGTCATCGGCGTGGTGGGCATGAACATCGGGGCCCGGCTGAGCGACCGCGGCCGGGTGCAGGCCGTGTCGGGAACGGCGGCCGCGCTCCTCACACTCGCCTGGCTGCCGCTGCTGGCCGGTGAATCGTCGCTGCTGTGGCTGACGGTCGGCGTGATCCTGCTGAACATCGCCCAGCAGGCGGGGCTCAACAGCAGCCAGAACGTGATCTACGCGCTCCGCCCGGAGGCCCGCAACCGCATCAACTCCGCCTTCATGACCCTCTTCTTCATGGGCGGGGCGGCCGGCGCGGCGCTGGCCTCGGTGGTCTGGTCCCGGGCCGGCTGGAGCGGCATCTGCCTCCTGGGCGCCGTCCTCGCGGCCGGCAGCCTCCTGCTGTGGGTCCTGGAGCGCACCAGGGCGGCCTCCGCCGCACGATCGGGCAACGGGTCCGGCGCCGTCAGTCGTTGACGGCGGTCAGCAGCACCACGGCGTCCTCCAGCGCCAGCAGCCCGTGCCGCTCCTGCGGGATCGGTTGGAGCCCTCCGGCCCCCAGCTCCACATCGCCCGAGGCCGCCGTGAGCCGGACCCTGCCGCGCAGCACCTGGAGGGAGGCCGCGGCGGGGGCGTTGTGCTCGTCGAGGGCGGAGCCCGAGGTGAGGGCGATGACGGTCTGCCTCAGGGGTTCCTCGTGGAGCAGGCGGTGGGCGCTGCGGCCGTGTGCGGAGGCCCGGGCCGCGGCCAGATGCTCGTCGGCGAGGGCATTCAGATCGTCCATGTGCCCACTGTGCCGCAGTGCCCGTCACCCCGCGATCCTGGCGGCGGCCCGGCCGGGCGGATCATCCGCCCGACCGACCGGGCGGCCCTACGGCCGCAACCAGGCCGCGGTGTCCCGCGGAAGCCGTCCCTGCCCGTCCAGCGGTCCGCTGAGGAGAAGGGTGTCCGTGTGTTCGGGCAGTTCCACGGGCACCTCCCCCAGATTGACCACACAGACCGGTCCGCCGGTCCGGGCGAAGGCGAGCACACCGGGTGCGGAGGGCAGCCAGGTCAGCTGTCGGCCCCCAGCCCCCGCCGTGCGGAAGCCGGGCTCGGTCCGGCGCAGCCGCAGCGCCTCGCGGTAGAGGCTGAGCATCGACTCCGGGTCGGTGCGCTGCCGGTCGGCGGCGTACGAGGACCAGTCGGCCGGCTGTGGGAGCCATGGCTCCGTGGTGGAGCCGAATCCGGCGTACGGTGCCCGCGCCGACCACGGCAGCGGTACCCGGCATCCGTCGCGTCCCGGGTCGGTGCCGCCCGAACGCAGGTGCATCGGGTCCTGGATCCGGTCGCGCGGGATGTCGGCCTCCGGAAGTCCCAGTTCCTCGCCCTGGTAGAGGTAGACCACGCCGGGCAGGGCGAGCGACAGCAGTGCCGCGGCGCGGGCCCGTCGGCCGCCCAGTGCCAGGTCCGTCGGCGTGCCGAAGGTCTTGGCGTGGAAGGCGAATCCGGTGTCCTCACGGCCGTACCTGGTGGCGGTCCGGGTCACGTCGTGATTGCACAGGACCCAGGTGGCGGGGGCGCCGACCGCGGCGTGTTCGGCGAGCGTGTCGTCGATCGTGGAGCGCAGCCGCCCGGCGTCCCAGGGGCAGGCCAGGAAGTTGAGGTTGAAGGCGGTGTGCAGTTCGTCGGGGCGCAGATAGCGGGCGAAGCGTTCGCTGTCCGGGAGCCAGACCTCGCCGACGAAGACCGCCCCGTACTCGTCGGCGATGGCCCGCCAGGAGCGGTAGATGCCATGGAGTTCGTCGCGGTCGGAGAACGGGTGGGGGTCGCGGCCCTCGACGAAGTCGGGCAGTGCGGGGTCCTTGGCGAGCAGGGCCGCGGAGTCGACCCGTACGCCCGACACGCCCCGCTCGAACCAGAAGCGGAGCACGTCCTCGTGCTCCTGGCGGACCGTCGGGTGTGCCCAGTTGAGGTCGGGCTGCTGCGCGGCGAACAGGTGCAGGTACCACTCGCCGTCCGCGAGCCTGGTCCATGGAACGCCGCCGAATTCGGAGACCCAGTCGTTGGGCGGCAGTTCGCCGTCCGGGCCGCGCCCGGTCCGGAAGTGGAAGAGTTCCCGCTCGGGGCTGCCCGGCCCGGCGGCGAGGGCCGCGCGGAACCACGCGTGCTGGTCGGAGACATGGTTGGGGACGATGTCGACGATCGTGCGGACGCCCAGTTCACGGGCGTCCGCTATCAGTCCCTCGGCCTCGGCGAGACTGCCGAACGCGGGGTCGATGGCGCGGTAGTCGGCCACGTCGTATCCGCCGTCGGCGAGCGGCGACAGATACCAGGGGGTGAACCAGATCGCGTCCACGCCCAGTTCGACGAGGTGGGGCAGCTTGGCGCGTACTCCCGCGAGGTCGCCGGTTCCGTCACCGTCACCGTCGGCGAAGCTGCGTACGTAGATCTGGTAGATGGCGGCGTCCCGCCACCAGTCCGCGGTGTCCTGGGGCGCGGGGCCGGCTGCCACGTGGGCCTTCCTTTCGCGGGGCGTCGACACAAAGCCCTCGGCCGGAGCTCCGCCGGGGCGTGACTCACTCAACCACCGCACACAGTGGAGATCAATGTCTCGCGTGGATCACGCGCGATCGGCCGTCCACCGGTACCGGACGTCCGGTACCCGCTCCTCGTTGCGGCTGCCGTCGTCGAACCCGACGGCGGTGAACCCGTGCCGCTCGTAGAAGGCCCTGGCGTCCGCATTGCGCTGGAAGACGTACAGCGTGAGCTCGCCGGCCGCGAGCCGGCGTGCCTCGGCCAGGAGCAGTGAGCCGATGCCCCGGCGCCGGGCGTCGGGGCGCAGGTACAGGTGTTCCAGCTCGGTTCCGTCGAGGGAGGCGAAACCCAGCAGCTCCCCGCTGCCGGTCTCGGCGATCCGTACCGTCGTGCCGGGCAGCACCACATGGGTCATCCAGGCGAGGGTGTCCTCGTCGCTGTGGACCTTCGGCAGGTACGGCATCGACGCGGCGCGCGAGTCGAGGAAGAGCCGGGTCAGCGGCCCGGCGTCCGCCGCGGTGGCCTCGCGCAGCAGTACCCGGCCGTCCGGCCCGGAATCGTCTCGTGCCATGTCGTCTCTCCTGGTCCGGCCGGAAACCCGCCGTCGTGCGCGATCCGCGGTGGACCGCCCGTGGTCGCGGACGAACCTATGCCGGGGTCCTGCTCGGCCGCCAGCGGAATTCGGCGGGGCAGTCACGGACCGGCGCGGGCCACCCGCGAAAATGTGACGGGGGAACACCGAACGACCGACCGATACGGAGGAGTGGGCAGATGCCGCACGAACGAGCTGGACAGCCGGCCCGGCCGGAGGATCTCATCGATGTGGCCCGGCTGGTGACGTCGTATTACGCGCTGCACCCGGACCCGGACGAGCCGGACCAACGGGTGGCGTTCGGCACCTCCGGTCACCGCGGGTCGTCCACGGCCACCGCGTTCAACGAGGACCACATCGCCGCCACCAGCCAGGCCATCAGCGAGTACCGGGCCATGCAGGGCACCGACGGGCCGCTCTTCCTCGGCGCCGACACCCATGCGCTGTCGGAGCCGGCCCGGATCACCGCCATCGAGGTGTTCGCCGCCAATGATGTGACCGTGCTCATCGATCCGGCCGACGGCTACACCCCGACCCCGGCCGTCTCGCACGCGATCCTCGGCCACAACCGGGGCCGGACGGCACGGCTCGCCGACGGTGTGGTGGTCACCCCGTCCCACAACCCGCCCGGTGACGGCGGGTTCAAGTACAACCCGCCGAACGGCGGCCCGGCCGGTTCCGATGCCACGGGCTGGATCCAGGAGCGGGCCAACGAGATCATCGCCGCCGGGATGAAGGACGTGCGCCGGCTGCCGTACGCCCGCGCACGGGCGGCGTCGACCACCGGGACGTACGACTTCCTCGGCAACTACGTGGCCGACCTGCCATCCGTGCTCGACCTGGACGCGGTCCGGGCGGCCGGAGTACGCATCGGCGCCGACCCGCTGGGCGGCGCGTCGGTGGCGTACTGGGGGCGGATCGCCGAACAGCACCGGCTCGATCTGACGGTCGTCAATCCGCTGACCGATCCCACCTGGCGGTTCATGACGCTGGACTGGGACGGAAAGATCCGGATGGACTGCTCGTCGCCGTACGCGATGGCCTCGCTGATCGGGCAGCGCGACCGCTACCAGATCGCGACGGGGAACGACGCCGACGCCGACCGGCACGGCATCGTGACCCCGGACGCCGGGCTGATGAACCCGAACCACTACCTCGCCGTCGCCATCGACTACCTGTACGCCCACCGGGAGCAGTGGCCGACGGCCGCGGGGGTCGGCAAGACGCTGGTGTCCTCGGGAATGATCGACCGGGTCGCCGCCGGTCTCGGCCGTGAGCTGGTCGAGGTGCCGGTCGGCTTCAAGTGGTTCGTGGACGGCCTGGCCGACGGCTCGCTCGGGTTCGGCGGCGAGGAGTCCGCCGGGGCCTCGTTCCTGCGCCGCGACGGTTCGGTGTGGACGACCGACAAGGACGGCATCATTCTGGCGCTGCTCGCCTCGGAGATCCTCGCGGTGACCGACAGGTCGCCGTCCGAGCACTACGCCGCGCTCACCGCCCGGTTCGGCGAGCCGGCGTACGCCCGGATCGACGCTCCCGCCGACCGCGCGCAGAAGGCGGTGCTCGCGCGCCTCTCCCCCGAGCAGGTCACGGCCGACACGCTGGCCGGTGAGCCGGTCACGGCCGTGCTGACCCGGGCGCCCGGCAACGGCGCGCCGATCGGCGGCATCAAGGTGACCACCGAGAACGCCTGGTTCGCGGCGCGCCCCTCGGGCACCGAGGACGTGTACAAGATCTACGCGGAGTCGTTCCTGGGCGCCGGCCATCTCGGCCGGGTGCAGGAGGAGGCCGAGGCCGTGGTCTCCGCGGCCCTGAAGGCCTGAGCACGGCCGCAGCCGCCCGGGGCCGGCCGTACGACCGGCCCCGGGCAGCTGTGCGCGGGCGGCTTCAGCGGACGACGTCCACGAAGACCGGGTTGGTGTAGAACCAGGTGTCGAGCCACGGGTTGCCCTGCCCCGGCTCGTGCGGCAGCGGTCCGTGCGGGTCGATCGCCGAGCCGAGGAAGCCCGCCCCGTGGCGCTTGCCGTCGCTGCCGCGCAGCCGCAGGTAGAACGGCTCGTCCGCGCGCCCGACCGGAATGCGCAGGGTGTACGTGCCCCGGCGGCCCGAGACGTCGGCGGTGTGGGCGAGCCGGGTGTCGGGGGCGTGCCAGTCGTCGCGGTCGGCGGCCGGACCGCGGACCGCGCCGCGGATGACGTCGACGTGCTCCAGGCGCGGCAGCACACCGTACGGGTTGCGGCGGGAGGCGGCGGTCACCGTGACGGTGAGGGTGAGCCGCTCGCCGCGCCTGGCGCGCAGCCGGCCGCCGAGCGTGGCGCTGTTGCCGTGCTCGCCGCGCACCTTGACGTCGATGCCGTCGATGAGATGACCGTGGTCGACCCAGACCCGGCCGGCCCGCAGCCCCTCCATCACGTTGCGGTAGCCGTACCGGGTGACGCCGACGTGGGTACGGCTGAACTGGCCGGGCCAGAAGTCGCCGCCGGGCTGCGGTTCGGTGGTGTTGTACGGGTCGGGGAGGTGACCGGTGTTGTCGAAGTCCCGGCCGGGCGGCCACTCGCCGTTGACCCAGGTGTCCTGGGCGACGCGGTGCACGTCGGAGTTGGAGGTGATCGTGAAGAGTTTGCCCTCGGCGAGCATCGCGTCCCACAGGCCGCCGACGGTCGCGGTCGCCCAGTCGAAGCCGCCGTAGGTGACGTACGCCTCGCGCGGGTAGCCGGGCCAGGAGTCGGCGGAGGGTGAATTCGTGTACTCGCCGCGGACGTTGGTGTCCGGGTGCCAGCCCGGGATCGCACCGGCCTGGGCACCGGGGGCGCCCTCCATGCCGATCATGATCCCGGGGGCGGCGTCGCGCCAGCCGCGCATCTCGTGCGGGGAGTCGATGCCCAGGCGCAGGGGGTGGTTGGCGAGGACGAGTACGTCGTCGACGTACCGGGTGCGGCGCTGTTCGGCCAGCCACTTGAGGGCCTTGACCGCGTGCGCCTCGTTGCGCGGGGTGTCGGGGTGCGTCGGGCCGCCGGCGGTGTAGCCGAGCAGCTTGCCGTCGAAGGCCTCCTCGAAGCGGGTGAGAAGGTCGACCTCGTGCCGTCCGGGCGGCGAGAAGACGGTGCAGTGCTCGGCGCCGGGGATGTACCACTCCAGCCCCTGGAAGATCAGCATGCGCTTGTTGTCGGCGCGGGCCTTGAGGATCTCCCGGTGCTCCTGCGCGGCACCGAACTCGGCGTGGCCGATGTTGCTGTGCTCGGTGAAGACCATCCAGTCCAGGCCGAACTTCTGTCCTGCCGAGGCGAGTTGGGAGAACGTGTACTTGGCGTCGTGGCTGTAGACCGAGTGATTGTGGTGGTCGCCGACCAGATAGACGAGATCGGGGGCGTGACCGTGCCCATGCCCGTGCCCGTGCCCGTGGGACCGTCCTCCCCGGCTGTCGGCCAGCGCGGGCAGCGGCAGCGAGGCGGCTGCGAAGGCCGCGCCGAACAGACCGGCGCGGCGCATCAGCCCCCGGCGGCTGAGGCCCTGGGGGTCGAGCGACTCCGCGGGAACCTGGGGGTCGGCCCATTCGGGCACGGGGTGGGACATGACGCGTCGTTCTCCTTCGTGCGGGCGGCGACGGTCCGGGGCCGGACCGTCGGGCCGCCGACTGAAGGATTTCCTGGTTCCGGAACCATTCGGTGAACCCGGGGCGAAGTGCGGGGGTCGCCGCTGTGGCACACCGGTGCCGTCCGCGCGAGATCTACGGGGTGACGGTGTTCACGGGGTGACGGTGTTCACGGGGTGACGATGGCGAAGCCGGGGTCGGGCTCGCCGAGGTGGCCGAGCAGTTCGTCCACCTTCGCGAGGTCGCCGTCGGCCTTCGCCCTCCCCTGCTCGACCAGACCGGAGACGGGCGTCTCGGCCAGGAGCAGGGCTCGCAGTGCGTCCTCGTCGAGCGTCACCTCGACGTCCGGCTCGCAGGCCGCGGGCCCGATGCCCGTCACATGGGTGAGCACACCGTTGCGCAGCCGCATGGTGACGGGTTCCCGGTCCCTCACGTTCCAGCGGACGCAGATGTCCGCGTCCCAGCTGCGGGGTCCGTCGACACGGATGGCGAGGGCGTCGAAGAGCTGGTCGAGCGTCAGGGCGCGCATGAGTTCGGGGGACGCGGTGGCGGTCGGGGTGCCGACCGGGCCGTGGCGCAGTTCCAGCGCCCCGGTGAGGTAGAAGTTGCGCCAGGTACCGTTCTCGCTGCCGTACCCGAGCTGCTCCAGGGCGTCGGCCTGGAGGTCGCGGGCCTCGGCGTTGTCCGGGTCGGCGAACACCACGTGGTTGACGACCTGGACCACCCAGCGGAAGTCGCCGGCGGCGAAGGACTCGCGCGCCCGGCGCAGCACCTCGTCGGCGCCGCCCATGAACTCGACGTACCTCGTGGCGCTCTCGACCGGCGGATGCTCCCACAGATGCGCGGGGTTCCCGTCGAACCAGCCCATGTACCGCTGGTAGACGGCCTTCGTGTTGTGGCTGACCGATCCGTAGTAGCCGTGGGTGTGCCAGGCCCGTTCCAGGGCGGGCGGCATCTCCATCGCCTCCGCGATCTCCAGCGGGGTGTCTCCCCGGTTGAGCATGCGCAGGGTCTGGTCGTGCAGATAGGCGTAGACGTCGCGCTGTTCGGTGAGGAACTCGACGGCGCGCTCGCGGCCCCACACGGGCCAGTGGTGCGAGGCGAAGGCGACGTCGGTGCTGTCGCCGAAGAGGCCGACGGCCTCCGTCAGGTACCGGGCCCACTCCCTCGGGTCGCGTACCTCTGCGCCGCGCAGCGTCAGGAGGTTGTGCAGGTTGTGGGTGGCGTTCTCCGCCATGCAGAGCGCCGAGTGGTCGGGGAAGTGGATGTTCAGCTCGGCGGGGGCCTCGGTTCCGGGTGTCATCTGGAAGACCATCCGGATGCCGTCCACCGTCTCCGTCTGCCCGGTGCGGGTGATGTCCAGCGTGGGCGGGATCAGTCCGACGGAGCCCGTGGAGGTCGTCTGTCCGAGTCCCGCGCCGATCTGGCCCCGTTCGACCTTCGGCAGCGCGGCACCGTACATGTAGGCGGCGCGGCGGGCCATCGCCGGGCCGGCGTAGACGTTCTCGCTGACGGCGTGCTCCAGGAACCCCCTGGGGGCGACGACCGGAACCCCGCCGCCGATGTCGGCGTCGGTCACCACGCCCCGTACGCCGCCGAAGTGGTCGACGTGGCTGTGGGTGTACAGGACGCCGGTCACCGGGCGGTCGCCCCGGTGCTCGCGGTACAGGGCGAGGGCGGCGGCAGCGGTCTCCGCCGAGATGAGGGGGTCGATCACCAGGACCTCCCGCTCCTCCTCCACCACCGTCATGTTGGACAGGTCGAAGCCGCGGATCTGGTAGATGCCCTCGACCACCTCGAACAGGCCGTGGCCGGCCGAGAGACGGCTCTGGCGCCACAGGCCGGGGTTGGCCGTGCCGGGGCAGTCCCCGGCGAGGAATCCGTAGGCTTCGAGGTCCCACACCGTGCGTCCCGCGGCGTCACGGACCACTGGCTCTCCGGCGGTCCCGATGAATCCCCGGCGGGCGTCGTCGAGGTCGCGGGTGTCGTCGAAGGGGAATCGCCGCAGGATCGCGGCGTTGCCCTCCGCTATTCGGCGGTGCGCGGGCTTGGAGTCTGTCTTCCGGGTCATCTTTTTCGGTCTCCCTCTCGCGCGGTCCCTCGGCCGAAGTGCGCGGACGCGTCCGGCCCACCCTCCAACGGCGGGCATCCGGGCACGATCGGGGCTGTTCCGAACGGGGGACGCGGGGGCGGCTCCGGGCCCGTTGCCGTACCGGGCCTCGTCGCCCGCGCGGAGCATCGCGGCTTGTGGGACCTGTGGCCGGGTTCCACGATGGCGGTCTCGGACGTGACGGCATCGGGGTCAGGAGAGGCATGAGCAGCGCCGCATCCCTGCCCGGCCCCTCGCACTCCCCGCACGTGCCACGATGACGCCGCCCGTCCGGGCCCGGGCACCCCGCCGCAGCAGGGGCTCCCACCGGGCCCGCAATCTGCGCAGTCGCGGCGCGGCCGTTCTGCTGGTCGTGCTCGGCGCCTTCCTCGGGTGGGCCGTACCCGGCTGGGAGCGGCATCTGCCGTCGACCGGGCTGGGGTTCGACGCGTCGACGGCACAGGCCACGCTCGCCGCCATCGCGGGCGGCATGATCACGCTCGCCGGTTTCATCGTCACGGCGATCACGATCGTGATCCAGACCGTCCAGTCGATGTCGCCCCGGCTGGTCTCGGCGCTGGGGCACTTCAGCCGGTACCTGGTGCTCTTCGGGCTGCTGATCGGCACCGCACTGTACGCGCTGGTGGCTCTCAGCCAGGTGCAGGACACCCTGGTCCCACGGGGAAGCGTCACCCTCGCCGTGGGGCTGGTGCTGGTCGATTCCGTAGTCGTACTCCGTCTCCTGGCCTCCCTGCGGCACGCGGTGACGGGCGGCGGCCTCTCGCGCGGGGTCGCCGAACGGCTGCACACCGTCATCGACCAGACGTATCCGCCGGGGCCCTCGGTGCCCGCGCCGCCCACCGTCGGCGATGCGCACCGCGGCGCTCTCGTACCCGTCGTCCACGCGGGCGGGCCGGCCGTCCTGCTCTGCGCCGACGAGCCGAAGCTCGTACGGCTCGCCGCCCGCCACGGCCTCCGGATCCGCTTCGTCCGTGCGATCGGGGACTTCGTGGGGGCCGGTGCCACGATCGCGCTCCTGGAGCCGGTGGGCGACCGGGGCGGCGTGGACGCCCGCCTGGCGACGCGCGTCGCCGCCTGTGTCCGGTACGGTCCCAGCCGCACCGTGGAGCAGGACGCCGCGTACGGGTTCCGGCTGCTGGCCGACATCGCGATCAGGGCTCTCTCGACGGCCGTGAACGACCCGACGACGGCGGTACAGGCCCTGGACCAGATCGAGGACGCACTGCTGCGGCTGTCGCGGCGCTCCTTGGGTGGTGCCTGGCTGCTCGACGACAGCGGCATTCCCCGGGTGGCGTACCCGGCGCCGGACTGGGCGGACTTCGTCTCCCTCGCCCTGGACGAGACGCTGCTGTACGGGTCGTCCAACCCGCAGGTCGTCCGGCGCCTGCGCTCGTTGCTGGACCGTGTGACCGCCGCCGCGCCGCAGTCGCGCAGGCCGGAACTCGCCCGGCGCACGGCGGCGTTGGAGCGTCTGTCCTCGACGGCACTCGCCGATCCGCTGCTGTCGGCGGTCGCGGACGTCGCCGACCATCAGGGGCTGGGCGGATCGGGCCCTCGGGGGGACTCCCCCGGCTGAGGCCGCAGCAGTGTCCGTGGTCCGCGCCGGGCCGCCGCGCACGTGTCATGGCGCCACCGGCCGGTTGCCGGCGTCCGCGACGTCGGCGTCGTCCGCGGCGTCGTCCGGGGCCAGGGAACGGATACGGGGTATCGGCGAGGGCAGCAGCCAGAGCAGCGACAGGGCCCCGCCGACGGCAGCGACGAGGAGCGTGGTCCGCAGGCCGACGAGAGTGGCGAGCAGTCCGCCGACGACGGCGCCGACGGGGCGTATGCCGTAGTTGATCGTGCTGTACGCACCGGCCACGCGGCTACGCATGCCGTCGGGAATCACCGCGGCCTGGAGCGAGTTGAGGTTGACGTCGAACAGCATGACGCCGAAACCCGAGAGGAACTGGGCCGCGGCCAGGGCTCCGGCGCGGAGCCAGAGCGGGCCGTCCGCGGCGGCGGCGATGGCGAGCGGCGCCGGGAACAGCACCGCGCCCAGGGAAATGCTGCGCCCCACGCCGAAGCGGAACGAGATCCTCGGGGCGAGCACGGCGCCGAGGAGGGCACCGGTCGCGCCGATCCCGAACGCGACGCCGATCACTCCGGCGGAGAGTCCGAGGCTCCGGCTGGCGTACAGCACGAACAGTCCGCTGCCCGCCACGAAGGTGAAGAAGTTGACGGTGGCCGCGCAGCCGAGCCCGGCCCGCAGCACCGGATGCCGGACGACGAAGGCCAGGCCGTCCCTGGCGCGCCGCAACAGCGAGGGCTCCGCGGTGGCGACGGCCGGCGGTTCGGCGACCGAGACCCTGCTGATCAGGACCGCCGACACCAGGAACGTCAGGGCGTCCACCACGATGGCCACGGGCGCGGTCAGCACCTGGACCAGTGGGCCGCCGATGGCCGGTCCCGCGACGAAGGACGCGGACCGGGCGGCGCTGAGCTTGCTGTTGGCATCGACGTAGGACGCGCGGGGCACCAGGCGCACGAAGAACGGTGGATAGGCGGTGTTGAACAGCACTCCTGCGGCGCCGGTGAGCAGCGCCACGACGTACAGCTGCCCCAGGGTCACCGCGTCCAGGAGCCAGGCCGCCGGGAGGCTGAGCAGCACCGCGGCCCGCACCAGGTCGGCGAGGATCATCAGACGGCGTTTGCGGGCCCGGTGGTCGACCCAGGCCCCCAGGACCATGGCGAGCAGGTTCGGGGTCCAGATGAGCGCGGTCAGCCACGCCACCTCGTTGGCCGTGGCGTGCAGGGCTCCGACGGCGATCAGGGGCAGGGCCAGTTCGGTGATCCGGTCGCCGAACTGCGAGACGGACTGACCGGCCCAGAAGCGGCAGAACCGCCGGTCCCGCCACAGCGATGTCCCGGTGCTCCGCGCCGGGCCGGTCACGGTGTCCGCCCGGTCTGCTCCTCGGCACCTTCCGGCAGGACGTAGCGCAGCAGCCGGACGCCGCGGGCCCCGGCGGGCCGCTCGGCCGCGTCGCGGGTGACGTAGGGCGCGAGAAGGCGCTCGATGCCGTCCTCAATGGCCGCGAGTTCGCCGGCGGAGACAACGACGCGGGTGTTGGCCAGCCCGGCCTGCGCGAGCCATGCCGGGTCGAGTCCGGGTTCGACATCGGCGGCCCATCGGCCGGGGAGGCCGGCGGAGCGCCGGAACATCTCCTGCGACAGCACCCGCGCGGCCGACCGGCCCTCCTCGTCGGCCGGGTCCTGCGGCGTCTCGAACCGGAAGCCGCTCGCCACCGCCTCCCACCGCCGTTGGCGGCGGTCCGGGCCCGGTTCGCTGTCGCGGACCAGACCGAAGCCCGCCAGGTGGCGCAGATGCCAACTGGTCACCGACGGAGTCGCTCCCACGTCGGGCGCGAGCTGCGTGGCGGTGGCGGGCCCGTGCCGCTGAAGGTGGTCGAGGATCGCCAGCCGCACCGGATGTGCCAGTGCCCGCATCGCCTGCGGGTCGGTGATCTCGATATCGCCCAGTCGGTTATTGGAATCCATGACGTGAGAGCTTCCTCTCATAATATGTGAGAGTCAACTCTCACGTCTGTCTCACGGTGGCCGGTGACGGTCCCCCGGTGGCGAAGTCCGCGGGGTGCGCCGACGCTTGTCCCTACCTGCCGATCCGGGCAGGCGGCGGAGCCTGATGGGGGTGAGTCCGTGTCGGACGCGTCGGACGCCGGTGCGCCGGTGCCCGCTTCGGCAGGGGCCGACGACATGGCGGCGGCGATCCTGCACAGCCTGTTCACCCAGTCCGCCGTGGGGCTGCACGTCCTGGACATGCAGTTGCGGGTGGTGCGGGCGAACGTCCTCTCCGACGCCGTTCCGGCCGAGTGCCTGGCAGGGCAGTACTTCACCGACGCGTACCGGGTGGAGCGGCCGCACGAGGCGGAGCGGGTGCTGCGCGCGGTGCTGGACAGCGGGGTGACCGTGCGGGACCTGGTGGTCCGCGGCCGGCTCGCGGACGGCCCCGGCCCCGATCGCAGCCTCAAGGTGTCCGTCCACCGGCTGGACGACCCGCGGGGGCGGACGCTCGGGCTGCTGGCCACGGTCGTCGACGTCGACGAGCAGGAGAAGGCGCGTACCCGGGCGGCCTGCCTGGCGGCGGTGCGTACCCGGGTGGGCAGGTCGCTCGATGTGGCGGCCACCTGCGAGGGGCTGGTGACGGCCGTGGTGCCGGTCTTCGCGGACCTGGCCGTCGTCGAGGTGGTGGACGAGGTGCTGCGGGGGTCGGATCCGCCGCCGGGGCCGTTGGGGCACGATGTACCGCTGCGCCGCGTGGCCCTGCGGGGCCGCGGTGCGGACGGCCACCGGGACGGTCTCGTGGGCGAGATGCGCCGGCTGCCCGCCCGTACGCCCTACGCACTGGCCGTGTCGGACCTCCGACCCCGCCTGGTACGGATCGGTGCCCGTACGCCCTGGCTCGGCACGGCCCCCCGGAGCGCGCGGCTGATCGAGGCGACCGGGGCCCACTCCATGATCGTGGCGCCGCTGAAACTGCACGGCGCGGTCCTCGGCCTGGTGAGCCTCTACCGGTGCCGGGATTCGGAGCCCTTCGAGGAGGACGATCTCCCGCTGACACTGACGGCCGCCGCCCATGTCGCCCTCAGCATCGACAACGCACGGCAGTACGAACGCGACCATGTGATCGCCTCCACGGTTCAGCGTCGGCTCCTGCCGCAGAGCGACCACGGCAACGTCGCCCTGGAGACCGCCCATGTCCTGCTGCCCGGACGCAACAGCGGCTCCTGGTTCGACACCATCGGCCTCTCCGGCGCCCGCACCGCGCTGGTGGTCGGCGCCGTCGAGGGTCCGGGACTCCAGACGGCCATCACCATGGGCCAGCTGCGGACCGCCCTGCACGCGCTGGCCGGTCTCGACCTGGCGCCCGACGAGGTGCTGGCCAGACTGGCCGACACCGCGGACCGCCTGGCCAGGGAGCGGGAGGCGTTGCCGCCCGCGGACCGGCTGCTCGGGCAGTCCCTCACGGCCACGTGCATGTACGCCGTCCACGACCCGTTCGCCGGCACCTGCACCATCGCCCGGGCGGGGAGCGCGACCGCGGGTCTCCTCGCCCCCGACGGCACCACGGTCCCGCTGGACGTGCCCGAGGGCCCCCGGCTCTTCTCCGTCGACAGCGCCCCCTTCGCCACCAGCACGTTCGCACTCGACGAAGGCAGCGTCCTGGCGTTCTTCTCCGGCACCCCCATGCCCGAGGGCCGGCGGCCGGCCGGTCCGCGCGAGGCCCTCGCCGACCCCGGCCGCAGCCTTCAGGACCTGTGCGACGACGTGGTCTACAACCTGCCGGCCGACGCGTACCCCGAGGGCGCGGCCCTGCTCCTCGCCCGCACCGGCGCCGTCCCGCCGGACCGGTTCTCGACCTGGGAGCTGCCCAGCGACCGGACCTCCCCCGGTGTCGCCCGCACGCTCGTGCGCGACCGGCTCGACAGCTGGCACCTCGACGAGGAGACGATCGAGGCGACCGAGCTCATCGTGAGCGAACTGGTCACCAACGCGGTCCGCCACGGCACCCCTCCGCTGCGGCTCCGGCTGATCCTGGACCGCACGCTCACCTGCGAAGTGCACGACGGCAGCCCGGTCTCGCCCCATCTGCGCCATGCCCGCACCGTCGACGAGGGCGGGCGCGGGCTGTTCATCGTCTCCCAGCTCGCCGCCCACTGGGGCACCCGGTACGGCACCGACGGCAAGACCCTGTGGACCGAACAGGAGATCGGGCCGGACACGGACGGCTCCTGACCGGCGCGGGGCGGCCCGGGCCCGGCGCCACCCGGTTGCACGCCGGGCCATTGCACCCGGAGACCAACAGTGGTTGGCTGAACAACAGAAGATATGAATCGGGGTTCAGATCATGGCCTACCGACCCACCGCCCGCACGGAGGCGACCCGCCTCGCCCACCGTGAGCGGCTGCTCGACGCGGCGCGGCAGCTGCTGGCGGAGGGCGGATACCCGGCGGCGAGCATCTCCGCGCTCGCCCGGCGGGCCGGTGTCGCCACCGGCAGCGTGTACAACCACTTCGCCTCCAAGCAGGAGTTGCTCGCCGCGGTCTTCCGGCATGTCGCGGGCCATGAGCTGAGCGCGGTACGGGGGGCCGTGCAGGCACGGAGCGGTTCCACCGAGCAGCTGCGCGCGCTCGTCGAGGTCTTCTCGTACCGCGCGCTGAGCAATCCCCGTACGGCCTGGGCGCTGCTGGCCGAACCGGTCGACCCGCTCGTCGAGGAGGAACGGCTCACCTACCGGCGCGGCTACCACCTGCTCTCCGAGACGGTCATCGTCTCGGGCATCTCGGCGGGCGAACTTCCCCAGCAGAACGCCCAGTTGTCGGCCGCCGCCGTGATCGGGGCGGTCGGCGAGGCGCTGCTCGGCCCGCTCTCGCCGGTCGGCGCGCGGACGGACCCGGAGCCCGTCGTGGAGAGCATCACCGCGCTGTGCCTCAGAGCGGTCGGGGCCCGGAGTTCCTGAACCCGGGCCGCCCGCCTGCCGTACCGATTCCCCCCGGCCCGCCTCCCCCCGCCGCCCCGGCCGGCCACCAGAACCCTCGACCCAGAACAGGATCACCCGCCATGACCGTCACCCAGCACCGGACCGATGTGCGGCCGGGGGCCCCCGCGCCGCACCCCACCCACGAGGTCACCAACCAGGCACCGCCCCGGGTGGACCTCGACGAGTACGGCACCAACCTGCCGCTCGCCGAGGCCGTCCGTACCTTCGGGGCGGCCTGGCACGAACCGGAGCTGCACGAGATCGGCACCCTGGTCGGCTCCGAGCGGTTCCAGCTCGACACGGAGCGTGCCCACACCTCGCCGCCGGTCCTGCGCACCCACGACCGGTACGGGAACCGCGTCGACGAGATCGACTTCCACCCCGCGTACCACGAGATCATCGGCGCGGCCGTGAGCCATGGCGCGCACACCGCGGGCTGGGCCGACCCGAAGCCCGGAGCGGCGGTGGCGCGGGCCGCGTCGTTCATGCTGTTCACCCAGATCGAACCCGGCCACGGCTGCCCGATGTCCATGTCGCATGCCGTGGTCCCGCTCCTCCAGCGCGATCCGGACGTGGGCCGGGACTGGCTGCCGGGCCTGCTCAGCCGCTCGTACGACCCCCGGCTGGTCGCCCCGGGCGAGAAGTCCGGGCTCACCTTCGGCATGGGGATGACGGAGAAGCAGGGCGGCTCCGACGTACGCGCCAACACCACTCGGGCCGTCCCACTGGCCTGCGACCCCGAGGGCCGGGCCCATCTGCTGACCGGCCACAAGTGGTTCTTCTCCGCCCCGCAGTCGGACGCCTTCCTGGTGCTGGCCCAGGCCGAGGCCGGGCTCACCTGCTTCCTCGTGCCACGGGTACTGGCCGACGGTACCCGCAACACGGTCCGGATCCAGCGGCTGAAGAACAAGCTCGGCAACAAGTCGAACGCCTCCTGCGAGGTGGAGTTCGACGGCACCTGGGCGGTACGGGTCGGCGAGCCCGGCCGCGGTGTCCCCACCATCATCGAGATGGTCGACCACACCCGGCTCGACTGTGTGCTCGGCACCACCGCCGGCATGCGCCAGTCGGTGTCGGAGGCGATCTGGCACGCCCGGCACCGCAGCGCCTTCGGTGCCCGGCTGACCGACCAGCCGGCCATGACGGCGGTCCTCGCCGACCTGGCGCTGGAGACGGAGGCCGCGACCTGGACCTCGCTGCGGCTGGCCCACGCGTACGAGAGCGGCGGCGGCGAGTCCGAGGAGATGTTCCGCCGGCTGGCCACCGCGGTGTCCAAGTACTGGATCTGCAAGCGCGGCCCGCACCACGCGTACGAGGCGCTGGAGTGCCTGGGCGGCAACGGCTACACCGAGGACTGGCCGCTCGCCCGGCGCTACCGCGAGCAGCCGGTGATGGCGGTGTGGGAGGGGTCCGGCAACGTCATCGCCCTCGACGTGCTGCGCGGCATCGGAAAGACACCGCGGTCGCTGGACGCCTTCTGGGCCGAGCTGGAGACCACGGCCGGCGCCAGCCCCGTACTGGACGCACACGTCCGCCGGGTGCGCCGGGAGCTCGCCGAGGACCTGCTCGACCCGGTCACGGCGCAGACCCGGGCCCGGGCGTCGGTCGAGGGCATGGCGCTGGCCCTGCAGGCCTCGCTGATGCTCCGTCACGCGCCTGCCGCGTCGGCCGAGGCGTTCGTGGCCGCCCGGCTCGGCGAGGACCGCGGCCACCAGTACGGCATCCTGCCGCGCGGCACCGACGCCGCTGCGATCGTGGAGCGGCACTTCGGCACCGGCGGCTGAGCCCTCGGGCGGGTGCGCCGGACGGGCGGGCCGGGGGCGTGTCGGGAAGGTCTCGTCCCACCCCCGGCGACTGCGGCTTCCGGCCGCCCGTCGTCGCCGGGCGTGGTCGGCACATCGCGCGTTAGGTTGGCCGCATGGAGTCGAGACCCCGCACCCTGTGGCTGCGTACCGAGCCCCTCCACGCCGTGGTCCACTTCGACGAGGAGTGCCGGGGCATCGGGAGATCGGTCGGTCTCAAGGGCTTCTGGATGGGGTACTTCGCCACCCGTACGGCCCCCATGGGGCGGATCCTTCCCGAGGCCGCCGCCGCGGTCCTCGGGGTCTTCGCACCGGGCATGGTGGCCCGCGCGCTGCCCGACGCGTGGCGCGTCGTCACCCCCGAAAGACTCACCGACCTGCGTGCCCGGCAGGCCGCGGGTGCGCTGCGCCGACTGGTCCCGGGGATCGACTCCCTCGCAGGCCGGCTCGTCCCGCCGCTCGCCGCGATGGTGGCGGACGCCGCCGCGCCGGCCCGCCCGCTGTTCGCCGCCAACCGAGCGCTGTGCGACCGCACCGACCCGGTGGAGAACCTGTGGCAACTCACCACCACGCTGCGGGAGTTCCGCGGTGACGCGCACATCGCCGCGCTCGCCGACCATGGTCTCGACGCGCCCGAGGCCCTGGTGCTCGCCGCGGCCACGGGCCGGGTCCCGCGCGAGGGCATCCGGCTCGACCGCGGCTGGAGCGAGGCGGAGTGGGCGGACGCCGGTGAACGGCTGCGCTCCCGGGGTCTGATCGACGCCGAGTGGACAGCCACACTGCGCGGCCGCCGGGAGCGGGAGCTCGTCGAGGACACCACCGACCGGCTGGCCGCCCGGCTGCTGCGCCCGCTCACCGAGCGCGCGGTGGACGAACTGCTCGCCGACCTGGAGCTGCCGACCCGGCAGGTGCTGGGGGCGAATCTGCTGCCGTTCCCCAACCCGACCGGGCTGCCCCGGCCGGTCTAGACGGACCCGGTCGCGGGGCCCGGACGGCTCCGGACCAGCAGGATCACCGAGCAGACCGCCGCGAAGGCACACCAGGTCGAAACGAACTCCAGCCGCCACAGCGCCACAGAGACGACGGCCCCGACTGCGGCCAGCGCCCCGAGCCATCTCAGCACCGGCTCACCGGACAGGAGCAGCGCGCCGACCGTGGCCAGGAGATATCCGGTGACGAGCAGTCCGGAGCGGGGCAGGTCCAGGACGTAGCCGAGGGTGTGGCCACGGATCTCGGCGGTCACCGGGCGGATCGCCAGGCTGTACGCGAGCGGCACGGCGGTCGCGACGGCGGCCGCGACGGGGATCAGCAGGCGGCGCCGGGCCCGCGGCGGGGCGGCGCACAGCACCCCCAGGGCGACCCACAACGGCAGCACCGGCAGGGCGATGACGGCTCAGGCGAGGGTGGCGGGGCCGGTTCCGCCGCCCGAGCGCCAGATCACGGACTCGATGATCTGGTGGGCGCCGAGCAGCAGCGGCAGCGCCGCCAACGGCAGGTCACGCGCCCGCCGCACCCGCGCGACACACGCCACCCCGATGGCGGCGATGCCCGTGCCGGCGACGAGGTCGGCGGTCGCACTCCAGCACATGGCGTCCCCCATGGACCCGGCGATACGGAACCGGCCGGACCCGGCGATACGGAATTGGTCACTTTTGTGGGCAACGCTACGGCCCCGGGGGCGGTCAGCCGCTGTGACACGTGCGGCACCGTCCGCCGCAGCGGCAGTGGCGACAGCCTCGCCGGGCGAGCAGCACGGCCGACACGGCGAGTGCGGCCACGGCGAGGACCCGTACGGCGCGCCGTGCCACCGGTCCGCCCGCCGCGCGCAGCAGATCGATCGGCTCGGCCCCGTCCGTCGGCGCGGTGTCCGCCACACGGTCCGACGCGTCGGCGGCGGCACCCGTCGCGGGCGCGGCGGAAGTGGCGGGTCCCGGCGCCGACAGCCGCTGTGCGAGGCAGTCGGCGAAGCGGCCGATGAGGCCGTCGCTCACCTCGCTCATGACGCCGCGGCCGAACTGGGCCGGCCGTCCGGTGACGGTGAGGTCGGTGGCCACGGAGACGGTCGTGGTGCCGTCGTGGCCGGTCAGGGTGCCGGTCACCGTCGCGCTCGCCGTGCCCTGGCCGCGTACTTCGTTTCCCCGGGCGGACAGGACCATGCGGTGGGCCGCGTCGTCCTTCTCCAGGAAGGTCGCCGTGCCCCGGTACGTCACGGTGATCGGTCCCACCCGCACCTTCACGGAACCCTTGACGGTGTCTCCGTCGAACTCCTCCACGGTCGCGCCCGGCAGGCAGTGCGAGACGCGTTCGATGTCGAGCAGGGCCCGCCATGCCTCGTCGACCGGGACGGGCACGGTGAATGAGTTCTGCAGCTGCATGGTCCGCTCCTCACATGGATCACACCGGTCTCACCGGTCTCGTGGAAGGCCCGGGACCGGCCTGGTCCGGGGCGTGGCGGTGGATCGCCCCCGCCGTGTCCGTGAGCGGGCTGCCCGTGCCGCCCCAGCGCAGGGCCACGATCTCCGCGGCGATGGAGACGGCCACCTCCTCGGGGGTGCGTGCCCCGAGGTCGAGGCCGATGGGCGAACGCAGCCGGGTCAGTTCACCGTCGCCCAGACCCGTCTCGCGGAGCCGGGACAGGCGGTCCTCGTGGGTCCGGCGGCTGCCCATGACGCCGATGTAGGCGGCCGGGGTGCGCAGCGCCACCTCCAGCAGCGGTACGTCGAACTTGGGGTCGTGGGTGAGTACGCACATCACGGTCCGCCCGTCGGTCTCCGTTTCGCGCAGATACCGGTGCGGCCAGTCGACGACGACCTCGGCCTCGGCGGGGAAGCGCCGGGCGTCGGCGAAGGCGGGGCGGGCGTCGCAGACGGTGACCCGGTATCCGAGGAACGCGCCGATCCGGGCCACCGCCGCCGCGAAGTCGATCGCGCCGAAGACCAGCATCCGGGGCGGCGGGGCGAACGACTGGAGGAAGACCGCGACGTCGTCCTCGCGCCGCTCGCCGTTCGGTCCGTAGTGCCGCAACCCCGTCGCCCCCTGGGCGAGTTCCCCGCGCGCGTCGGCGGTCACGGCGGCGTCCAGGCCGCTCGCGCCCAGCGATCCCGACACGGTGTCCGGCCGGACCGCGAGGGCGGCCCCGTGCGGTGCGGGTCCGTCGGTCACGGTGGCGACCACCACCGGGCGGCGCCCGGCGACCGACGCGGCGACCTCGCCGAAGGTGGGGTCGGACGCCGCCGTCACCGGGCGCACGAGGAGCGTGATCTCGCCGCCGCAGGTGAGTCCGACGGCGAAGGCGTCCTCGTCGCTGTAGCCGAAGGTCTCCAGCCGGGCCCGGCCGGTCTCCATGACTTCCTTGGCGAGTTCGAAGACCGCTCCCTCGACGCAGCCGCCGGAGACGCTGCCCACGACCTCGTCGTCCGGGCCCACGGCCATCGCCGCGCCGGGTCCGCGCGGTGCGCTGCGGCTCACCGCGACGACGGTGGCGAGCCCGAACGGCTCCCCCGCGGCGTACCAGCGCCCGAGCACCGGCAGGATCTCACGCATCGGACGCCACCCCCCGTACCACTGCGGCCAGTTGCTCCAGAGCCGCCAGGCTGTGTCCCTCGACGAACACGTCCACGTGCGGCAGCGCGGCCGCCATGCCCGCCGCGAGCGGTGCGTAACCCGGCCGCGCCTTGCGGGGGTTGGCCCACACCACGCGGTGCGCCAGCCGGTGCAGTCGGACCATCTGGGCGGCGAGCAACGCGGGGTCGGCGCGCTCCCAGCCGTCGGAGAGGACGACCACCACCGCTCCCCGGGCGCAGGAGCGCTGCCCCCAGCGGTCGAGGAAGGCGCGGAGCATCTCGCCGAGCCGGGTGCCGCCGCTGCGGTCGGGGACGGCGGCGGCGACCGCGGCCAGTGCGGTGTCCGGGTCCGGGTGCGCCATCTCGCGGGTCACTCGGGTCAGCCGGGTGCCGATGGTGAAGACCTCGGTGGGGGTACGGGCCGCCGGTCCGTGCGCCGCGGCGTGCGCGAAGCGCAGCAGGGCGTCCGCGTACGGGTCCATGGAACCGCTCACGTCCAGCAGCAGCACCGTCCGGCGCGGCTTGGTGACGGGGGCTCGGTGGCGCAGCCGGGCGGGCTCGCCGCCGTGCCGCAGCAGTTCGCGCACGGTGCGCCGGGGGTCCGTGCCGCCGCGTCGGGCGGGGCGCATCCTGGCGGTGCGCCGGGGTTCGCCACTCAGTGCGAACGCGGCCAGCAGGCGCCGTAGTTGTGCGCGTTCGGCGGCGGTCAGCCGGGCCATGTCGCGGTGGCGCAGGATCTCCGTCTCGCTGGCCGGGGCGGCCCGCGGCGGTGTCGGGTCCTCGCTCGTCCGGTCGGATCCGCGCAGCGGGCCGGCCCCGGTGTCCACCCACCGTGGCCGCGGCTGGGACAGGGGCGTGGCACGGGTCGCGGGGTACGGCCCCAGGACGTGGTCGAAGCAGCCGGCGAACACCCGGTCGTACCGTTCCAGGTCGTCCCGGCTGCCGCACAGGGTGAGCCGGCCCGCCCAGTACACATCGGCGCGCCGTGCGGGGTCGAGCAGGTCGAGGGCGCCCAGGAACAGTTGTGTGCGGTCGGGGCCGGTGGCCACACCGGCGGCGCGCAGTGCCCGGGAGAGTCCCACGGCCACGGCGGTCGCGTCGATGACGGGTGCGGTGGGCACGGGTCACGCTCCTTGCGCCGCGAGGACCGCGGACAGGTCGAGGGAGCGGGCGTGTTCGGCGTCCTCCCGGTATTTCAGCACCGAGCCCAGGGTGGCGAAGGCCAGTTCGGCGTCCAGTTCGGTGGCCCCGAGCGCGTCCAGGGCCTCGGCCCAGTCGATGGTCTCGGCCACGCCGGGCGGCTTGAGCAGGTGCTCGGTGCGCAGCCGCTGGACGACCGCGGTGACCTGTTCGGCGAGCCGGGCGGTCACCTGGGGCTGCCGTCTGCGGACGATCGCGAGCTCACGGTCGTAGCCGGGGTGGTCGAACCAGTGGTAGAGGCAGCGCCGTTTCAGCGCGTCGTGGACCTCTCTGGTCCGGTTGGAGGTCAGGACGACCACGGGCGGCGACTGGGCGCGCAGGGTGCCGAGTTCGGGGACCGTGACCGTGTACTCGGAGAGGAGTTCCAGCAGGAATGCCTCGAACTCGTCGTCCGCGCGGTCGACTTCGTCGATGAGCAGGACCGACGGCTGGGTCTCCACCGCACGCAGCAGCGGGCGCGCGATGAGGAAGCGTCTGCTGTACAGCTCGCTCTCCAGCCGGTCCGCCTCGGTGATCCCGGCGGCCTCGGCGGCCCGCAGATGGAGCAGCTGACGTGGGAAGTCCCAGTCGTACAGGGCCTGGGAGGCGTCGATGCCCTCGTAGCACTGGAGGCGGATCAGTGGCGCGTCGAGTACGTCGGCGAGGGCCGGGGCGAGTGCGGTCTTGCCCACGCCCGCGTCGCCCTCGCAGAAGAGCGGCCGGTGCAGCCGCAGGGCCAGGAAGCAGGCGATGGCGAGCCCTTCGTCGACGAGGTAGCCCGTTCGCTCCAGGCGGGCGCGCAGCCCGGCCGGTCCGTCCTCGGGCCCGTCCGTCGTGTCCGCCCCGGCCGCCGGTCCGGTCACCGCTCACTCCGTCCCGGCCGCGGCCAGTACCGCGCGCCGGGTCAGCACCCGGGCGAGGTGTGCGCGGTACTCGGGTGTCGCGGAGAGATCCGTGGCGGGGCGGGTGCCCTCCGCCGCCGCGTCGGCGGCGGAAGCCACCGCGGCCGGGACCGCCTCGGCCCCGGCGAGCGCCGCCTCGGTGGCGTTCGCGCGCAACGGTGTGGAGCCCATGTTGGTCAGGCCGATGCGGGCCTCGGCGATCCGGCCGTCGTCGCGCCGTACGAGCGCGGCGACGCCGACGATTGCCCAGCCCTGGGCGACCCGGCTGAACTTCTCGTAGTGGAATCCCCAGGTGTCGGTCCTCGGGACCCGGATCTCCGCCAGCACCTCGTCGTCCGCCAGGGCCGTCCGCAGGTAGTCGACGAAGAACTCACGGGCCGGGACGGTGCGCCTGCCCCGCGGGCCGACGGCCACCATCTCGCCGTCCAGGGCGAGCAGTACCGCCGGGAGGTCGCCGGCCGGGTCGGCGTGGGCGAGCGAGCCGCCGAGCGTGCCGCGGTGGCGTACTGCGGGGTCGGCGACGGTTTCGGTGGCGGCGGCCAGCAGCCCGGCGTGGCGGCGTACCAGGGGGTCGTGGATGACGTCGTGGTGGGTGGTCATGGCTCCGATGACGAGCGACCCGGTGGCGGGGTCCTCGCGGACGCCGCGCAGCTCCGGGATGCGGCCGAGGTCGACGAGGAGCTCGGGGAAGGCGAGGCGCAGGCGGAGGATGGGGATCAGGCTCTGTCCGCCCGCCAGGACCTTGGCGTCCTCACCGCCGTCGTGCAGGGTGCGTACCGCCTCGTCGAGGGTGTCGGGCCGTGCGTAGTCGAATGCGGCGGGAATCATGTCTTCGCCTCCCTCGCCCGTGCGTCCGTGACGGCCTGCCAGATGCGCTGCGGGGTGCACGGCATGGCCACGTCCCGTACGCCGAGCGGTCGCAGCGCGTCCACGACCGCGTTGACGACGGCCGGGGTGGAGGCGATGGTCCCGGCCTCGCCGACCCCCTTGACGCCGAGGGCGTTGGAGGTCGCCGGCGTCTCGGTGCGGTCGGTGACGAAGTCCGGCAGGTCCGGTGCCGCGGGAACGAGGTAGTCGGCCATCGTCCCGGAGACCAGATTGCCCTCGGTGTCGTACACCGCCTCCTCGTACAGCGCCTGTGCGATGCCCTGGGCGAGGCCGCCGTGGACCTGGCCCTGGACGATCATCGGGTTGATCACCTTCCCGATGTCGTCGACGCAGACGTAGCTGCGGATGCGGGCCCGCCCGGTCTCGGTGTCGACCTCGATCGCGCACAGGTGCGTGCCGTGCGGGTACGAGAAGTTGTCCGGGTCGACCAGGTGTCCGGCGTTGATCGTCGGTTCCATCCCGTCGGGCAGGTCGTGGGACGAGAACGTCGCGTGGGCCACGTCCTGGATGGTCTTCGCCGCCTCCGGCGATCCCCGCACCCAGAAGGTCCCGGCGGAGAACTCCAGGTCGGCCTCGTTCGCCTCCAGCAGGTGCGCGGCGACCCTGCGGGCCTTGGCCACCACCTTCAGCGCGGCGTGGTGGACGGCCAGTCCGCCGACCACCAGCGACCGTGAGCCGTAGGTGTCCATGCCCTGCGGGACCGCCCTGGTGTCGCCGTGCACGACCTCGATGTCGTCGAACGGCACCCCGAGCACGTCCGCGGCAATCTGGCTCCAGCAGGTGGCGTGGCCCTGTCCGTGCGGGCTGGTCCCGGTGGTGACCTCGACCTTTCCGGTGGGCAGCATGCGGATGGTGGCGGCCTCCCAGCCCCCGGCGGCGTACCGCAGGTCGCGCAGTACGCGGCTGGGCGCGAGGCCGCACATCTCGGTGAAGGTGGAGATGCCGATGCCGAGCCGCACCGGGTCGTGGCGGGCTTCGCGCTCGCGCTGTTCGGCGCGCAGGCCGTCGTAGCCGAAGAGGGCGAGTGCCCGGTCGGTGGCCGCTTCGTAGTTGCCGCTGTCGTAGGTGAGTCCGGCGATGGACGTGTACGGGAACTCCTCGTGGCGGATCCAGTTGCGGCGGCGCAACTCGACGGGGTCCAGGCCGAGTTCGGCGGCGAGTTCGTCCATGGTCCGCTCGATCGCGAAGGTCGCCTCGGGGCGGCCGGCCCCGCGGTAGGCATCGGTCGGCGTGCGGGTGGTGAAGACGCCGGTGCACCGGAAGGTGTACGCGTTCATCTTGTAGATCCCCGGGTACATGAACGCACCGAGCAGCGGAATGCCGGGCGTGATCAGCATCAGGTAGGCGCCCATGTCGGCGAGCAGGTCGACGCTCAGGCCGAGGATCTCGCCGTCCTTCGTCGCGGCGATCTCGATGTCCTGGATCTGGCCGCGGCCGTGGTGGGTGGCCAGGTAGCCCTCGGAGCGGGACTCGGTCCATTTGACGGGTCTGCCGAGCTTCCTGGCGAGGGCGAGGGCGACGGCCTCCTCGCCGTACACCTGGAGTTTGGAGCCGAAGCCGCCGCCGACGTCCGGGGCGATCACCCGCAGCCGCTGCTCGGGGATCCTGGTGACCATGGACAGGATGACCCGGGCGACGTGCGGGACCTGGGTGGCGGAGTACAGGGTGTACTCGTTGGACGCGGTGGGCGGGGTGGCGACCACCGACCGGGGTTCCATGGCGTTGGGGATGAGGCGCTGCTGGGTGTAGCGGCGGCGCAGTACGACGTCGGCGCGGGCCTTCTGGGCAGCGTAGTTCCCCGTGTCCAGGGGCCAGGTGTAGCAGCGGTTGGTGCCCTTCCCGGCGTGTACGAGGGGTGCGTCGTCGGCCAGCGCGGCTTCCAGGCCGAGCACGGGCGGCAGGGGCGTGTAGTCGACCTCCACGGCCTCCAGCGCGTCCGCGGCGGCGTACCGGCCGCGGGCGACGACCACGGCCACGGGCTCTCCGGCGTACCGCACCTCGTCGACGGCGACGGCCGGGTGGTCGGGCATGACGATGTCCTCGGTCACCGGCCAGACGCACGGCATGGGGCCCAGTTCGTCGGCGAGGTCACGGCCGGTGAGGGCGGCGATCACCCCGGGGCGTTCCAGCGCCGGCGCCACGTCGATGCGGTCGATCCGGGCGTGGGCCATGGGGCTGCGCAGGATCGCCAGGTGCAGCAGGCCGGGGGTGGTGATGTTGTCCGTCCAGGTGGTGCGGCCGGTGACGAGCCGTGCGTCCTCCTTGCGGGTGCGGGAGCGGCCCACCTCGGGGCGTGACGCGCCGGTGGTGGTCGGGGCGGTCATGTCCGTGCCTCCTGCCCGGCGGGGGCGGGCCGCGTGTCCGCGGGCCGGGGTGCGGGCGCCTTGCGGCGCCGCTCCTCGGCGGCCGCCGCCAGGACGGCGCGCACGATGTTCTGGTAGCCGGTGCAGCGGCAGAGGTTGCCCTCCAGCCCGCGGCGGATCTCCTCGGGCGTGGGGTCGGGGTTCTCCTTGAGCAGATCGCGGGCGGCCATGATCATGCCGGGGGTGCAGTAGCCGCACTGAAGTGCGTGCTGTTCGTGGAACGCGGTCTGCAGCGGTGTCCATTCGCCGTCGGTGGCAAGGCCCTGGACGGTCGTCACTTCGCCGCCGTCGGCCTGGACGGCCAGTACGGAGCAGCTCTTCACGCTGTCGCCGTCGAGTTCGACGGTGCATGCGCCGCAGTTGCTGGTGTCGCAGCCGACGGGGGTGCCGGTGAGGCCCAGGTGGTCCCTGAGATAGTGGACCAGCAGCAGCCGGGGCTCGACCTCGTCGTCGTACCGGGTGCCGTCCACGGTCGTCGAAATGCGGGTCATGGGTGCTCCCGGGGGCTCAGGCCGTGGTGTCGGTCCATGCGTAGGGCGGGGTCACGGGGCCGCTCGCGGGTCCGGCGCCCACGGTTTCCAGGTCCGCGTCGGCGGCCTTCATCAGCTGGGCGGCCACGTCCTTCATGGCCCGGCTCGCCGCGAGCTCGTCGCCGATGGCGGGTACGTCCACGTCCTGCGGGTTGCAGCGGGCGACCCCGTGTCCGGTGAGCCGTGCGGAGCCGGTGTCCAGCACCGCCTCCGCCCTGGTCGTCCCGTCGTCCTCGGTCAGCCCGAGGCGCAGTCTCCACTCCAGCGTGCGGGTCATCGCGCACCTCCTGCGACCGCGTCCGGTCGCGATGCGCCGCCTCGACGCGGTCCTGCCACCAGGATCCACCCGGCCGGGCGGGTTCGCCCGTTCCGGCTCGTCCTGCGGAGATCACACCGCCGAAAGCTCGTCCTGCGGAGATCACACTGCCGAAATAGGATGCAGGGTGTCCAATTCCATTGAAAGCGGGCGACGGCTGAACGTCGCACCGGGATCCGGCCCGTCGATACCCCGGACGGCCCAGCCGCGGCATGCCCCGGGTTGCGCCGCGCCGACGAACTCAGTGCGGAGCGGCCCATGAACCGGCGTCGTCCTCCCCGTTCGGCGAGTGCCGAGGAGTTGCTCACCACGCTGCAACAGCTCACCTCCCGGGCGCGCCGGGAGGTGGAGCTGCACCAGGCCCGGGTGGAGCTGGCCGAGGTGCTGCAACGCGAGATGCTCCCGGCGACGCTGCCCGCCCGTCCGGGGCTCCAGACCGCCGCCCGGTACACACCGGCCCGCAGCGGGCTGGACATCGGCGGTGACTGGTACGACGGTTTCGTGCTGCCGGACGGTGCGCTGGCCTTCGCCATCGGTGATGTGCAGGGGCACGACGTCGAGGCCGCCGCGTTCATGGGCCAGATCCGGATCGCCATGCGGGCGATAGCCGCCACCGCCGCGGACCCCGGCGAGGTAGTGGGCCGGACCAACGACCTGCTGGTCTCGGTGGGCTCCGGCCTCTTCGCGACCTGTACGTTCATCCGCCTCGACCCGGTGTCCCGGGAGCTGCAGAGCGCCCGGGCGGGGCATGTCGCGGCGGTGTGGGCCACGGCCGACGGGCGGTCCGGGGTGACCAGCGACGAGGGCGGGCTGCCCCTGGGGATCCAGGCGGGCGAGCACTATCCGGTCACCCGGCGGCGGCTGACCGCCCCGGGCGCGTTCGTCCTGGTCACGGACGGGGTGGTGGAGGGGCCCTCGTTCCCGATCGACCGCGGTCTGGACGCGGTGACCCGGCTGGTGCACGCCCGGGTCGGCGACGACGCCGGCGAACTGGCCGACGCGGTGCTGCGGGCGGCGGAGCAGACCGGGCACCAGGACGACGCCGCGGTGCTCGTGGTGCGGCACGGGACCGTACCCGGCCGGAACTGAGGGTGCGGCACGGGGCCGTACCCGGCCAGTACCGAGGGTGCGGACGGGAGCGTTCCGACCGCTGCCGGATCCGGGGCCACCGGCCCGGCCGGGTCCGCGGACCCGGCCGCGATCCGCCGGACAGCCCCTAGCGTGTCAAACAGCCGCCACCCGTCCGGGGCGGTGTCTGATGAGATGTGTGATCCGCAGCGAGAGAACCAGACGTGCGGCCGTGGCCGTACTACGTGTCCTGGCCGTCACCGCTGCCTACTACGCGGCCGGGGGGCTCGGCCTCATCCGGGAGGTGTCCGTCCACGGCGCGGTCGTCACACCGCTCTGGCCGCCGACGGGCATCGCGCTGGGGGCCCTGATCTACCTGGGCCTGAGCGCCTGGCCCGGGATCGCTCTGGGCTCCCTGCTCGTGGTCGCCACGCTCAGCGGCTCGGTCACGCCCTCCACCTTCGCCGTCGTGGCGGGGAACACCGCGGCCCCGGTCTGTTCGTACCTGATACTCCGCAGAGCGGGCTTCCGCAAGGAGCTGGACCGGCTGCGCGACGGGGTCATGCTGGTCTTCCTGGGCGCGCTGGCCGGCATGGTCATCAGCGCCACCGTGGGCGCGGGCATGCTGGTGGTGGACGGGAAGCTGCCCCTGAGCGGGTTCTGGCCGGTCTGGGCGGCGTGGTGGTCGGGGGACGCGATGGGGGTACTCGTGGTCACTCCCCTGCTGCTCGTGCTGCGCAGACTGCGGATGCCCCGGACCACCGACCGGTGGATCGAGGCGAGCGCGCTGCTGGTCGTCTCGGTCGTGGTCTCACTGGTGGCGACCCGGAGTTCACTGGCGATGATCTATCTGGTGTTCCCCCTGCTGATCTGGGCCGCCCTGCGTTTCCAGCTGGCGGGGAGCGCGCCCTGCGCACTGCTGGTGTCCGTACTGGCCGCGATCGCGGGAACGGAAGGGGTGGGTCCGTTCGAGGGCCAGACGATCCTTCATGTGATGGTCAACCTCGCCGTGCTCAACGGCTGTGTGGCGCTGACCGCGCTGTTGCTCGCGGCGCTCGTGACCGAACAGAGCAACATCCGGCACCGGATCGAGCGCGCCTGCGAGGAACTGGCCGAAGTGGTCGACCACCTGGCGCCGGGGAGGGCGGCGGCCGCCTGGCCGTCCCGGCCCGACGACGAACTCGACAGCCACTGAACACCTCGCGTCGCTCCGGCACCACCGATGACCCCGCTTCCACACCGAAACAATCCGGCCATCGGCCGTCACCACATGCACCCCCGCTCGTTTGTTGGCCGGGGAAGGTCTCCCGACAGCACACTGCCGCGGACGAACCTGGTGGACACACCGAGCAGTTGACCGGCGTACATGTCCGCACACAACCCGATTCAGGTGCATTCCAAATGCCAACACTTACTCACAGACCCAGTGATCCGGCACGGAACGGGACGAGATCCGAGTCAGTGCGCATGTCTGAACTTCACGAGAACTCCAGCGAAATGGCACGTCTGTGGATATCGTGCACCGAGCGAGGGCGCATCCGTCAGTCCATGAGATCGGCGGATGCGCCCCGTTTGTGACGATGCAACTGTGACTGGGGGGTTCATGGGGCATGTCGAGCTACCCGATTCGGACAGAACAGGACCCGTGGGACTGGCGGGGGCGCCACGTCCACGCACCGTCTCGAATCGGCCTCGCGGCAACGGACTCGAAGAATTGTGGCAGGCGCCGGCCTCACCGCGCGAGCGTTCCGGACCGGCCGCCGCGAAGAGCCGGGCCACCCGGTGCATACCCGTGGTCGCCGGTGTGGAGCTCCTCGGCCTCGGGGTTCCGGCCCTGCTCGTACTGCGCACCGGCGGACAGTCCCGGGCCGTGCTGGCCGCGGCCGTGGCCACACTGGCGTGGTCCGCGCTGCGGGCCGTGCGCGGCCGGTACGCGCAGCGGCCGCCGGGCGGACCGCCGGGGGTGCTGAGCACGGCCGGCGACTGGCTGCTGTTCATAGGCGCGCTCACCGTGCTGCACACCGCGACCGGCCATGCGCTCGACCCCGCGACGGCGGTCGTGGCACTGCTGCCCGGGCTGCCGGCCGGGATCGCGGCGCAGTCCCTGCGGCGGCTGCCGTGGCCGGGGCGCCGGACGCGGACGGTCCGGCGGGTGCTGGTGGTGGGCGAGGCTCCGGGCGTGGACCGCGCCGTCCGGTTGCTCGCGGCCCGCGCGGACCATCCGTACGCGGTCGTGGCCGCGGTCCCGGTGGGGACCGCGCCGCTGGAGTGCGGGGTGCCGGTGCCGGGCCGGCTGGCACCGGCACCGGCCGACGACGATGTGTCGACCGTGCTGGGCGGCGCCTTCGCCCAGGACGCGGACCTGGCGCTGGTGGTCCCCGGGCCCCAGCTCTCCGAGGAGCGGCTGCGCCGGCTCTCCTGGGGACTGCACGACGGCGGGCTCGCGCTGTCCGTCCTCCCGGGCCTCTCCGGCATCGCGGCCGGCCGGGTACGGGCCACCGCCGCGGCCGGGCTCACCCTGCTGCACATCGCGCCGCCGCTGCGCCGGGGGCCTCAGCCGGCCCTGAAGGCCGTCGTGGACCGGGTCGGCGCCGCCCTCGGCCTGCTGGTGCTGACACCCCTGCTGGTGCTGATCGGGGCGGCGGTACGGTTCGACTCCGACGGGCCGGTGTTCCACCGTCAGATCCGCCAGGGGCGGCACAACCGGCCATTCACGATGTGGAAGTTCCGCACCATGGTGGCCGACGCCGAGGCACACAAGGACCGGCTCCGCACCGCGAACGAGATCGACGGCCCGATGTTCAAGATGCGCCGCGATCCCCGGGTGACCGGAATCGGCCGCCTGCTGCGCCGAACGTCCCTGGACGAGCTCCCGCAGTTGCTCAACGTGCTCCGCGGCGACATGTCGCTGGTCGGCCCGCGCCCGCCGCTGCCGGAGGAGGTGTCCCGCTACGACGAGCGCGAGTTCCGGCGGCTGTCGGTCAAGCCGGGGCTGACCGGCCTGTGGCAGGTCAGCGGCCGCTCGGACCTGTCCTGGCAGGAGACGGTCTCGCTCGATCTGTGGTACGTCGACAACTGGTCGGTGGCCACGGACATGGGACTCATGGCCCGTACGCTGCGCGCCGTCACCGACGGCCGCGGGGCCTACTGAGAGCGGCGACCGGCAATGCGAGTGGCACGACGTCCCTTACGTACCAACGGTGTTCGGCCGAATTCGGAGCTGCGCGGGCTGCCGGTCCAGCCACCACGCGTAGGTCTGGGCGATCCCGTCACGCAGCGCGATCCGCGGTGCGAAACCCAGCGAGGCGAGCCGGGAGATGTCGAGCAGTTTGCGCGGGGTGCCGTCGGGCTTCGTGATGTCCCATTCGACGACACCCTGAAAGTCCGTCACATCCTGTACCGTGGCCGCCAGTTCACGGATCGTCAGATCGACTCCGCAACCGATGTTGACCGGCTCGTCGCCGTCATAACGCTCCAGCAGCAGAAGGCACGCGTCGGCCAGGTCGTCCACGTGCAGGAACTCCCGGCGGGGGCTGCCGGAGCCCCAGAGTGTGACCGTGGGCGAACCGTCCCGGCGCGCCTCGTGGAAGCGCCGGATCAGCGCGGGCAGCACGTGCGAGGACTCCAGGTCGAAGTTGTCGCCCGGACCGTAGAGGTTGGTGGGCATGGCGCTGATGTACGAGGCTCCGTACTGCCGGCGGTAGGAGCGGGTCTGCACGATCCCGGCGATCTTGGCCAGTGCGTACGCCTCATTGGTCGGCTCCAACGGGCCGGTGAGCAGGGCGCTTTCGGGGATCGGCTGCGGGGCGCGCCTGGGGTAGATGCAGGACGAGCCGAGGAAGAGCAGCCGCTCGACCCCGGCCGCGTGCGCCCCGGCGACGACGCTCAGCTGGATGCGCAGATTGTCCTCGATGAACTGCACCGGATACGTGTTGTTGGCCATGATCCCGCCGACCTTGGCGGCGGCCAGCACCACCGCGTCCGGACGGGCCTCGCGGAGGAACGCCTCGGTCCGGGCGGTGTCGCGCAGATCGAGCCGGTCGCGGTCGCGGGTGATCACCTCGTGCCCCTCGGCGGTGAGGCGGCGCGCCACCGCCGAGCCGACCAGGCCGCGGTGGCCCGCGACGAACACACGGGCACCGGATCGCAGGAGGCAACGGACGGATTCCTGAGCCGGGCCGGGGAGATCAGTCGTCATGGCCCGGATTCTGCCAGCACCCGCAGCCTGCGGTGATGTTTTGCCGCAGAACGCTCAATCCCGGTATTTCGGCGGGAAATATTCGGTGCGGAACAACAGCCGCTGAGGCGACCAGAGAAGGGGGAGTCGTGGCGAAGACCGCGCTCATCACCGGTGTGACCGGACAGGACGGCTCGTACCTGTCCGAGCTGCTGCTCGACAAGGGGTACACGGTCCATGGCCTGATACGCCGCTCGTCGAGCTTCAACACCGAGCGCATAGACCACATCTACCAGGGACCGGAGGAGGAGAACCGCTCGTTCGTCCTGCACCACGCCGATCTCGCCGACGGTGTCGCGCTGGTGAATCTGCTGCGTGACATCCGGCCGGACGAGGTCTACAACCTGGGTGCGCAGTCGCACGTCCGCGTCTCGTTCGACGCACCGCTGTACACCGGTGACATCACCGGACTCGGCACCATCCGGCTGCTGGAGGCGGTCCGCGCGAGCGGGATCGACACCCGGGTCTATCAGGCGTCCTCGTCCGAGATGTTCGGCGCCACCCCGCCGCCGCAGAACGAGGACACCCCGTTCCATCCGCGGAGCCCGTACAGCGTCGCCAAGGTCTACTCGTACTGGTCCACGGTCAACTACCGTGAGGCGTACGGCATGTTCGCGGTCAACGGGATCCTCTTCAACCACGAGTCCCCGCGCCGCGGCGAGACCTTCGTGACCCGGAAGATCACTCGCGGGGTGGCCAGGATCAAGGCGGGCCTGCAGACCCACCTCCACCTGGGCAACCTCGATGCCGTACGCGACTGGGGATACGCCCCCGAGTACGTCGAGGCGATGTGGCGGATGCTCCAGTGCGACGTCCCGGACGACTACGTGGTGGCCACCGGCGAGGGCGTCAGTGTGCGGCAGTTCCTGGATTACGCCTTCGCGCACGCGGGTCTGGACTGGCGCGAGCACGTCCGGCACGACGCCAAGTACGAAAGACCCAGCGAGGTCGATGCCCTGATCGGGGACGCCACCAAGGCCGAGGAACAGCTCGGCTGGAAACCGGTCGTGCGGTCGCGGGAGCTCGCCAGGATCATGGTCGAGGCGGACATCCGCCAGCTGTCCGACCAACTCGCCGGAGCCGCCGTGCGGGTGGACCGATGAGACAGCCCGGCACCGGTACAACAGCCACCGCGGCGATCCGGCCGCGGCCCGTTCTCACCTTCGGAGCTGAATGATGTACGCAACCACGGGCCGCGTACCCGGCCGCGGCCGGGTACGCGCCGCTGCCGCCGCGCTCTGCCTGCTCGCCGGAGCACTGTCCGCAGCCGCCGCGTCCGGGGGCTCCCCGGCCACGGCCCTGACCCCGCCGGTCTCCCTGACCGCGGACGACCTCACCACCTGGCAGACCAACGGCATCGTCTGGTCGATGGCCGCGTCGGCCGCCGGTGTCGTCTACACCGGCGGCACCTTCTCCACCGTCCGGCCGCCGGACGCGGCACCCGGCACCTCGGAACGGCCCGCGGTGAACTTCGCCGCCTTCGATGCCGCGACCGGCGCGCCGACCGGTTGCAGCCTGTCGTTCACACTCTCGTCCGGCACGGCGACGGTACGGGCGCTGGCGCTCTCGCCGGACCAGAAGACCCTTTACGTCGGCGGGCGGTTCGGGTCGGTGAGCGGTGTCGGGGTGAGCAACATCGCCGCGATCGACACCGCGAGCTGCACGCCGCGCAAGGACTTCAAGGTCTCCGTCTCGGCGACGGTGCGGGCCCTCGCCGTGACCACGGACACCGTGTATCTGGGCGGGGACTTCAACACGGTGGCCGGGCAGACCAGGAACAAGTTCGCCGCGGTCACCACGGGCGCCGCGCTGAAGCCGTGGAAGGCGAACGCGGACGAGATCGGCCGGGCCGTCGAGGTGACGCCCGACCGCAAGCACGTACTGCTCGGCGGCAACTTCTTCAAGGTGAACGGCACCACGTCGCACGCACTGGCGGTGGTGGACGCCACGACCGGGGCGGTGACCAAGAGCTATCCGGCCGGGTTCATTCCCAACACCTCCACGGTGCAGGACCTGACCACGGACGCCACCGGCTTCTACACCGCCAACGAGGGCACCGGAGGCGGTGTCTTCGACGGCCGGATCGCACTGGACCTGAGCGACTTCGAGCAGCGCTGGCGGGACACCTGCCTCGGCGCCACCCAGGCCGTCCTGGTGCACGACGGCGTGCTGTACAGCGGGAGCCACGCCCATGACTGCGCCACGATGGGCGAGTTCCCCAACCAGCCGCGCAAGCATCTGCTGGCCCAGTCCGTGGACGACCCGAAGCTGCTGCCCTGGTTCCCGGACACCAACGACGGGATCGGGGAGCCGGTCGGGCCCCGGGTGATGGCGCAGACCGACAAGGGCGGCCACCACTACCTGTGGGTCGGCGGCGAGTTCACCACCGTCAACGGCTCCGCGCAGCAGGGCCTGACCAGGTTCGCCGACGGTCCCGACACCGGGGCCCCGTGGGTGCCCAACGTCACCCTGTCCACGATCGCCCCGGGGAAGGTGGTGGTCGACTGGCAGACCAGCTTCGACACCGACGACGGGGAACTCACCTACCGGATCTACAAGGACGGCGCGAGCACCCCGGTGCACACCACGACCGGCTACTCGCTGTTCTGGGACCGGCCGCAGCTGAGCTGGACCGACACGGACGTGGCGCCGGGCGAGACCCACTCGTACCGGATCAGTGCGAGCGACGGCACCAACACCAGTGCCAAGTCGGCCGCCGTGTCCGCCACCGTGGCGTCGGCGGCGCCGAAGTACCCCGCCAAGGTGCTCGCGGACGGCGCTTCGCTCTACTGGCGTTACGACGAGGCCGCCTCGACCCTCGCGGGCGACAGCAGCGGCGGGCGGGACAACGGATTCGTGCGCAACTCCCCCACCCGGCGGGTGACCCCGGCCGCGGTCGCGGGCCCCTCGACCGCGATCGGCCTCAACGGTTCGACGCAGTACGTGTACAGCAACAAGCGCCATCCGCAGCCGGCCAGGTTCTCGGTGGAGACCTGGATCAGGACGACGAGCACCAAGGGCGGGAAGATCGTCGGCTTCGGCAGTCTGACCATGCAGAACAGCACTCAGTACGACAAGCATGTGTACATGCGTGACGACGGCCGGCTGGTCTTCGGGGTGAAGAGCGGCAGTGCCCGGACCGTCACCACACCCGCCGCGTACAACAACGGCGCCTGGCACCACGTCGTCGCCACCCAGGGCCCCGGTGGCATGGCGCTGTACGTCGACGGGCAGCTCCGCGCCTCCAGCACCCTGTACACCGGCAACGAGAAGTACGACGGCTACTGGCGGGTGGGCGGGGACAACCTGAACGGCTGGCCGTCCAGGCCTACGAGCGACTTCTTCGCCGGGCAGATCGACGAGACCGCCGTCTACCCGACCGCACTGAGCAGCGCGCAGATCAGTGCCCACTACGCGCTGAGGACAGCCGGATGAGGCATCCGTTCCGGGCCGGTGCCGCCGTCGTCGTAGTGACGGCGGTGCTGGCCGCCTGCGGCTCGTCCGCCGAGGGGCGGGGCGGCGCCGACGGCGCCGGACCGGCGGCCACCCGGGCCCCGCTCGCCGCCCCGTCGGCGGGGACCGGCACGGGCGCCGCCGACGGCCCCGCGACGCCGCACACGAGTGCGCCGCCGAAGCTGCCCAGCGATGAACTCACCCCGGCCACCGGCTCGTTCAGCAGGAAGCAGAAGGAATATCTGGTCGACCGGGTGCCCAGGGGCATGGACCCGGCAGCCGTGCTGCAGACCGGTCAGGAGACCTGCGACAGGCTGCGGTTCCTGGTGAAGGCCGACCGGGACGTCGCGGTCGGTGCGATCGTGACGGGTGAGATCGCCGATGCGAAACCCGCTGTCGAGCACCTCTGCACCAGGCACCGGGACCTGCTGCGGGAGGCCGAGCGGGGCTACCCGGACGGCACGTACAGGAACGAACAGATCCGGCCGGGCCGCTACCGCGACGTCTCCCCCACCGGAAGCTGCGCCTGGCGGATCACCGGGGCGGACGGCGGCACCCTGGTCTCCGGCTCCGCCGCCGGGAAGCGGACCTCGATCACCGTGCCTCGGCAGGCCCGTGTCTTCACCTCCACAGGCTGCTACGCCTGGCTGCCCGAAGGAGACCTCGGATGAGCAAGCTGCCGATAGCCGTGGCGATCCCCACGAAGAACGAGGGGCTCAACATCGCCGAGGCGGTGACATCGGTACTCGGCCATTTCGAGGCGGTCGTCGTCGTCGATTCGCACAGCACCGACGAGACGGCGAAGATCGCCGAGGAGTGCGGGGCCGAGGTGATCACGTACACCTGGGACGGTGGTCATCCGCGCAAGAAGCAATGGTGTCTGGACCATGTCCGCACGGACCTGGACTGGATCCTGCTGCTCGACGGCGACGAGCGGATCGGTCCCGGGCTGCTGGCCGAACTGCGGCAGATCTTCGCCGACCCGGCCGCGCCGAAGCCCGCGGCGTACGACGTTCCGCTCGGCTACTGGTTCTCCGGGAAGCGGCTGCGGCACGGCTACACCATCCGCAAGCGCTCGCTGACCGACCGCACCCGCTGCCGGTATCCGGAGGTGGGCGATCTGGACGCGCCGGGCATCGGCGAGGTCGAGGGCCACTACCAGCCGGTCGCCGACTCGGTCGGTTCGCTGCGCAATCCGATCGAGCACCAGGATCTCGACCCGGTCACCGCCTGGTTCGAGCGGCACAACCGCTACTCGGACTGGGAGGCGTGGCTGGAGCACCACCCCGAGGTCAAGGAACAGGTGCGCAGGGTGAAATCGCGCCAGGGTCAGCTGTTCCACAAGGCGCCGTTCAAGCCACTGGTGTCGTTCGCGTACATGTATCTGTACCGGCGGGGGTTCCTCGACGGGCGGGCGGGGTTCGACTTCGCACTGGCGATGAGCTTCTACCGCTGGCAGATCACCCTCAAGTCCCGTGAGGGGAAGACCGTTTGACCCGCTTGCCGCTCCGGCGGACCACGTCCTCGTAGGTCCGCCGGAGCGTCGCGGTCACTGCCTCGATGGTGAAGTCCTCGTTGACGAGGTCCCAGGCCGCCCTGCCGGTACGGGTGTTGGTCTCCGGTTCGAGGAGTTCCAGGACGGCGGTGGCGACCTTGAGGGCGTTCTTCGCGTCCTCGCCGACCCGGCTGTCGATCACCCGGCCCGCGCCCGCGCGCGCCACGTCGGGGCCGAGTCCGCAGGTACGGGTGACGACCACGGGCGTGCCGACCGACATCGCTTCGAGGACGGACACACCGAGGGGTTCCTCGATCGACGGCAGTACGTACACATCGGCCCGCCGTCCGGCCGCCAGGACCTCCTCGTGACCGAGCGGCCCCACATGGTCGAGCGATGCCGTCACCCCCAGAGCGCGGGCGAGTTCGAGGGTGGCGGGGAGCGCGCCGGTGTCGGGGCCGGCCAGCACGAAGCGGGCGTCCGGGTGCCGGGCCAGGACCGCGGGCATCGCCGCGACGAAGTCCTCCGGGCGCTTGCGCTCCTGGATCCGGGCGAGAAAGAGAACCGTCGGCGGCCGCCCCGGCTCGCGGGCGGGCTTGAGCTCCTGCGGGCGCACCCCGTTGACCAGCCGTACGGTGCGGGCCGGCGGGACCGGTGCGGCGACGGCGTTCACATCGAGGCGTTCCGTCTCGGTGAGGTGCAGCAGGGCATCGGCCCCGCGCAGCACCCTGCGCACCCCGAGCAGATCGGTGAGCCGGGCGACCCGGTTCTCGGTGGGGTCCACCATGCCGTGCGTCTGGACGACCAGCGGGGTGCGGGAGGCCAGGGCGAGCAGCGCGGCGGGCAGTGTCACCAGGTCGCGCATCAGATGGACATGGACGATGTCGGCGCCGCGCATCATGCGGTGTGCGGTGAGCAGGAGCGCCCCGGAGGTGATGCCGCTGACCTCGAACGCGGGAAGCAGATGGCGGGCCGGGAAGAGATGGGCCGGCACCCCCTCGATCCCGCGCGGGAGCGGGCCCTCGAAACCGTCTCCGAGTGCCATGATCCTGGCGTCGTCACCAACGGCCCGCTGGACCTTCGACAGGTTGAGCGCCACCCTGGTCGGGCCGCCGAACGCGTGGTCCGGGGTGTGCAGTGTGACGATGTGCAGGATCTTCACCGGGGTTCCCCTCCACCACGTCCGACGCCTCACAGACTAGTCATCCAAACCCCCCAAGTGGGTTGATTCGTTAGAGTGTTCACAGGTCCACGGAAACGGGGAGCACATGACGTCCGTGCACGAGGCGGCGCCGTCCGCACCCGTACCGGAACACGGCCTGCGGGAGCCGGGCCCCGCACAGGCGGAGCCCAGGTCGTGGACCATGCTCTCGCGCGCGCTGGCCGTGCCCCTCATCCTGGCCCTGGCCTGTTTCCTGCCCGCGGTGATCGCCGCTCAGCCGGGCACCGGGGTCCGCGACACCGCGTACTGGCTCCAGCTCGTGCTGACCTGTTATGCCGGGATCCGGCTCGCGACCATGATCCTTTCCACCCGGCGGCGTCTGTTGCAGGGCATCTTCTGGATGTTCGTGTACATCGCGATGGGGGTGGCGCCGTTCGCCCAGGCCGTCATCGGGCAGACGCCCACCCCGGTGGTCGGGCCACGGTCGGATCTGGTGACGGCCGTCGCGCTGATCCTGGTGGGCTGTGCCGCGTTCGACCTGGGGGCCCTGCTGGCGTCCCGGCGGCCGCTGCGGCGGCGGGCCGCCGTGCGCTCCGGGGGGCGCCCGGCCGTGGCGCACCGGAGGCGGCTCGGGCTGCTGGTGCTGCTGGCCTTCCTGGCGAGCGGCTACTACATCCTGAAGGTCGGCGGGCCCGCGGTCTTCTTCACCAGCCGTCAGGAGATCAGTGTCTCGGTCGCGGGGAGCGGGGTGGGGTCGGACGGATCCAACGTGGGGTCGGCCTTCCTCAAGGGCTTCGGCACGGTACCCGCGCTGCTCGCGCTGCTCTTCTTCACCCGTCGGCTGGTGACCTCGCGCGCGGCCCGGCGCTCCCCGTCGACGGTGCTGGCCTGGGCCGGTCTCCTCGTCCTCAATGTGATCGTCAACAACCCGTTCTCCAACGCCCGTTACTGGTTCCTGACGGTGCTGGTCGCACTGCTGTTCACCGCGTTCCCGAGCAGTGCGGCGATGTACCGCTCGGTGCTGGCCATGGGGGTGGTCGGGGCGCTGGTGCTCTTCCCGTACGCGGACCGGTTCCGGTACGACAGTGCGGGGTACCGGCCGGTGGACTCCTCATCGGTGTTCGAGCCGCTGGCCACCAAGGACTACGACCAGACGGTGATGTTCGCCAACACCATCACCTGGGTCGACACCCGCGGCCACACCTACGGGCGTCAACTGGCGGGCACCGCCCTCTTCTTCGTGCCCCGGTCGGTGTGGAGCGGCAAGCCGGAGGACACCGGGGTGCGCGTCGGCCAGTGGATGGGGATGAACATGACCAACCTGTCGGCGCCGTTGTGGACCGAGCTCTGGGTCGACTTCGGCGCGCCGGGCATGGTCGGTGCTTTCGCGCTGATCGGGTATGCCGCCGCCCGTACCGACCGGCGGTACGCGCGGGCGGTCTCCAGGGACGGTCCGGGGCCCGGCGGCATCCTGGCCGTCACCGCGCCGCTGGTCGCCGGGTACACCTTCATTCTGCTGCGCGGGCCGCTGTTGCAGTCCGCCGGCAAACCGGCCGTCGCGGCGCTCTGCCTGCTGCTGGTCACGAGCTTCCGTCGGGACGTGCGGCGCCCGCGCTGACGGGCGCCGGCACCGCGTCGGCGCGGGACCCGAGCCGGGCCACCCTGGTCCAGGTGGCGACGGCCTTGCATCCGGATCCCAGGCACAGGCCCCAGGCCGCGCCCGGCACTCCGCCCAGCGCGTAGCCGCCGGCCAGGAAGGCGACGGCGGCGAGCGAGAAGACCACCTGGATGGCGAGCGTGGTGCGCGGGTCGAGCATCCGCAGGGCCAGCAGCCCGCAGGTGCCGACGGCCATCGCCGCGTACTGGCTGCCGGTCGCCGGGAGCAGGGCGGCGGCCGTGGGCCAGGTGTCGCCCAGCAGCCGGCGTCCGGCCGGGTCGGGCAGCAGGGACAGGACGACGGCCCAGGCGGCGGCGACGGCCGCCAGGACGGCCGCGAGCACGGCGGCGGCCCGCACCCTGCGCCGTTCGTCGGCGAGCCTGCCCAGCAGCGGCGGGCCGAAGCCGGTGGCCGAGGTGAACAGCACGTTCAACGGCCCGAAGAGGGTGGTCGCGCCGCGCAGCGCGCCGACCACCAGCGGGTTGCCGACCGCGCCGAGTCCGAGGACGGAGAGCTGGCCGGTGGCGTTGCCCACCGCGAACTCCACGACGAAGCGCCGCCCGAGATGGCCGCGCCGCAGCAGGACCTTCAGCCGCAGCGGTGTCCCGGCCGCCCTCCGGTGCAGCAGGGCGGCCGAGAGCAGCAGGGCCGGCAGCGCGGCGAGCCCCCACACCAGGACGAGCCGGGCCGCCGGGACGCCGTGCGGCTGGAGGGCCAGCGCGCCCAGCACACCGGCCAGTCGGAGCACGTCGCCCGCCAGCGCCAGCTGCGGCAGGTGCAGGGTGGAAAAGGCGTAACGCATGGTGTCCTGGCCCAGCACCACCGGCAGGACGAGTCCCAGCGCCATCAGGGCCTGCGCGGTGGCGCCCGGCAGCAGCAGGCAGACACCGGCCAGTGGCGCGCCGAGCGCCGCCGACGCGAGCAGTGTGAAGACCACCGCCGACCGGCAGGCGCCGCGCACCTCCTCGCCCCCGCCGCGCCGCAGCACGAGCGGCTGCCCGGTGTAGGCGCCGGACACCCCCAGCAGCACCGTGAAGACGAGGTAGACCGCCGAGAAGCGGGCGAAGTCGGCCACGGTGGAGAGCCGGGCGGCCGTCACCAGCACCAGGATGTTGGTGAGCGCGGCCACCCCCTGGTCCGCGACCGAGCAGAGGATCGCGGTGCGTGCCCTCATCTGTGTCCGGCGGTGGAGTCGAAGGCGCGCAGCCCCAGCGTCTCGGCGGGGTCACCGGTCTGTTCCGGCCCGTTGCCCGCTTCGTCCCGGTGCGGCCGGCCGCCGCCCGGGCGGCGCTTGGCGGCCTTCCTGCGGGCCCGGCGCTCGTGGCGGCTCAGGCCGGGGTGCAGCAGGGCGCCGAGCACGGAGCCGCCCGCCGCGCCGATGATCTCCCGGATCCGCTCCAGGTCGCTGCGGTGCGCCTCGCGCGGGTCGCAGACCACCACGACGCCCTCGACCCGGTCGATCAGCGCGACGGCGTCGGCGTACGACAGCACGGGCGGGGCCAGCACGATGACGACGGCGTCGGGCCGGTCGCCCTCGGCGACGATCCGGCCGACGGGTGCCGACGTCAGGGCGCGCGGCACGTTCTCCGTGCGCCGGCCCGCTATCAGGGTGAAGGCGCCCGAACCGGGCACGTCCACGTTCATCTGGCTGTCCGAGGGCCAGGCGCGCCGGCCCCGGGTCGCCCAGCGCGGCCGGGTAATCTGCGCCGCCGGACCCAGGTCCCTGGCCAGGGCGGGGGTACGCAGATCGGCCTCGACCAGGATCACGTCGCGGCCCATCTCGGCGAAGGCCGCAGCCAGATTGGCCGCGGCGGCGGCCGCCTCGGCTCCGTCCCCGCGCGGGGCAGTGACCAGGAGTCTGCGGCGTTCGGCGAACGACGGATCGTAGGCGAGCCGGAAGGCCACCGCGCGGTACTCCTCGGCGAGCCTGCTCCCGCTCCGTCCGATGGCCAGCAGCGAGCCGCCGTACGCACGCTCCCTGGGCAGGGTGCCCAGCAGTGGCGCGCCGAGCGAGCGGACCAGCTCCCGGGTCGAGCGCACGGCCGGGTCGAAGACCAGACGCACCCAGGACAGCAGCAGTCCCAGTGCGAGACCGACGACGCCGCCGAGCCCCAGCAGCAGTGGCAGTCCGGCTCCGGTGGGCTCGCTCGGGGCGGCGGGCTTCTTCGTCAGGTATCCGGGGGTGGTGTCCAGTGCCCGCAACTCGGAGATCTTCCGGTTGAGTTCGGAGATCGCGACCACGAGGTTGGCCCGTGCGCTGGTCACGTCGTTGCCGCCGCCGGTCTGCGCCGCGAGTTGGTCGCGCTGTTCGGTGAGCGGCGCGAGCTGGGCGCGGTAGCCGTCCACCATGTTGGCGATGCTGTTCTCGGTGCGCTGGCGGCGAATCTCCAGATAGGCGTCGGCGAGCGCCTGGGCCCGCGCCTTCGCCAGTGCGGGGGTCCGGCCGGTGTAGGAGAAGCGGAGCACGAGGGTGTTGGGCGGGTTGGTGACCTGGAGGCCGGAGAGCAGCGGCCCGACCGCCACCCGGTCGCCCCTTCCGGCCAGGGTGGTGACGGCCAGGGTGCCCACGGTGTCGCTGACGGCGGTCTGCCGTTCGGAACCGATGTTGATGCCCTTGTCGGCGGAGGCGCCGGCGGCGAAGGGGTCCGAGGCGGCGGAGCGCACGACGACCTCGCCCGTCGATGTGTAGTTCTCCTCGCCGCTCAGCGCGAGCCAGCCGCCGCCGATGAGCCCGGCGACCACGCCGGAGGCGAGCAGGGCCCGGTAGCGCAGGAGCTGGCGGAACTGGTCCCTCAGCAGCGCGGGTTCGTCCTGGTCCTCCAGGGTGCGGATCGGCTGGTTCATCGACGTGGTCTCCCTCTGTCGTCCGCGAGGACCTCGGTGAGCAGGGCGTCGAAGCGGGCCAGGCCCGCCTCACGGCTCAGGTGACGTGCGACGTACTGCGGCCCCCTGGCGCCGAGCGCGTCCGCCCCCGCCGGTGCCTCGACGAGCTTCCGTACGGCCGAGAGCAGCGCCGCGGGGTCCTCCGGGGCGACGAGGAGCCCGGCGCCGGACCGCTGGACCTCCTGGGCGGTGCCGCCCCCGTCGGCGACCGAGGCCACCACGGGCCGGCCCGAGACGAAGTAGGAGGTGAGTTTGGACGGGACGCTCATGTCGAGCACGGAGGCCCGCTGTGTCACCGCGAGTACGTCGGCGGCGGCGAGGACGTCCGTGAACTCGTCCGCGTCGGCCGGGGGCAGGATGTCGAGGTTGCGCAGGCCCGCGGCGCGCGCCAGCAGCGCCTCGCGCTGATTGCCGTCCCCCATGAGCACCACGCGTATCCCGGGCGCCAGCCGGGCCGCGTCGACGAGGACCTCCAGACCCTGTTTGAGCCCCATGTTCCCGGAGTGCAGGACCACCGGGGTGCCCTCGCTCCAGCCGAGCCGTGCCCGGGTGACGGCCCGGTCGGCGGAAGAGGCCCGTACATGCGACCAGTTGGGCACCGTACGGATGCGGCCCGGGTCCACTCCGTAGGCGGTGACGCGGGGCACGAAGGTCTCGTGGATGACGCCGACGAGGGCCGCGGAGCGCAGCGCGTACCGCTCGGCGGCGGAGGCGACGGCCGCGGCACGGTCCCCGCCCCGGATGCCGCTCTGCGCGGCGGCGGCGCCCATCAGGTCCTGCACGACGGGTATGTACGGGACCCCGTGGCGGCCGGCCAGCCGGGCACCGATGACACCCCCGGCGAGACTGGGCATCTGGGAGACCACCGCGTCCGGCGGCCGGGCGGCGGGCGGCGACAGCAGACCATGACCCAGCACCGTAGCCTCGAACGCCGCTCTGCGCAGGGCGGTCTGACGGGACGGCACATAGTGTCTTCGCCGGTGCACGGTGACCCCGGCCCGCTTCTCGGCCACCCGCCACACCCCCCGGTACTCCGCGTCGGTCCGCCAGGACGGGTAGTGCGGCATCCCGGTCAGTACGTGGGTCTCCGCCCCGGCCTGTGCCCAGTGCTCGGCGAGCTGCGCGGCGTACGGGCCGATGCCCGTCAGCTCGGGTGCGTAGTTCGTCGAGACGACCAGCAGGGTACGTCCCTCGAACAGCTTGTGACGATCGGCATCGGACATGGACGCCCGCCTTCCCCCGGAAAATTCCGTGTTCCCCCGGATTCCCCCCGGGGGAACAGCCCCAAAAGCGAGCTTATCCGTTCACGTGATGCGCAAGTGGTCTTCACAGTAAGGTCGTTGCTCCATCAACACCGATACCGATATCCCACCGCACCGGATGCGATGTCCGGAAAACTGCTGCGGGACACGGACATCACGTTCACCGTGGGGGGAGAGAACGGATGGTGCACAGGGTCGGCTACGCACCCGGGGTCTACGACCTCTTCCATGTGGGGCACCTCAACATCCTGCGGCACGCCCGCAGTCAGTGCGACTACCTAGTCGCCGGAGTCGTCTCGGACGAGATGGCCGCACTCGCCAAGGGCCATCGGCCGGTGATCCCGCTGCCCGAGCGGCTGGAGATCGTGCGCAGCGTGCGGTACGTGGACGCGGCGTTCGTCGAGACGGTGCCCGACAAGGTCGAGACCTGGCAGCAGGTGAGGTTCGACGTGATCTTCAAGGGGGACGACTGGCGGGACACGGAGAAGGGGAAACGGCTGGAACGCGACTTCGCCGAGGTCGGCGTGGAGGTCGTCTACTTCCCGTACACCGTGCACACGTCCAGCACCCAGCTGCGGCGGGCGCTGGACACGCTCGTCAGTCCGCAGTCCGGAGCGCTCTGAGCTCCCTGAACCACTTGGCGAGGAACGCCACCAGGAACAGCGCGTGCACGGCGGCGAGCGCCGCATAGGCGATGCGGAACGCGGTGCGGTCGCCGAGAAGCAGAAAGACCAGGCAGAACACTCCGTAGTCGGCGGGCAGCAGTGCCACGGCCCGCAGCCGCGAGGCCGGGGCGGCGGTGCCGGTGCCCGCGGCGGGCCGGGCGGCCGCCTTCCCGAGCTGTTCGCGCAGCAGTCCCGCGCAGAACGTCAGCACCGCCGTGAACAGGAAGCCCAACGGCAGCAGCAGCCAGCCCTCGCCGGGCAGTCCGGAGAACCGCTGGAAGGAGATCAGCACGGCGGTGTGGACGAGGATCATCTTGGCGCAGTCCACGACATGGTCCAGCCACTCGCCGTCCGGGCCTCCCCCGCCGGTGAGCCTGGCCAGCTGGCCGTCGGCCGAGTCGAGGGCGAAGCCGATGACGAGACCCGCGTACACCGCGACCGCCAGCCCGGAGGACGGCCGGACGAGCGCCACCGAGCCGATCGCCGCGAAGGTGAACGCGGCGCTGATCAAAGTGACTTGATTGGGAGTCAGCCGGATCCGGTACGCGCCGGCCGCGAGGACCCGGCCGGCCGGACGGTTCACGTACCGCGAGTAGAGCGACACCCCCTTGGCCGTCTTCTGCGCGCCGCGCAGCTCACGCAGGACCGTGCCCGTGTTCCCCATCCGCCCCCCAGCGTCCAGCCGTCGCGAGCGGCGGCGCAACGGTGCCGGCCTCGGCACAGCGGTGCGCGGACGCCGCCGTCAGAGCCGCATCATGGCACGCGGGCCCGGTCCTTCGCGGCCCCGCGGGGCCTTTCGTCCGGATCAGGCGGAGGCGGTGCGGCACTCCGGGTGGCCCCAGCCGTTGGGGTTCTTGGCGATCATGTCCTGTGCCGCGTAGGGCTTTCCGCAGTGGCAGCGGCCGGCGAACCTGGCCTTGATGGTGCTCCCGGAACGGGCGGGGCGTGCCGCGCCCGTCGTCTTCTTCGCCGTCTCGCCGCCGCGCCGCCCCTCGGTCGCCCGGGCGGGGGCCGGGGTGGGCAGCTGTGCGGAACCGTGCGCGGTTCCGGCCGGCCGCTGTGCCACCGCGGCCTCGCTGGCCGCCTGGTCGGCGAGCGCGTTGAGCGGGTCGCCGTCCACCTGGTGGGCCGGGACGTAGGTGAAGCGCACGGTCCGGCCGGTCAGCCGGTCGTCGATGGCGGTCACCAGGTCCCGGTTGGCTACGGGCTTGCCGGCCGAGGTCTTCCAGCCGTTACGCTTCCATCCCGGCAGCCACTTGGTCACCGCGTTCATCGCGTACTGCGAGTCCATCCGTACCTCGATCGGCACAGCGGGGTCGGTCGACCCCAACAGCTCCAGCAGCGCGGTGAGTTCGGCGATGTTGTTGGTCGCGGTGCCCAGCGGTCCCGCTTCCCAGCGCTCGGGCCGGCCCTGCGCGTCGGCGACGACCCATGCCCAGGCCGCAGGTCCCGGATTGCCCTTGGACGCCCCGTCACACGCGGCGATGATGCTCTCGTTCATGTCCTCGATCATGCCAGCGTCGCGGCACCCCTCCGTAACCGTGACTCCGAGTGACGATTCGAGGTGCGGTGGCCCGGCGGCGCTGGTTCTCTGATGGAGCCCGCTCTTCCCAACCGCACAAGGAGCGATGATGAGCGTTGCACGTGAATCCGGTGACCGTGCGCAGCAGCTGCGTGACAAGGCCCGGCACATGACCGAGGCCGCCGAGCGCACCACCGACCCTGAGCAGCGCCAGCGGCTCCAGGAGAAGGCCCGGAAGCTCCAGGAGCAGTGCGAGCAACAGGGCGACATGGGCGGCGGAAGCATCCGCCCGCCCAAGTAGCACCTGCCTCACGCCAACGGCCGACGTCTTGCCGCTCTTCCATGAGTGGGCGGCAAGCCGTCGGCCGCCGTGTTGCCGCCGGTGTCCCTCCGGGTTGTTGACGTTCTTCCGGCACAGGCCCTAGGTTGCGGTAAGCGCTTTCCAGCCGCACTCAGGAGTCTCGGGACATGAGCAGTCCACTGCGCATCACGCACGCCCACGGTGACCGGATCACGGTCACGGAGGAGCACGGCGGCGTCGATCTGATCAGCTACGTCTACCGACCGGAAGCGGCCTGGGAAGCCCCCAAGCCGTACATCCACCCCATGCGCACACTGGCCGATAACGTTGTCACCGACTACCGGCCCAGTGATCACCGCTGGCACAAGGGCCTCCAGATGACGGCCTCCCACCTCTCCGGGCAGAACCTGTGGGGCGGCAACACCTACGTGCACGGCCAGGACTACGTGCCGCTGCCCGAGCGGGTCGGGTCGATGGCGCACATCGGATTCGACGAGGTGTCGGCCGAGGCCGGGCGCGCGGTCGTCGCGGAGCGGCTGAGCTGGCGCCACAACGACGGTACGCACTGGGCCGACGAGCTGCGCCGGGTCGAGCTGCACGACGTCGAGCACACCGGATCCAGCTCCGGTGCCACCGGCGGGCCCGGTGGCAGCTGGACACTGACCTGGTCCAGCGCGATCACCAACCGGCGTACCGAGCCGCTGCTCTTCGGCAGCCCGACGACCCACGGCCGGGAGGCGGCCGGCTACACGGGCCTCTTCTGGCGCGGACCGCGCGCCTTCCGCGGCGGCCGGATCCTGGGCCCGGACGGAGAGGGCCCGGGGCTGATGGGGACGCAGGCACCCTGGCTGGCGTACAGCGGCGAACACGACGGCGCCGACGGGCACGCCACGCTGATCTTCCAGCACGCCCCGGAGAACGATCACACGGGAGCGGGCGGCACCCACCCGGCGCACTGGTTCGTCCGCGACGAGCCCTTCGCGGCCGTCGCCCCCTCCTTCGCCTTCCACGAGGAACTGGAGCTCGCCCCGGGCGACACCCTGTCCCGCCGCTACCGGGTCACCGTCGCGGACGGTGCCTGGGACCGGGAGCGGATCGCCGACCACCTGGCGGCGCACCCGTGGTGAACGTGGACACCGACGGCCCCGGCCTGTACGTGGAGCTGCCGCTCGACGATTCCGGCCGGGCCCGGCTGCGCGGTCTCGGGGCCGGGCCCGTGTGGTTCGCCGAGCCGGGAACCGCCGCCGCGGCGGACGCCCGGGCGCTCGCGGGGGCCGGCATCGCGCTCGGCAATCCTCGGGCGGCCTGGGTGGCCGAAGCACCCCGGCTCCGGTGGCTGCAGCTCGCCTCGGTCGGGATCGACGGCTATCTCGGCCTGGACTGGCCGGTCCTCGGCCGTCGGCTGACCGTCACCAACCTGGGTGACCTCTTCGCGGGACCGGTGGCCGAGTCGTGTCTGGCGGGCGTCCTGGCGCTGCACCGCGGCATCGACGAGCTCGCCGTGCTGCGTTCCCGCGGCACCTGGGCGAAGTCCGCCGTCCGGCCGCGCCTTCGGCTGCTGTCCGGGTCGCGGGTCCTGGTGCTGGGCCGGGGGTCCATCGCCCGGCGGTTCGCCGAGCTGCTCGGGCCGTTCGGCTGCCGGGTGTCGCACTTCGCGCGCGGCTCGGGCGACATCCGCACACCGGCCGAACTCGACGAACGACTGCCCGGCTTCGACGTGGTGGTGGGGCTGCTGCCCGGCACGCCCGCGACGGACGGACTGCTCGACGCGCGCCGGCTCGCGCTGCTGCGGCCGGGGGCCGTTCTGGTGAACGCCGGCCGGGGTTCGCTGGTGGACGAGGAGGCGCTGGTCTCCGAGCTGTCCTCCGGGCGGCTCGGCGGTGCGGTGCTGGACGTGACGGGGCAGGAGCCGCTGCCCGCCGGGCATCCCCTGTGGTCCTGCCCGAACGTCGTCCTCACCCAGCACACCGCGGGTGGCTCCACGGACGAGAGCGCACGGGTCGTCGACCTGTTCGCCGACAACCTGCTCCGGCTCGGGGCCGGTGAACCGCTGCGCAACCCCGTGCGGTGGACCAGAGGATTCTGAGGACGCGAGACATGCCCGAATCTGCTTCCGCGCACCCCGGTGCGCTCGTCGATGACGCAGTGCGCATCGCGGCGCTCCGGCCGGTGCTGCTCAGCGCGCCGTACGCCGATCCGGAGAATCTGGAGGTACGCGTGGCGCTGCCCACGGGGTGGCGCACGACGGGGCTGGTCGAGGTGACCCTGGACGACGGGACGACCGGTCTCGGCGAAGGCTATCTCGCCGTCTTCGCCCCGCAGGTCTTCGTCTCCACGGTCGAACTGCTCGCCCCCTACCTGGTCGGACGTCCGGCCGGGGACCTGGCTGAGCGCTACCGGGACATGGTGCACATCACGGGGTACTGGAGCCTTCAGGGAGCGGCCCGCCATGTCGTCTCCGCCGTGGAGGCGGCCCTGGTCGACGCCCTCGGGAAACGGGCCGGTGTGCCGGCGTACGAGCTGCTGGGCGGCCGTCGTACGGACCGGATCCGGCTCTACGCCAGCGGGGGCGACTCGACCTCTCCGGCGGCGATGAGGGCCGAGATCGCGGCTGTCGCCGCCCTCGGGATCGACACCTTCAAGATCAGGGCGCGGGGCCACGAGGCGGACAAGGCGATCTGGACGCTTGAGCAGGCGGCCCGGCACGGGGTGGGGATCGCCGTCGACATGGCGCAGAACCTTCATGACCCCGGCCAGTCGGCGGCGGACGCGCTGGCGTTCCTCGACGCGGTGCGGGCCGGCACACGGCAGCCGGTGCGTTTTCTGGAGGAGCCGCTGGGCCCCGCCCGTACACATGAGTACCCCGCGCTGCGGCGGGCGGCCGGTTGCCCGGTGGCGGGCGGGGAGACCGTCACCACCGCGCGGGAGCTGCTGGAACGCATGGCCGCGGGTTGCTACGACATGGTGCAGCCGGACGCCACGGTCGTCGGTGGGCCGGTGCAGACGCTGGCCGTCTTCGCGGGTGCCGCGGAACACGGCGTCGACCCGGTCGTGCACTGCTGGGGCAGTGCGGTGTGCCAGGCGGCCAACTACCACGCCGCGTTCGCCGGTGGCGGCCGGCTGGCCGAGTGGCCGATGCCCGCATACCCCCTGCGGTCCGAGCTCCTGGTCGAGCCCTTCCGCATCGAGGCGGGCCATCTGCTCGCTCCGCAGGCGCCCGGGCTCGGCGTCCGGCTCACCCCGCAGACCGAGCGGCGGTACGCCTTCCGCGGTGATGCCGTCTACCGCTGCCTGGCCACACTGCCACCGGCCGCGCCGGGCCGGTGGAGCGCCGGCTGACCGGGCGACCGGGGCGAAAGCGCCGGCGGTGGGGCCGGATCCTCTTGCATACACAATGGGAAAACGCTTTCAGTGCGGCTATCGTAGCCCTATGCAGAGCCAGGTCAATCGACGTTCCGCCCGCCCCCGCCCGTCGTCCGCCGTGACGCTCCAGCAGGTCGCGCAGGACGCCGGGGTCTCTCTCGCCACGGCTTCGCGCGTCCTCAGCGACAGCGACCGCAACGTGACCCAGGAGCTCCAGGAGCGGGTCCTGGAGGCGGCCGCCCGGCTCCGCTACGTGTCCAACGCGCCCGCCCGCGCTCTGGTGCAGTCCACCACATCCATCGTCGGCCTGGTCGTGCACGATGTGAACGACGCGTACTACTCCGCCATCGCGGCCGGCGTCATGGAGGTCGCCCGCGACCACAAGCTCCTGGTGATGCTGGCGGGCACCTTCCACGAGCCCGGACTCCAGGCGGAGTACGTGGCCCGGCTGCGGGCACAGCGGGCCCGCGCCGTGGTCCTCGCCGGATCGGGCTTCACCGACGCGAACCCCGCGCTCGCCCAGGAGTTGGAGGCCTTCGCGGCACAGGGCGGCCGGGTGACCGCGATCGCGCACCAGGGCCTTCCGGTGGACACGATCGCGCCGGGCAACCGCGAGGGCGGCCGGGCGGTCGCCGAGCACCTCGCCGCGCTGGGGCACACCGAGATCGGCGTCATCTGCGGACCGCTGGCGCTTTTCTCCGTACAGGAACGGCTGCACGGCTTCCTGGAACGGGCCGCCGAGCTCGGCGTCGTCGTGCAGGAGCACCACCGCGTCGAGGCCGACTTCACCCGGGAGGGCGGCCGGGCCGCGGCGGTGCGGCTGTTCCGCAGGTCGCCGGGGATCACCGCGCTGTTCGCGCTCAACGACGCCATGGCGCTGGGGGCGCTCGCCGCGCTCCGTGACGACCTCGGCAGGGGCGTTCCCTCCGAAGTCTCCGTCGTCGGCTTCGACGACCTGCCCGTGGCCGGCGACGTCACACCCGCGCTGACCACCGTGCGGCTGCCGCTGGAGGAGATCGGCCGCCGGGCGCTGCTGCTGGCCCTCGGCGACGCGACGGCCTCGCCGCGCACGCTCGCCGTTCCTTCACGCCTGGTGGTGCGGGCCAGCACGGCTCCGCCGCCCCGGGTGACCGGCTGAGTTCCTGCCCGGCCACGGAGCCGTCGGGAACGGCAGGTTGACGCATTAAAGAAGCGGATCCCCGGCTTGATGCACCAAGTTGCCGAGCTTTTCCCTGCAACCCTCTTGAAATAATGCATTAACCCCCACCACACTGAGGTCAACGCCGATTGACGCGTCAAATCCGAGAGGGTGGTGGCTGGATGGGTACGTCCGGGCCCAAGTACCAGCGCATCAAGGACGAGTTGCGGGCCGAGGTGGCTCGTGACGAGTTCGAGGCCGGTGCTCCGTTCATCACTCAGAACCAGCTCCGCGAGCGCTTCCAGGTCAGCTCCACCACCGCCGTCCGGGCGCTCAACGACCTTGTCGCCGAAGGGCTGCTGGTGCGGCGACGCGGCCAGGGGACCTTTGTCGCCGACCCCGGTGACCGGGCGGCAGCGGAGCCCTCACCGGCACACCGGTCCGGAGTGATCGCCTGCGTCATCAGCGGCCAGGGGCCCTACCAGTCGGAGGTACTGCGCGGCATCGAGTCCGGCTGTTCGGAGCGCGGGATGCGGCTGTTCTTCTCCGACTCCGCCGTCCACATGACCGAGACCGGGCACGCCGCGCACGACGCCTCGCTGGCCCGCCAGGACCAGGCGCTGCGCCAGGCCGTCGAGGACCGGGTCGACGGCATCATCCTCTACCCCGTCCAGGGCGCGCCCGATCCCGATGTCCTCGCCGAGATCCGGCGCCTGCGGATCCCCATGGTGCTGGTCGACCGGTATTTCCCCGGCCTCGCCATCGACGCGGTCACCGCCGACAACTACGACGTCGGCTACCGGCTCACCGAACATCTGCTGGCCGACGGCCACGAGCGGATAGCGACGCTCTGGGGCGAGACGCAGTGCACCAGCGTCCACGACCGGATGACCGGGCACAAGCAGGCGCTGCGCGCCCATGACCAGCCGCTGCTCCCCCAGTTGACCGCGCTGCGCTCGTACACGGCGCTGTCCGAGGACGAGCGCAAGCAGTTGCTGACCGACCTGCTCGGCTCGCCCGAGCCGCCGACCGCCCTGCTGTGTGCCCACGGTTTCGCCGTCGCCACCGCCGCCGCCGATCTGGCCTCGCTCGGCATTGCCGTGCCCGACGAGATCGTGCTGGCCGGGATGGACGACGCCGGACCCTACGACCTGCTGCCGCTCACCAGCTTCGCCGCCCGGCTCCCCGCCCGGGAGATCGGCCTGCGGGCGGTCGAGCAACTGGTCACCCGGATCGCGGAGCGCACGGCGGGCGAGGACCCGTACCGCAGCGCCGAGCAGATCGTGCTCCCCGTCCGGATCAGGACGCGCGAGTCCGTGCCGGTCCGGCTCCGTACCGTCGCCGCCCGCCGGCCCTGAGGGAGGAGACTCCTGTGTTCGCCGCCCCCACCCCCCGTACCCGCGAACTCGGGACCGATGTCCTGGTGGTCGGTGCCGGTCTCGGTGGTCTCGCCGCCGCGCTGACCGCCGCCCGGTTCGGACACCGCGTCGTGCTCACCGAGGCGACCGACTGGCCCGGTGGCCTGTTCACCGCGCAGGCCGTGCCACTCGCCGACGGCCACCGCATCGAACTGGACCCCGTCTCCCCCGGCTACCGCGATCTGCGCGAGCGGATACGCGACTTCTACCGGCGCAACTACCCGCTGTGTCCCGAGCCGTTCGCCGATCCGCTGCTCGACCCCGGCCTCAGCACCACCGGCCATCTCAGCCACGAGCCGCGCGCCGCGCTCGCCGTCGTCCAGGAGCTGCTCACCCCGCACCTCGCCACCGGCAGGCTCACCCTGCTGCTCGGCCACCGCCCGGTCGCCGCCCAGGCGGACGGGGACCGGGTCACCTCGGTGACCCTGGCTGCGGCGGACGGCGAGCCGGTGACGGTCAGCGCCCCCTACGTCGTCGACGCCACGGACCTGGGCGAGCTGCTCGGCCTCGCGGGCGTCGAGCATGTCACCGGCGCCGAGTCCCGCGAGGAGACCGGCGAGCCGCACGCGCCCGCCGTCGCCGATCCGCTGGACCAGCAGCCGGTCTCCTGGGTCTTCGCCCTGGACCACCGCCCCGGCGAGGACCACACGGTGGACCGCCCGGCGGGCTACGACCGGTGGTCCGAGGCCTTCTCCTGGGACACCGCGGAGCCGGGCGGCGGACCGGTCCGCTCCGTGCCGCTGTTCCTGCACGAGCCGGACGACGTCCCGCCCTGGGCCGCGCCGCCCAACGACCGCTGGCACCAGCTGCGGGCGCTGGCCCGGAGCCGGTATCTGCCCGGCACGTTCGACAGCGACATCACCCTGGTCGACTGGGAGCAGACCGCCTACGGCCGGCTCCCGCTGACCGGTGCCGACGACGAGGTGCGGGTCCGGGCCGAGCAGGAGGCGCGCGAGCAGGCCATGTCGTTCCTGTACTGGATGCAGACCCGCGCGCCCCGGCACGACGGCGGTCACGGCTACCCCGAGCTGCGGCTCAGGCCCGATGTCACGGGCACCGGAGACGGGTTCGCCAAGGCCCCGCACGTACGTGAATCGCGGCGCATCCGGGCGGAGTTCACCGTCCTTGAGCACCATCTGACCGCCGAGGCGCGGGCCGGGGCGCCGGGCGCCGAGACGTTCACGGACAGTGTGGGCACCCTGCGCTCCCGGATCACCCTGCACCCCAAGGCGGGTGGCGGCGCCGGACTGGACCTGGAGTGCCTGCCGTTCCAGCTGCCGCTGGGTGCGCTGCTGCCGGAGCGGGTGGAAAATCTGCTCCCGGCCGGAAGGAATATCGGCGCCACCCATCTCAGCGCGCCCGCGCTCGGCGGGCACGCGGGCCAGTGGAGCATCGGTGAGGCCGTCGGCGCACTGGTCTCCTACTGCCTGGAGCACCGGCTGCCGCCGCGTGCGGTCCGCGCGGGCGAGCACCGGCTCGCCTCCTTCCAGGACCGGCTGAGCAGTTCGCTCGGCCTCGCCCTCGACTGGCCGGACCGGCTCCGCACCGGACCCGTGACCAGTGCCGGGGCGCTCTACGCCACGCTCTGACCCCCGCTGCCCTTCCTTCGGGAAGGGCACTTTCCCGACCCGCTGGAAAACGCTTACCAATCCCGGCGGCTCACGCCCTCAGCCTGGACGGCCCTCTGTGACTGTGACTCCTTACCGTGTACTGCTCGTCGGCGCGGGCAACATCGCCCGCGCCGTCCATATGCCGGCGTTCCTCGAACTTCCCTCGGACTTCACGGTGGTGGGTGCCGTGGACGCCGATCCCGCGGCCGCCCGCTCCTTCGCCGCCGACTTCGCGCTCCCCCACCACTCCACCGATCTCGCCGCCTCGCTGGGCGAGGTCCGTCCCGATCTCGTCGTCATCGCCTCGCCGCCGGTGGCCCACCGGGAACAGGTCGTCGCCGCCCTGACCGCCGGGGCCTGGGTCTGGTGCGAGAAGCCGCCGGCGCTGAGCCTGGCGGAGTACGACGCCATGACCGCCGCCGAGGGCGAGCAGGGCCCGTACGCCCCGATCGTCTTCCAGCACCGGTTCGGGTCGGGGGCCGAGCACGCCAAGGCGCTCATCGCCTCCGGGGAGCTGGGGGCGCCGCTGGTCGCGCACTGCCAGACCACCTGGTACCGCGACGACGCCTACTACGCGGTCCCCTGGCGCGGGAAGTGGGCGACCGAGGGCGCGGGGCCCGCCATGGGGCTCGGCATCCACCAGATCGACCTGTTGCTGGAACTGCTGGGTGACTGGGCGGAGATCCGGGCCATGGCGGGGAGGCTGGCCCGTGACGTCGAGACCGACGACGTCACCACCGCCACCGTGCGCTTCGCCTCCGGCGCACTGGCCACCGTGGTCAACAGCGCGCTCTCGCCGCGCCAGCTGAGCCATCTGCGGATCGACCTGCGGGACGCCACCATCGAGCTGAACCATCTGTACGGGTACGGCAACGGCGACTGGACCTACACCCCGGCGCCCGGTGTCGAACCCGGCCGGGCGGCCGGCTGGGCGGCCCCCGCCGAGGACGTCCCCAGCTCGCACGGCGCCCAGCTCCGTTCGCTCCTGGCCGACATGCGGGCGGGGCGGCGGCCGCGGGCGAGCGCCGGGGACGGCCGCCGCTCCCTGGAGCTGATCACCTCGATGTACAAGGCCGCGCTCACCGGTCGCCCCGTCCTGGCCGGTGAGATCGGACCGGGCGACCCGTTCTACACGGCGCTGCACGGCTCGGTTCCCGGCTGGGCCCCGCAGGAGTCCGGGCGATGAACGACCGCCCGGACGGCGGCGTGGACCGCGCCCTGCTGCTCACCTTCGACGACCGGCACGTGCGCGAGTGGGCCGCGGCCGCGCCGCTGTTCACGTCGTACGGCGCACGGGTCACCTTCTTCATCTGCGAGCCCGACCGGCTGGACCGGGACGAGGTGCGGCTGCTGCGCCGGCTCGCGGACGACGGCCACACCATCGGCTGCCACGGCCTGCGGCACGAGCGCGCCCCGGAGTTCGTCGCCGCGCACGGCGCGGGCGCCTATCTCGACCGGGAGGTGGTGCCCGCCCTCGACGCGCTGCGCCGCCTCGGCTTTCCGGCCCGCAGCTTCGCCTACCCGTGCAGTGCCCGTGACGAGGACACCGACCGGCTGCTGCTCACGCTCTTCGACCGGCTGCGCGGCGGGGTGCCTGTCGGCCGTCGCGCCGATCCCGCCCTCGCGGACGAACTCCACGTCCCGGCCGGTGACGTCCCCGCCCGGCGGGTCCTGCCGGGGTGCTCGGTGGACTCCGGGCGCGGGAGCGTCGCGTACGGGGACGATCTCAGCGGTGTCGGGGCGGCACTGCGCCGCAGCGCCGAGCACGGCGGCGTGACCACGCTCTACGCCCACTGCGTCGCCGACGCCCATGAGGCCAACCACGTGACCCCGGCCCGGCTGGAGAAGCTCCTGGCCACGGCCGACGGCATGTCACTGCCCTGCGTGGGCTTCGACGACCTCCCGTGAACCACTTCCGCGTCGCACCCATTTCATCCAGAGGGGCCCTTCACTCATGCATGACGACCGCACACTGACCGAGGAACGGCTCGACCGCGCCCTGCGCGAGCGCATCCGCCCCGCCGTCCACCCCCGCACCGTGGCCCTGGAGTTCGAGGTCTGGCATGCCCCCGGCGAACCGGTGCCGTTCACCGAGGCGGTGGCCGCCCCGTACAAGCCGGGTGCCCTCGGCGACGACTGGGGGCCGGCCTGGGGCACCAGCTGGTTCCGGGTGACCGGCCGGGTTCCGCAGGGCTGGGCCGGTGAGACCGTCGAGGCGGTGATCGACCTCGGTTTCGCCAAGGACCGGCCCGGGTTCTCCGCGGAGGCGCTGGCCCACCGGCCGGACGGCGGCGTGGTCAAGGCGCTCAACCCGCGCAACACCTGGCTGCGGGTCGGCGACCCTGTCGCGGGCGGCGAGGAGTTCACGTACTACCTGGAGGCCGCCGCCAATCCGGAGATCCTGGACGGGGTCAGCCCGCTGGGCGACCGGGAGACCGCGGGCAGCGAGCCGCTGTACCGCGTCGAGCGGATGGACCTCGCGGTCTTCGACCGGCAGGTGTGGGAGCTGGTCCAGGACCTGGAGGTGCTCGACCAGCTGATGCGGCAGCTGCCGCTCGGCTCCGCGCGCCGCTGGGAGATCCTGCGCGCCGTGGAACGCTGCCTGGACGCCCTGGACCTGGACGCCGTGGGGGCGAGCGCGACCGCCGCCCGGGAGCGGCTGCGGGACGTCCTCGACTCCCCCGCGAACGCCTCCGCGCACCGGCTGTCGGCGGTGGGCCACGCGCACATCGACTCGGCCTGGCTGTGGCCGCTGCGGGAGACGGTGCGCAAGGTGGCCCGCACCACCTCCAACGTGGTGGCGCTGATGGACGACCGGCCGGAGTTCGTCTTCGCGATGTCGCAGGCCCAGCAGCTGGACTGGCTGCGCGAGCACCAGCCCGCGCTGTACGCCCGGGTGAAGGAGAAGGCCGCCACCGGCCAGTTCGTGCCGGTGGGCGGGATGTGGGTGGAGTCGGACACCAACATGCCCGGGTCGGAGGCGCTGGCCCGGCAGTTCGTCTACGGCAAGCGGTTCTTCCTGGAGGAGTTCGGGGTCGAGACCGAGGAGGTGTGGCTGCCCGACTCGTTCGGCTACTCGGCGGCACTGCCGCAGCTGGTGAAGCTCTCCGGCTCGCGCTGGTTCCTCACCCAGAAGATCTCCTGGAACACGACGAACCCGTTCCCGCACCACTCGTTCCTGTGGGAGGGGCTGGACGGCACCCGGGTGTTCACGCACTTCCCGCCGGTGGACACCTATGTGGCCGAGCTGTCCGGCGAGGAGCTCGCGCACGCCGAGGAGAACTTCCGGGACAAGGGCCACGCCACCCGTTCGCTGGTGCCGTTCGGCTGGGGCGACGGCGGTGGCGGCCCCACCCGCGAGATGCTGGCGCGCGCCGAGCGGCTCGCGGACCTGGAGGGCTCCCCCCGGGTGACGATCGAGACGCCCTCGGACTTCTTCGCGGCCGCCGAGGCGGAGTACGAGCGGCCGCCGGTGTGGCTGGGCGAGCTCTATCTGGAGCTGCACCGCGGTACGTACACCTCGCAGGCACGGACCAAGCAGGGCAACCGGCGCAGCGAGCATCTGCTGCGGGAGGCCGAGCTGTGGGCGGCGACCGCCGCCGTGCGGGCCGGATTCCCGTATCCGCAGGAGGAGTTGGACCGGATCTGGAAAAGCGTGCTGCTGCACCAGTTCCACGACATCCTGCCGGGTTCGTCGATCGCCTGGGTGCACCGTGAGGCCGAGGCCACCTACGCGCGGATCGCCGAGGAGCTCGAAGCGGTGATCGGGGCGGCGCAGCGGGCGCTGGCCGGCGCCTCGGAGGGCGGTGGCACGGTGGTGTTCAACTCCGCTCCGCACGGCCGGGCGGGCGTGGTGGCGGGGGGCGCGGCGCTCGCGCCGAAGCGGCCGGAACAGCCGGTGGAGGTCGAGGAGTACGACGGCGGCTTCCGGCTGGACAACGGGGTGCTGCGGGTGACCGTGGACGCGCGGGGGCTGGTGGTCTCCGTCGTCGACCTGGCGACCGGGCGGGAGACCGTCGCGCCGGGGGGCGCGGCGAATCTGCTCCAGGTCCACCCGGATCTGCCCAACCGCTGGGACGCCTGGGACGTCGACGCCTTCTACCGCAACACGGTGACCGATCTGACCGGGGCGGACGTGGTGCGCCGCAGCGGTGACGGCGTGGAGGTGGTGCGCAGCTTCGGCTCGTCCCGGGTCACCCAGCTGCTGACGCTGCGGCCCGGTGCCCGGCGCCTGGACATCGACACCGAGGTCGACTGGCACGAGCAGGAGAAGTTCCTGAAGGCGGCGTTCCCGATCGATGTGCGCGCCGATCACTCCACGGCGGAGACCCAGTTCGGGCACGTGCAGCGGCCGACGCACACCAACACCAGCTGGGAGGCGGCCAAGTTCGAGATCTGCGCCCACCGTTTCCTGCACGTCGGCGAGCCGGGCTGGGGCGCGGCGCTGATCAACGACTCGACGTACGGGCACGATGTGACCCGTACGGTCCGCGAGGACGGTTCGACCACGACCACGGTGCGGCTCTCGCTGCTGCGGGCGCCCCGCTATCCCGACCCGGCGACCGACCAGGGCGTGCACCGGCTGCGGTACGCGCTGCTGCCGGGGGCGACGATCGGTGACGCGGTCCGGGAGGGCTGGTCCTTCAGCCTGCCCGAGCGCCGGGTGGCGGGGAGCGCGGAGGTGGCCCCGCTGGTCTCGGTGGACGAGGACGCGGTGGTCGTGACGGCGGTGAAGCTCGCCGACGACGGAAGTGGGGACGTGGTGGTCCGGCTGCACGAGGCGCACGGCGGGCGGGTCTCGGCGCGGCTGACAGCGGGCTTCGCGCTGGCCGGGGCGAGCGTGACGGACCTGCTGGAGCGTCCGCTCGCCGACGAGCGGGCCGAGGTGGACGGCGATGCGGTCCTGCTGGGGCTGCGGCCCTTCCAGATCGTGACGCTCAGGCTCACACCGGGCAACGAGGGGTGAGAGAGGCGGTCGGGCGGCTTCCCGCCCGGTCGGAGGCCGCCCGACCGCCTCTGCGGGATACGGGGTGGGTGCGCGCCGCCGCGAACCCGCCCCGTACTCTTTTTCCATGAACGCTGGGGGTCCTGTGCGCCGTGTGATCGACGACCGTTTCGAGCTGGTGAACCGGCTCGGCAGTGGCGGGATGGGCATGGTGTGGCGGGCCCACGACCTGGCGCTGCACCGCGATGTGGCGCTCAAGGAGGTGCGGCCCCCGGACCCGGCGCTCAGCGAGAACGATCCGGAGTCGGCCAGGCTGCTGCGTGAGCGTGTGCTGCGCGAGGCGCGGGCGCTGGCCCGGCTCGACCACCCGGGCGTCGTCACGGTCCACCACATCGTGGACGGCGGTGACGGGACGTACCCGTGGATCGTGATGGAGCTGGTGCCCGGCGCCTCGCTCGCGGAGCGGCTGGCCGAGGGGACGCTCGGTCCGGTCGAGGCCGCGGAGCTGGGCCGGGGGGTGCTGTCCGCGCTGCGGGCCGCCCATGCCGCCGGAATCCTGCACCGCGACGTCAAGCCCGCCAATGTGCTGCTGCGGGCCGACGGGAGCCCGGTGCTCACCGACTTCGGCATCGCGGCGATCCGCGAGTCCACCAGTCTGACGGCGACCGGTTCCATCATCGGCTCCCCCGACTACATGGCGCCCGAGCGCATCCGCGGTGAGGAGGGCGATCCCTCGTCGGACCTGTGGTCGCTCGGCATGATGTTGTACGTCGCCGTGGAGGGCCGGCATCCCCTGCGCAAGGCCACCACGCTGGCGACACTGGCGGCCGTGCTGGACGAGGAGATCCCGCCGCCCCGGCAGGCCGGTCCGCTGACCCCGGTGCTGAACGCGCTGCTGACCCGGGACACGGCCGTCCGGCCCGGTACCGAGGAACTGGACCGGATGCTGGCGGCGGTCGTCGCGCCGGCGGGCGAGCCTGCCGGCGCCGCGCGGCCGCGCCCCGCGGCTCCGCAGGATGCCGTGCCGCCGGGTCCGCAGGCGCCCACCCGGCAGGACGCGGTGCCGCCCGGCTTCGGTGGCCCCGGCCCCACCACGGTCCTGCCCACCGCCCCTGTCCGGCGCCCGGCTCCCGCGAGCGGAACGGGCGCCACTCCCCCGCGTCCGGCGCCCGCGACGCTGGGGACCCAGGAGATCCGTCGCCGGCTCCGGCGGGGCCGTGTCTTCACGGTCACCACCGCTCTCGTGGGGACCGCCCTGACCGGGGCGCTGGTGTGGTCGCTGGTGCCCGACGCGGACGCGGAGGCTTCCGGCACGAAGCCTCCCGGCCCCGTGTCGGTCACTCCCGACACCTCGTCGTCCACCTCGGGCCGGCCCTCCGGCGGCGCGTCGCCCGACGGGGCCGACCGGGCGCGGGGCTCGTCGCGGGTGGATCAGGAGAACCTGCTGACACCTGCCGGGGCACGGTCCGTCGTCGCGGCGCTCAAGCCGGTGATGGGCACCACCGAGGTCACGTCGTTCACACTGTTCGACGTACACGCGAGCGTCGAGGCCCCGGTCGCGAAGAACAAGGCCCTGTACGACGTCTACACCTACCGGAGCGGCAAGGCCGCCCGTGAGCGCGCGGGCGGCACGCTCCCGTCGGACACCAAGTCCGTGGACCTGGAGAAGGTCGACTGGGACGCCCTGCCGGGGCTGATACGCCGGGCCGACAAGGAGCTCGGTGTCTCCGAGCCCACCACCCACTACGTGGACATCGACCCGGCCTCCCCGTTCGACAACTACCAGCCGACCCTCAGCGTGTATGTCTCGGACGAGTACGGCGGCGCCTACCTGCGGGCCGACATCCACGGCAAGGTGCTCAAGAAGTACCCCCGCAACGGCTGAACCCGGCGCGGGTCAGCCGAGCGCCCGGACCAGCACCAGCAGCACGGCCGCGAGGCCTACGCCCATCAGCAGCGTCCAGAGACCGGACGGGATCCCGGTGGCCGGCTCCTTGACCACGGCCGGCGGGGCGGCGGCGTTCGCCCGGGCCAGCCACTCGCGCGGCGGGTCGGCGGCGACGACGACCCGCCAGGGCTGCTCGGGGTCGTACTCGACAACGGCCCTGGACTTGTGCAGCAGCCCCTGGAGGTCGAGGGGGTGACAGACCCGCATCCGGTACGCGGGGAGCCCGTCGGGCATCACGGTCAGGTCGAAGGCGAACACGGAGTTGACCGACCGTCCGTCGCGGACCGGCCGGCCGGTCTTCTTGTCGACGGTCCGCACCCCGTTGACCACGGCGGGCGCGAAGGCGCGCGGCCCGCCGGAGCGCGGCTGCATTGCCGAGCCCGTCCCCAGCGGATCGGCCATGTCGCCGAGGAGCGTCAGGATCACGGCCGTCACGGGGGCGCCGGTCAGCAGCAGCCAGCGGGGGCCGTCCAGGGCCCCGTGGACCATCGCGGCGACGGCGAGTCCGATCAGGAGGACGGCCGCCAGCCTGAGCGAGGAGAAGAGCATGCGCAGGGACGATACGGGTCGGTTCATGTGAGGCGCAGCAGCTTTCGGTGGGGAACCGCGACCCGGGTGAGAGCGGGGTCGCCGGGGCGGTCGGCGTCGTACACGGCGAGGACGTCGCGTCTGAGGGCGACGCGGTCCACTACGGCCGGGACCTCGTGGCGCACCCCGTCCTCGTCGTCGAACACCACGGTGACCTCACCGGACTTGCGGCCCACCGACTGCCAGCCCTCCAGTACCGCGTCGGCCGTGCGGTAGCGGCGGGACAGCCTGCGCAGCCCCGCGGTGCGGCGCAGGCTCACCGCCGCGCCCCACCAGGCGGCGAGGCAGCCCACGCCCGCGACGGACCACAGGAAGGTGAGCCACTGGGAGACGGCGAAGTCGCCCAGCGGCACGACGATGTGGAAGCTGGTGACGGTGGTCCGCTCGACCTGGCCCTCCGCCAGCGCGTCGTACCAGCCGGCCAGTGCCGCGACGGCGGAGAGTGTGATCATCGCGCCCGGTGCCGCCCGGTGCAGGTACCGGGCGGAGAGCAGACCGAGGAAGACCGCGAAGGCGATCCCGAGCAACGCGGACACGGACGCGAACTGGTCACTGGCGCAGCCCCCGGCCAGGTCGCAGCTCCATTTCACACCGGTCGCCTCGTGGCTGGCGACATACCACATCGTCCAAACCTGCCACGCCATCAGCGCGCACGCGATGACACGCATCGCCTGCGCATAGGCTTTCTGCCGCACTGTTCGCCCTTGTCCTCGCCCGTCATGGGGCATTGACGTGCCCCGTCGGACGATATACGTGCTGTCCACACCCTGTCCGTGATCCACAACACGCCGGCTGCGGCGCGGCAGGGCTCAGACCGTGCCGGTCAGCGCCTTCGGCACCCAGCGGAGCTGCGCGGCCTCCTGGAACATGGCACCGCCCTCGTGGCCGTTGAACGGGTAGACCTCGATCTCCTTCTCGCCGCCGTAGGCGTTGTGTGCGGCGAAGACCGTGGACGGCGGGCAGACCTGGTCCATCAGCGCGACGGAGAAGAGCGCGGGGGCGGTGCCCCGGGCGGCGAAGGACACACCGTCGAAGTACGACAGGGTACGCAGGGCGGTCTCCTCCTTGCCCCGGTGCATCTTGAGGTAGCGGGCTATCTCCGCGTACGGGTTGGAGTCGGTGAGTGTGACGGCCCGCCCGAAGTGGCAGAGGAACGGGACGTCGACGGCGATGGCGGCCAGGCCGGGAACGAGCCCGCCGACCGCGAGGGTGATGCCGCCGCCCTGGCTCCCGCCGAACGCGACGGTGCGGGCGGGGTCGGCGAGCGGGTGGGACCGGGCCGCCTCGACGGCGCGTACGGCGTCGGCGTAGACCCGGCGGTAGTAGTAGGTGTCCGGGTCCTCGATGCCGCGGGTCATGAAGCCGGCGTGGGAGGGGCCGGAGCCGACCGGGTCGGGGGTGTCGCCGACGTTGCCGCCGCTGCCCTGGCCGCGCACGTCCATGATGAAGTGGGCGAATCCGGCCGCCGGCCACAGACCCCAGCAGTGCGGAAGGCTGCGGCCGCCGTTGTAGCCGTGGAACTGGACCATGAGCGGGAGCGGGCCCTCGGCGTTCGCGGGGGCGGTGAACCAGCCCTTGATCGGGTGCCCGCCGAAGCCGGCGAACGTGACGTCCCAGGTGCGGGTGCCGGTCAGTCCGGTCTCCACGGGCTCGAAGGTGACGGCGGGGTCGTGGCCTCGGGTCTCGGCGAGGGTCTTCGACCAGAAGGCGTCGAAGTCCTCCGGTTCGTCGATCTGCGGCCGGTAGGCGCGGAGTTCGGGCAGTGGCATGTCGAACAGGGCCATGGAGCTGGTCTCCTCACGGTGGGATCCGGAACAGTCTGCCGTGCGGCGTCACGGCATGGAGCGGCGGGGCCGGGTGCTGTCAGGTGCACCCGGCCCCGCCCGTTGTGGGGGTGGATCAGTCGGTCAGCTGGACGGCCCGCAGGCCGGTGGCGCTCTTGGAGTTGTTGGCGATGGCGGCGCCCCACTCCGACCAGCCGCGTGCCCGGCCGTCGTTGTCGCTGTCGTTGACGACGAAGCCGAGTCCGATGGACGCGGTGGGCTTGCCGGCGAGGCCGAGCGAGGCCCACGGCACGGTCACCGTGTAGTGGGTGGTGGTGCCGTCACGGGTGATCTGCGCGGTGGCGCCGGGGGTCGGTCCTGCGGACTGGCCGGAGGGCGCCCGCCAGGTGTAGACCTGCGGCTTGCCGCCCACGAGCGAGGCGCCGATCTCGACGTACTGCTTGCTGCGGCCGGGCACCTCGGGGGTGACGGCGAACTGGATGCTGTCGCCCTGCCACATGTTCTCGGCGGTGGTGGCGGGCTGTGCCAGTACGTTGTCCGTGATCGCGCCCTTGAGCACGAGTCCGGCGTCGGTGTACTGGGGCCGGACGGCGCCGGACAGGTCGGCCGCGCCGTTGTAGCCGCCCGTGTACTTCACCGAGCCGTCGCCGATGACGTCGATGGGCGTGGTGGTGTCGGTGCCGGCCGGCTGGACGGCACCCCAGCCGTTCCAGGCGCCCACGGCGGTCCTGGCGCCGTCGGGGGTGTTGATGTAGGCGGCGGTCCAGTAGCGCTTCCACTGCTTGATGTTGCGCGCGTCCACGGTGTACGAGGCGCTGGACTGGGCGCCGACCTTGATCGGTCCGTCGACGGTGCCCCGGTCCAGGTAGGTGTCGCCCGAGTTCACCTGCCAGTCCAGCTTGGTGAGTTCGAGCGGGTCGCGCGCCCGGTTGTTGGTGACGGTGACCTTCAGCGCGGCGGCGAACGGGGCCGCCTTCTTCACCACCGGGTCGAAGGTGACCTGGGTGGGAGGCACCACCTCGGTGTCGGAGGTGAGGCGGGCGAGGTTCAGCGGCCCGAGTCCGACGGTGCCGCTGACCGTGCGCGGGCCGGTGAGGGCCGAGGTGGGCAGCTGGATGTTCTGGCGGACGACCTTGCCGGGCTTCGCGGTGACCCGGTACTTCTCGCCGGCGACCCGGAAGTCGTAGCGCAGCGGCAGCGTCCGGCCTTTGGTGCCGTCCACCTGGAGCACCGCGTCGACGGTCTCCTCCGTGTTGGAGTGCTGCGGCAGCCGGAGGGAGAACACGGGGCCGCTGACGGTCTTGACCGCGGACACCGCGCCCTTGATGTACAGCACCTTGCCGTCGATGCCGAGCTGCACCTTGCCGCCGACCGGGAGGTAGGTCTTCTCGTGGCCCAGCTGGTCGGTGACGGTGACCGGGCCGCTCGCCGAGAGTTCGGCCGTGCCCGGGGTCGCGGCCGTGGTGTACAGGGCCCGGACCGTGTCGTTCCCGGTGCCGAAGCGGTACGAACGGACGTCGGCGGAACCCGCGTCGTCACGGCCGGCGTAGGCGCGGCCCGCGAGCTGCCGGATCAGCACGCCCTCGGTGACCACGGACGGCTTGGGCTGCCAGGCCTTGACCTCCGCGGTGGGGCGCTTGAAGGCGCCGAAGTTGTGTTCCTTGTTGGTGGCGTCGGTGCCGTCGTTGGTGAGGTCGTACCAGTAGTAGCGGTTGACGCCCGAGGCGAACGAGAAGATCTGAGCGCGCGGCACGTACGCGGCCTGCTGGGCCGGGGTGACGCCGTCGCTGTGGGTCGGGTAGCCGTTCTCGGTGATCCACAGCGGGTAGTTCTTGCCGCCCGCCGCGTCCAGATCGGCGCGTACCTGCGGCAGCTTCTCCAGCGCGGTCTCGGGCGGGGCGGGGTAGCCGTAGTGGTGAACGCTGAGCGCGTTCATGTACTTCAGGCCGCCGATCGCGTACAGCCGCTTCAGCCATTCGGTCTGGAGGCCGGCCAGGCCGCCGCCGACGACGACGGCGTCCGGGACCTTGGCGTGCACCTTGCCGTAGCTGGCCTGGAGCAGCTTGAGGTAGCAGTCGGCGGTGATGCCGCAGGTGCCGTTGTTGAAGCCGGTCGAGTTGTACTCGTTGTAGATCTCGATTTCCTTCGAGGACTGCTGGTACTTCTCCACGGCGGCGGCCGTGAATTTCCCGTACGCATCAAGGGCCGCGTCGGAGGCCGGGGTGCGGTTGGCGTCGTAATTGGGGTTCCGGTAGCCGGAGATGGGCAGGGCGGTCAGCCCCTGCGACTTGGCGTACGGGATGTGCTGGTCGGTGGAGTAGTTGCTCCAGGTGTAGGTGCCGGGGGTCTTCTCGATGGCGCCCCAGTTGATGTCGGAGCGGATGCCGTGCATGCCCATCAGCTTGACCGAGCGCAGCAGCTTCTGGTCGTCGCCGTCGTTCCATCCGTAGTGGATGCCGGTGCCGAAGCGGGTGTCCTGCTGTTCCTTGCCGGTCAGCGCGGTCAGTACGCCGAAGTTGGCGGTACGGGTGGTGGTGCCGGCGGTCGCCGTGAGCGTGTAGTAGCCGCTGCCGAGCTTGGTGACGTCGACGGTGGCCGAGCCGCCGGCGACCGGCGCGGTGCCGGACGCGACGGTCAGGCCCTGGTCGTCGATGGCCTTCCAGGCCACCGAGGCCTGGTCGGAGCTCAGGGTGATCTTCGCCTGTCCCTTGACGAAGATCAGGTCGGGCGAGGTGACGGTGAGGGTACCGGCCGCGTGGGCGGCCGGGGCCGTGCCGGGCAACGGAGCCGCCACCAGCAGACAGCCGAGCAGGGCAGCGGCACTGCCCCATGCGGCGGGCCGCCGGGAGCGACCCCTTATTCTGGCCGGAACCAGAGGACCTGGCCGGATCGTACCGTTCTGTTCCATCGAGGCAACCTCTCGATCGGATCGACGCGGTGCGTTTCGGTGGTTCCCGGGTGGAGGTGTGCTCCGTCGGCTGTACCCCGGCGGAGCACACCGGCCCGTGTGCCGTCGGCGCGCACCGCTGCCGCCGTCGGCCGGCGCGGACGGGGGTCCGCGCCGGTGCCCGGGTCGTGCCTCATCCCTTGAGGCCGGTGAAGCCTCCCCCGCCGCGGACGATCTGCCGCTGGAAAATCAGGAACAGGACGACCGGGGGCAGGATGGCGAGCAGCATCCCGGCGATGAGCAGCGACTGTTCCGCCGTTTCCGCGAGGCGCGGCAGTGCGGCGGAGATGGGCTGCTTCTCGGTGTCCGGGATGACGATCAGCGGCCAGAGGAAGTCCTTCCAGGAGTTCATGACCGTCAGCAGGGTCACCACCGCGAGGATCGGCTTCGACATGGGCAGCACGATCCGGCGGAAGATGGTGAACGGCCCCGCCCCGTCGACCTTGGCGGCCTCGAAGAGTTCGCGCGGGATGCCGTCGAAGAACTTCATCACGATCAGCACGGTGAAGGCGCTGGCCGCGTGCGGCAGCCAGACGCCCCAGGGGCTGTTGGCCAGCGAGATGCCGAGGCCCGGCAGGTCGAGCACGGTGAGGTAGAGCGCGACCAGGGAGATGGAGCCGGGGATGAACAGGGTGGCGAGCACCAGCCATCGCACGGGCGTCGCCCACTTGGGGCGCAGTACGGACAGTACGTAGCCGCCGGTGGTGGCGACGACGAGGTGCGCGACGACCGAGCCGGTGACCAGGACCACGGTGTTCCAGAGGTACTGGCCGACCTGGAGTTCGTTCCAGGCGCGGGAGAGGTTGTCCCACTGCGCGTGGTCGGGCCAGAGCGCCAGCGGATCGCGCAGCAGCTCCTGGGTCGGTGAGACGGCGCCCTTGAACGTCCAGTAGAGGGGCGCCGCTCCGAAGGCGAGCAGCAGCAGGAGCGAGAGGGTCTGCACGGAGCGGAGCGAGAGGCGTACGGAGGTCCGTCGCCGGTCGGCGCCGGAGATCAGTCCGCGTGCGCTCTCCTCGGAGCGGCCGGCCCGGCGGGTGCGAAGGGGGGTCTGTACGGCCATCAGTTGCTCCAGCTCCTCGTCGCCCGCAGATAGATCGCCGAGAGCACGCCGAGCACGAGGGCCAGCATCACGCTGAGCGCGGTCGCGGCTCCGAAGTCGCCGTTCTGGAAGGCGTAGTTGTAGATCAGCATCAGGATGGTGAGGGTGGAGTCCTCCGGGCCGCCGTCCGTCATCACGAAGGGTTCGGTGAAGATCTGGAGCGTGCCGATGATCTGGAGCAGCAGCATGATCAGGATGACGCCGCGCAGCGACGGCAGGGTGATGTGCCAGATCCGGCGCCAGATGCCCGCGGCGTCGATCTCGGCGGCCTCGTACAGTTCGGTCGGTACGGAGCCGAGTGCCGCCAGATAGATGATGACCGTGGAGCCGAAGCCGGCCCAGGTCGCTTCCAGCACGATCGACAGCATGGCGGTGTCGGTGGACTGGAGCCATGGGTACGGGCCGAGGCCCACATGGGCCAGCAGCTGGTTGAACAGTCCGGCGTCCGGGTCGTAGAACACCTTCCACAGCAGGACCGACACGACCGGCGGGATCGCCACCGGAAGGTAGGCGAGGATGCGGAACAGTGTGCCGCCGCGCCGCAGTTCGGAGATGAGCACGGCGAGGAAGAGCGGCACCGGGAAGCCGATCACCAGGGCGAGCACGGCGAACAGGGCGGTGTTCTTGACGGCCGTCCACAGCAGCGGGTCGTCCAGCACGTGCTTGAAGTTGTCCAGGCCCACCCAGGTGGCGGGGTCGACCAGATTGGTCTGCTGGAAACTGAGCTGCACGCTCTGGACGATCGGCCACCAGGAGAAATAGGCGAAGCACAGCACCATCGGCAGGCCGAACAGGATGGTGGTGACGCCTCCTTGCCTGACCCAGCGGACGAGGCGCTCCGCCGGGCCGCCGCGGTGCGGGGAAGCGGTGCGCGGCGGCCCGTCGGGGGTCCGCGGCTGGTCCGCGGAGGGGTCGACGGAACGTTGTTTCTTCGTCCGGTCCTTCTGGGTGCGGTTCCCGGCGGGCGCCGCAGGCGCTTGTGACCTGCTCATTGACGTCTCCTCGCCTCTCCTCGTGCTGTGCTCACTGCCTGATGTCCGGACGCTCCGCTGCCGGAAGGGGTGCTGGTGCCGCAAGGGGCACTAGTTCTGCGCCCGCTCCACCTGGGACTTGACCTGTGCCGCGGCCTTCTTCAGCTGCTCCGCCGGGTCGGCGTCCTGGCGGGTCAGTACGGCCTGCACGGCGCTGTCGAGGGCCTTGTAGACGTTCTGCGCCTCGACGGGCGGCTCGATGAGCAGCTTGTACTCGCCGAGCGTGCTGCTGTACGGGGCGAAGTTCCCGACCGGCACATTGGCCTGCTTGTTGACCACGGCATCGACCGGGCCGGCGATGGCGGGCTTGTAGAACGGGACGCTCGGTACACCGATGACGGCGCCGTCCTTCTTCTTGGCCACCGCGTCCTTCTCGGCGAGGGCCACGTCGTACTTGGTGGAGAGGTAGTAGAAGTCGATGAACTTCGCCGCGGCCTCGCGCTGCTGCGCGGTGGCCCTGGGACTGATCACCGCGATGGTGCCGCCGGCCAGGGTCCGCTTGTTGCCGCCGTCGACGGGCATCGCACCGAGGCCGATGGTCTTCGGGTCGCCCTTGTACTGCTGGACGTAGTGGCCGACCATGCTGGGTCCGGCGATCGTCATGCCGATCTTCCCGGCGGAGAAGTCCTTCTCCATGTCGGTGATGTTGCGCAGCTGGTTCTTGCCCATCGAGTCGTCCGTCCAGCGCATGTCCTTCAGCGCCTTCAGCGACTTCTCCGCGCCGCTGCCGGAACGGTCGAAGGTGTTGGCCCACTTGCCGCCGGACTGCTCCTGCATGCTGTCGCCGAAGGAGTACGCCATGGCGGTGAGCATCCAGCCACCCGCGTTCTCCTTGGTCATCTGCGCGTATCCGGTGGCACCGGTCTTCTCACTGATCGCCTTGGCCGCCGTACGGACCTCCGGCCAGGTGACCGGCGGTTTGTCCGGGTCGAGTCCGGCCTTCTCGAACAGGTCCCGGTTGTAGACCAGGCCGAGGGCGTACTCCTCGGTCGGGATGCCGTAGAGCTTGCCGTCCACGCCCTTCGCGGCACCGAGCGCGACCTCGTTGAAGTCCTCGCTGTGCTTGAGCGCCTTGTAGTCGCCGGTGAGATCGGCGATCTGCCTGCGCTTGATCAGGCCCGACATCTCGGTCAGCGGCACCCGTACGATCGTCTCCAGGCTGCCGCCGCCGACCTTGGTCTGGAAGCTCTGCTGGTCGTACTGGTACTCGTTCGTCTTGATCTTGATCTTGGGGTTGGCCTTCTCGAATTCCGCCACCCGCGCCTCGAACGTCTTGAGGGCGGCCGCGTTGGTGGCGGGCGGGCGCCCGGAGACGGTGATCGTCACCGTGCCGTCGCCCGCCGCGTCACTGCCGGAACCGGAACATGAGGCAAGCACGCAGACGAGCGCACCCGCGGTGACGCCCGTCAGGGCGATGCGCAGGGAGGGTCTCATCGGGGACTCCATTCAGGGGCAGACCGGAAACCGGCTGGAAAGCGTTTTCCAGCCGGGGTCACCTTGCACCGCCCGATATCGCCGCGTCAATGGGTTTGATGCGGGCTTCTGGCCCGGAGCCCAACGTATGCCTCTTGCCGCAGCGTAGACGTCGGCTTAGCCTCTGGAAAACGTTTCCCAAGCGTTTTCCGAAGATCGTCGGTCCGACGATCGCGAGCTGGAGGACATCCCGTGCACCCTGCCTGGTCGGCCGCCGAGTACGATCGCGCCCTGCTGCGAGCGGCCCTCGCCGAGGGCGATCGCTGCTGGGACGCCGAGGCGAACCTGCTGCGGGTCGAAGCCCCGTACAACCCCATCCACACCAACATCAAGGGCGGCCCCGCGCACCCCACCCGCAACTCCCTGCACTACGCCCTGCTGCTGCTGGAGCGGGGCGGCGAGGGCGACGCCGAGCGCGCCCACTCGGTGATCCTGCGGATCGCCGGGCTTCAGGACCGGTCGTCGGAGAACGCCACCTACGGGATCTGGGGCTACTACGCCGAGGAGCCGGCGGCGGAGATGGTCCCGGCCGACTGGAACTGGGCGGACTTCCTCGGCATCGCGCTGCTGCTGGTGCACGCCCGCCACGGCGACACCCTGCCGGCCGGGGTGCGCCACGAACTGCGGGAGTCGCTGCGGCACGCGGCCGCCTCGATCGTCCGCCGGAATGTGCATCTGACGTACACCAACGTCGCCGTCATGGGCACTTTCGTGACGCTCGCCGCCGGGAAACTCCTGGACGACGAGGAGCTGTTCGCGTACGGCAAGGACCGGATGGTGCGGCTCACCCGGGCCATCGACAGCACCGGCAGCTTCACCGAGTTCAACAGCCCGTCCTACTGGGGCGTCGTGCTCCAGACCCTGACCCTGATCAGGGAGCACGTCGACGACGAGGAGGTACTGGAGCTCAACGACCGGCTGCATGACCGGCTCTGGCTGCACTTCCTGGCCCGCTGGCACCCGCCGACCCGTCAGCTCTCCGGCCCGATGGCCCGCTGCTACAGCAACGACCTGGGGGTGCCGCCGTTCCTGGCGAAGGCGGTGCGCGGGGAGCTCGGCGCGCCGGTGCCCAGCCCGGTCCGGGGCGAGATGGCGACCGGGGTGGAGTCCTGCGTGGACTACCGGATGCCCGACTGGGTGCTGCCCCGGCTGCGGGAGCTGGAGGGCGAGCGCGAGCACCGGGAGCTGTTCACCGAGACCCCGTCCCCGGAGACGGGCACCACCTGGCTGGACGCGGTCACCACCCTGGGCAGTGTGAACCACCAGGACACCTGGCTGCAGCGGCGTCCGCTGTTCGGCCACTGGGTCCGTCCGGACGGAACCTCCGGGCATCTGCACGTCCATCTGATGAAGGACGACGGGGCGGAGGACTTCGACTTCGCCTCGGGCGTGCTCTCGACCGTGCAGAGCGGTCCGCATGTGGCCTGGCTGGCGGGGTTCGCCTGCCCGGCGGGCGACCGGCACCACCACCTCGACATGATCGAGCCGGGCGACCGGTTCCGGGCGCGGTCGCTGCGCCTGGTCGTGGACGCGATCGGCGCACCGCCCGTGGCGGAACCCTGCGCGGTCGACGGCGGCGTCGAACTCGACCTGGGTACGGCCCGGCTGGACTTCAGGCTGGCCGGCGGTGCGTTCGGCGGCCGTACGCCGACGGCCCGGCTGGTGCCGCGCGCCGACGGGGTGCGGATCGAGGTGGTGCTGTTCGAGAGCGCGACCCCGGCCGAGCTGGACTGGGCGGAGCTCGGCGACACCTTCGCGGCCGGGACCCTGTCCCTCGTGGCGGGCGGCGCGCGGCAGGGCGCGGAGCCCACGCCGGATCCCGAGGTGGCCGCGGACGCGGATCACGCCGAGGTCCGCTGGACGACCCCGCAGGGGCACCGGCTCACCGTGCGCGGCGGCCGGTCCGTCGTCTCCCGTGAGGAGCACGCCGCGCTGCACTCCGCGACGCTGGACGGGGCGGCGCCGCCGTCGCCCCGTCTCTCGGATTCACTGCTCGTTCCGTAACGCACCGATCGCGGCCGGCCGCGGGGCAGTCCGCGGCCGGCCGGAGGTCACCGGCGCACGAACTTCACCGCGTCGGCGTGCACGCACCCGGTGCCGCTCGCGGTGAGGGAGACGGCGGCGCCGGTGCCCTCGGCGTACGGCCGGGTGCCGAGGGAGGTCCAGCCGGAGCTGCCGGTGCGTTCGTCGAGGGTGCTCGTGGTCACTGTGCCGTTGTTGTCGAGTGCGACCCGGGCGGCGGGGTCACCGCCGGGCGTGGCCGTCTTGCGGAGGAAGACCTCGTACGTTCCGGCGGAGCGGAGGCGGGGCCGCCAGGTCGCCGTGGCACCGGCGTCGCAGGCGTATGTCATCGGCGAGTCCTTCGTCCAGCCGGAGAGCGAACTGGCCGACCATGTACCGGAGGTGGAGTAGCCGTAGGCGGCGGGGCCGTCGTTGTCGACGTAGTAGTCCCGCTGCCAGTAGCGGACGTAGTCGAACTGCATCGCGGACGGCAGCCTGGTCGCGTCCGGCACGGTCCCGTAGGCGATGGAGGTGAGCCAGACGGCGGTGTAGTCGTGCGTCCACTGATCGGGGGTGTAGCCGGCGGTGTACTTCAGTGCGCCGTCGAGGTAGAACTTCACACCGCTCTCGGACCAGTCGATCCCGTAGGTGTGCCACTGCCGCAGGTCGAGGCCGCTGTCGTAGGTGCCGGAGCCGTAGTGCACCGGGCCGGTGGAGCCCGACCCCTTCCAGCTGTGCACGTTGTGGGCGAGCTTGGCGGGGTTGACCGAGTCGATCTCGAAGCCGTCGACCTCGGTGCGCTGGTCTGCGGGGAACGTGGTGCTGCCGTCGCCGCCCATCAGCCAGAACGAGGAGTGCCAGCCGCCGCCGTCGTTGATCCTGGCGCGGGTCTCGTAGTAGCCGTAGCGCAGCCGCTGCTTGCTGACCACTCCGCCGCCGGTGAAGTCCTTGCCGGCGTAGGTCTCCTTCTTCAGGTTGATGCTGAGGCTGCCGCCCGACTCGGTGACGTTCTCCTTGCGCTGCGCGCTGTAGCCCTTCACATCGGTGCGGAAGCTCCACTTTCCGGTGTCGACGGCGGTGCCGTTGAACTCGTCGCCGAAGGCGAGCGTCCAGCCGCCGCCGGGCGGGGACGCCTCGGCCGCCGTGGCCTGCGGGGCGATACCGCCGGCCAGGGCCAGCAGCCCGGCGGCCACAACGGCGAGCGTGCGCGGGGTGCGGGTCGCTCTCTTCATGCCGTACTCCTTCGTCGTCCAACAATCCAGTTGCCTTGCTACGCACTCAACTTGTGCAACTCGGATGCGCAATGCAGGAAGAGTGTCCACATGTTGAGGGCGCGTCAAGACTTCGCGCAGCCCGTTCCGCAGATTTGGTTCCACTGAAGAGTTGATTCAGCCGCCATTCATGAGTGACATTCCCGCATGTTGCATCTCAGATTCGCTGAGCGCACGTGGCATCCGGTCAATGTGTCGCACCGACCACGCTCGGTGGCGCCGTCGCCGGTCGGCTCGGCCGGGCCCAAGGACGCCATGCCGGGACGGGCCCTCTCGACGCTCTGTGTGCCGGCTCCCGCGACCCGAGACGTTCCATCCACACGGTGGACGGAACATCGACGGCTCGCCGTCGCGGGAGTTCCCGGCCGGCCCGGCGATCAGCCGTACGAGGAGCGGGGACGGGCCGAGTGCGGTATTCCGGAAGCATGGCTTCCCCGCGGTTCCTGGAGTCGATCCGTGAGTCCCGACGGCGCAGGAACGCGCTCGTGGCGACGCCGTTCGCGCTGATCGCCGCCGTCACCGTGGTCGATGTCACCGCGCCGCCGGAGGTCCATCTCGGTCCGTTCCTGGTGGCGGCGCCCGCGCTGGCCGCCTCCTTCGCCGGGCCGCGCATGACCGCCTTCGTCGGCGTGGTCGCCGTGCTCACGCAGTCGTTGGTGGCGGTCGCACGTGCCAGTCTCAACGATCTCAATCACACCTACCAGATCATCTCGCTGGTCCTCATCTCCGCCTTCGTCACCTTCTTCGCCCATCTGAGAGTCCGCAACGAGCGGGCCGTGACCCAGCTGCGTTCGGTGGCCGAGGCCGCGCAGCGCGTGGTACTGCGTCCGCTGCCCGCGCGGAGCGGCCCGCTGCGCATCTCCTCGGTCTATCTGGCCGCGGAGGCGGAGGCGCAGATCGGCGGCGACCTCTACGCCGCCGCCCGCACCATGGGAGGCACCCGGCTGATCATCGGTGATGTGCGCGGCAAGGGGCTCGCCGCGATCGGTGAGGCGGCGAGCGTGCTGGGTGCCTTCCACGCGCTTTCCCGCCAGCGGTGGCCGCTGCCCGAACTCGTGGCCCATCTGGAGACGAGCATCGCACCGGACCCCGACGAAGCCGACGCCGCCCACGCGGGCGCGGACGGGGACGGGGACGGGGAGGACGATCCGGACCTCGCGGAGTCGTTCGTCACCGCGGCCGTGCTCGACATCCCCGACGACGCCGCCGAGATCCACCTGGTCAGCTGCGGTCATCCGCCGCCGCTCCTGCTGCGGGCAGGCGAGGTGATCCCGCTCGATGTGCGCACGCCCGCCCCGCCGCTCGGTCTGGCGCGCCTGGTGATCACCGAGCACACGGCGGAGACGTTCGGCTTCGAGGCCGGTGACACCCTGCTCCTGTACACCGACGGCGTGATCGAGTCCCGGGACCGGTCGGGGCACTTCTATCCGCTGCGGGAACGGGCCGCCTCGCGGTTCGGTACGGGCCCCGAAGCGCTGCTGGAGTCCTTGTGCGCCGACCTGTTGCACCACGCGGGCGGTCGCCTGGGGGACGATGCGGCGCTGGTCGCCATCGAGCGCCTGCCGGCCTCCGGATGATGCTCCCGGCCGCCGGGTGCGCCGCGCCGTCAGTTCTGCCCGGTGCCCAGGCGGCGTGACACGGAGCGCAGCCAGGGGTGACGTTCGTGGAGTTGCGCGGAGCGCCGGTCGAGCTCCTTGCCCAGGCGTTCCGTGCGCTTGTCGATGTCGAGCTCGTCGAGGATCCGGTCGATCTCGGCGAGCAGCGCCCCGTGCAGCTGCCACTGCCGGGGATGTTCCTGGACGTTTTCGAGCAGCAGACCGGCCACCCGGTCCCTGGTCGCGCGGCTGACGGCGAGTGCGTCGGCCAGCCCGGCCTCGGCCTCTTCGGCGTTCTCCGCGAGCGGGGTGGTGATCAGCTCGGAGAAGCTCTCGACGGCGTCGGCCAGCTGCCCGAAGAGCTCGGTCAGGGATTCGGCCACGTCGGCGGGGAACAGCGTTTCGTCGGTGCGGGCCTTCGCCAGGTCGGTCAGGGTGCGCGACAGGACCCGCAGCACCACGGCGCAGATCTCCAGGGTGTCCAGACCGGTGCGGAGCACGACCCGGTAGAGCAGTCCCTGCCGGACCCGCGGATTGAGCGTGAGGCTGTCCTCCGCCTGCCGCAGCGAGGCGTCGACCTCCACGATGTCGTGGTCGAGGCGCCGGGCCGCGTGGAGCCGGTCGGCCGCCCGCTCGACGGAGATGTGCCCGCCCACGTCCGCTCCCGTCGCGCGGAGCATCGCGCCCATCTCACGGGCCAGACCGTCGATGGAGGCGCCCGCGGGCTGCACCCACACGGGAGGCGCCAGGAGCAGGTTGAAGAGCAGCCCCACTCCCGCGCCGATCAGGGTCTCCAGCACCCGGTCCCAGGCGGTCGAGGCGACCTGTGAGACACCGAGCACGAGCATCGCGCTGATCGCGACCTCGGGGACGAACTCGCCGACGCGCACCAGCCGCCCGATGATCAGCGAGGCGAAGATCGTCAGCCCGAGGCTCCACCAGTTGAGGCCCACCAGCGCGGTGAACGCGCTGGCGATGAGCACCCCGACCACGACGGAGTTCACCCGGCGGATCCCCGTGGTGAGGGTCGCGTAGAGGGTGACCTGTACGACGAGGAGCGCGGTGAGCGGGGCCGTGAGCGGTGCGGGATGGGGCAGGGCCCACACCGCCACGGCATAGGCGATGACGGCGGCCGCCGTGGAGCGCAGGGTCTGCGCCCCGACGGGCTCGGTCGTCCGCCGGACGAGCTCGATCACGGGTGCGGATACTCGTGCCATTTCCTTCCCATGCCCGCCCGTGCGCGGCACGGGCGCCCCGGCCCGGCGACACCCTCCGTACGGAGGACGCCGTCCGCCGGGGTCAGGGGGCGAGGGTGCCGAGCAGTTCCTCGACCGCGGGGGTGGACCGCATCTCGTCGGCCAGGCGGCCGGCCCGGGCCCGGAACGACGGCTCCTTGAGGATCAGCTCGGTGGCCGCGCGGAGGTCCCGTACGTCGTCGGGGCCCAGCACCGCCGGCTCGTCCACCGGGGCGCCGGTCGGAGTGATCGCCATCCCCGCTCCCGCGTCGGACACCAGCCGGGCGTTCACCGGCTGGTCGGCGAAGAGGGGGATGCAGACCAGTGGGACGCCGGCCGCCAGGGCGCCGAAGACCGTCCCGGATCCGCCGTGGCAGACCACGAGGGACGCACGCCGCAGGACGTCCGCCTGCGGCACCCACTGCTCCACGCGGACATGGGGCGGCAGCGGACCGAGGTCCGCCGCCTCGACGAGGTGCCCCGTGGTGAGCAGTACCCGCACCGGCAGTTCGCTCACCGCCTCGACGAGCGCCCGGTACAGGCCGACCGCGGTCGGCATGGCACCCGCCTCGGTGCCCAGGGTGAGGTTGACCAGTGGCTGCTCCGATCCGCCCCACCGGTCCGGCGGCGCGCCCGGCCGAAGGGTCTCGTGGTAGCGGTGGGTCGCGGCGTACTGCGAGGGGTCCAGGGAGGCCGGGAGTCGGGTCAGGTACGGGGTGGCGAGGAGCCGTTCCGTGATGCCGGTTCCGTACGGCTGGAACACGGGGGTCATCAGGGAGTCGGTGGACCGGATGAACCGCGCGGCCGAGACCGCGACCCGGAGCCGCGGGATCCCGTGCCGCTCGGCGGCCACCACCGAAGCGAACTCGTACGCCTCGTGCACGACGAGGTCGGGCCGCCAGTCGCGGCACGCCTCCTCCAGCGCGGGAAGCATCGCGGCGATCCCGAGCCGGCCGAACACCTCCGTGACCATCGTCGAGACACCGTCCTCCGAGGGCAGCGCCAGCACGCGCGCCTTGGTCCTGCCGAGCTCCTCCTCGGGTGGCTCCCCGCCGATGCGGTACGGCTGCTTCCGGGACGCCAATAACGACTCCAGTGCCGGTGGGGCGACGACGAGGACGTCGTCGCCCCGTGCCGTGCACGCGTCGATGAGGGGAACAAGTGGGTGAAAGTGGCCCGATCCGCGGGTCGAGGCGAAAAGTACACGCATGGGACAGAGCCTAGGGATGTTCATCTGCCGCCCACAGGACAGCTTTCCGCCTGATTTCGGCGCGATCCCGGCGTCTGTCCGATGTTTGCCGCCGCGGTCTCCGGGGGCGCCCCGCAGACCGCGCCGCCCGTTGTCACACCCCTGTGCCAGGCTCTCCCACAGACGTCGTCAGGGCGTCCTCACCCTCTCGGGACCAGCCGCAGCCACGAGCTGCCGAAGGAGCGCTCACCATGTCCGGCACCGACGCCGTCCGTACGTCACTGGCAGCCATCGCATCGCTTCTCGCTCCGGCCCATCCGGCCGTCGGTGAGCGGGTGTTGCTCGCCCACGACGACCCCGAGCGCTATGTGATCACGCATGCGGCCCAGCTGGCGGACCGGGGCATCGACAGGCCCGTGCCGAACCTCGCCCGGACCGCGCTCGTCGACGCCCTGGGTGAGCATCGGCTGCTCGCGGAGTGCGACTGGAAGGAGCAGCCCACGGAGATACGGGCCCGGTTGGAGAAGCTGGCATCCCGGCCGTCCGTGGACCCCTGGGTGTTGTTCGGGGCCCGCGACATGCGTCTGCGGACGGCCGCGTTCCTGGAGGCCTGCGGTCGCCACTACCGCGACGTCGGCGCGACGCTCGCCGTGCTCGACACCGATTCGGACTGCTACCCGGTGGTGTGTCTGCGTGCCGCGAGGGCCGGGGAGCTGACCGCACTCGCCGGCCCCGCGGGCGTCGCCGTACGGATCCTCGGAGCCTGAGCCGCCCCGTATCCGCTTCCCTCCGTGCGGTTCCTGACCCGTTCGCCCGCCGCGCGCCGCCCCGGTCGGCTCAGGCGCCGCGGGCCCGGGCGGCGAGCACGGCGGCCAGGATGCCGGGCACGAGCAGCAGCCCGAAGGCGGCGGCGTAGCCGACGTGGTCGTTCGAGCCGCCGCTCAGGAAGGCGTTGAAGACGGCGGAGGCGACGCCCAGGACCAGGATCTGGCCCAGGTTCTGGTTGGTCTGCATCGCGCTGCTGGCGTAGCCCTGCCGGCCGGTCGGGGCGTGGGCCAGGGACAGCACGGTGAGTGACGGGGCGAGCAGCCCCATGCCGATCGCCGCGACGACCATCGACGACGCGGCGGTGACCGCCGGCGCCCCGGGCAGCGACCCGACGGCGGCGATCACGATCGCCACCACCTGCACCAACGCCCCCACCACGACCAGACGGTGACGTGGCGTCCGTTCCGGCAGACGGCCCTGCACCCAGGAGGAGGCGGCCCACGCCACGGCGGCTCCGGTGAAGGCCAGACCCGTCACGACGGGGGCCACGTCGCGGTCGGTGACCAGCATCAGCGGCACGAATGCCTCCAGCGTGAAGAACACGCCCGAACTCAGCCCGCGCAGCAGCACGGTGGCGGGCAGTCCGTGCGCGGCACGCCAGGTGCCGGCCGGCAGCAGCCGGGAGGCGAACAGCACCATCAGCGCGAGTCCCGACACCGCGAACAGCAGATGACGCGTGTCCCAGCCCGATACCCCGTACTGGCCCAGCGCCGCACCCACGCTCACCGCCACCGCGACCGTCAGGGCGGGGCGCGGGGTCTTCTCCTCGGACAGCGCGGGCGCGGCCTTCCAGGAACGGCCGTTCAGCAGGGCCACGACCGCCAGCGCCGGAAGCGCCGTCAGAACCGCCAGGCCGTAGAACACCGCACGCCAGGACCACCACTCGGCGACCAGCCCCGCCATCGGGGGGCCGACGAGCGACGGAATGATCCAGCAGGCGCTCATCAGCGCCAGGGCGCGCGGCTGAAGCCGCTCGGGATACGCCTGGCCGATCGCGGTGTTGATCGCCACCGCGACCATCCCGCCCGCCACGCCGTCCACGAAGCGCCCGGCGGCCAGTTGCCAGATCGAGGTGCTGCAGGCCGAGACCAGCAGGGTGACCACGGCCAGCACCATGCCCGCCGCCAGCGGACGGTTGGCCCCCGCACGGTCCGCCCAGTGACCGCCCAGCACCCCGCCCAGCAGACTCGCGGCCACGAAACAGCCCGCCACCAGCGGGAAGAGCGACACCCCGTCCAGATCTCGGGCGGCCGTCGGGAGTGTGGGCACCACCGCCAGTGCGGCGAGGCCGGTCAGGAACATCACCGCGGCGAAGCCGGAGGTGGCCGCCGCGTACGTCCGGGAGAAGATGCCGTCGGCGTCCTCGGACCGTAAGGGCGGCAGATCCGCGGCCTTCGTACGTTTGCCGCCGTCCGGCGCGGCCGGCTCCGTGAACGTCGTGTGCGGGTCACGCGATGAGCTCTTCGGGGCGTCAGTCACAGGCGCACAAGCTATGTCTGCCACAGGACCGCGTGCCACTCGTTTTCCGCACATCGCCACCCCGGGGGAAGGGGCCGGCGCCACCGACGGTTTGCCGGAGCGGCAACAACGCTCGCGTGGCCCCGGCATCCGTCGCATGATCGGGACCACGCATCGGATCCGCGCGAGGGATCGCGGTCCGCGCAACAGATCGAAGGGTCGGGAGGATCCATGTCGCAGCCCGCCCGGATCACGGACCAAAGGCACCGTACGGTCCCCTCTCCCGCCGGCCGGATCCATCTGGTGGAGCAGGGCGTCGGGCCGCTGGTGCTGCTGGTGCACGGGTTTCCGGAATCCTGGTACTCCTGGCGCCGCCAGCTGCCGGTGCTGGCCGCCGCGGGGTTCCGGGCGGTCGCCATCGACGTGCGGGGCTACGGGCGTTCCTCCAGGCCCGAGTCCGTCGACGCGTACCGGATGCTCGACCTGATCGAGGACAACGTCGCCGTGGTGCACGCGCTCGGCGAGGAGACCGCGGTGATCGTCGGGCACGACTGGGGCTCGGCGATCGCCGCCGACTCGGCCCTCGTCAGGCCGGACGTCTTCCGCGCGGTGGGTCTGCTGAGCGTTCCCTACGCGCCGCCGGGCGGGCCACGCCCCAGCGAGGTCTTCGCGGGGATGGGCGGGGACGAGGAGTTCTACGTCTCCTACTTCCAGGAGCCCGGCCGGGCCGAGGCCGAGATCGAGCCGGACGTCCGGGGCTGGCTCGCGGGCGTCTACGCCGCGCTGTCCGCCGACACCATGCCCGCACCGGACGCACCCGACCCGCACTTCGTACGGCTCGGCGGAACGATGCGTGAGCGGTTCCCCGCCGGCCGGCTGCCCGCCTGGCTCAGCGAGGACGAACTGGACTTCTACGCCGCGGAGTTCGAGCGCACCGGAATGAGCGGGGCGCTGAACCGCTACCGGAACATGGACCGGGACTGGACGGACCTCACGGATTTCCACGGCGCGCCCATCACCCGGCCCGCCCTGTTCATCGGCGGCGGCCTCGATGCCTCGACCACCTGGATGTCCGGGGCGATCGAGGCGTACCCGAGGACCCTGCCCGCGCTGGATTCCTCACACATCCTGGACGGCACCGGTCACTGGATCCAGCAGGAACGCAGCGAGGAGGTCAACGGCATCCTGACCGGCTGGCTCGGCTCCCTGCCCCGCTGAGACCGGCGCGGTCGCGGGGCGGTCGCGGGACGGCGGCCGGGAAGCGGACCGGAGCGCCGGGGAAGGGGGCCGACCCTCGGGGAGTCGGGGCGCAGCCGGGCCACTGCCCGTACTTCGATCCTCGCTCCGGACCGCGTGGTTCGCATCCCGGTGCGAGGCCGTCGGGAGATCCAGCGGTTCCGGGTCAGCTCCCGGCGGGTTCGGGCGTCGGGGCGGCTTCCGGTGCGGGCCGGTCCCGGGCCTGCGCGGCGGCTCCGCGTCCGGGCAGGAAGAACGCGATGACGAAGGCCATGAGGGCGGCGCCCGCTCCGATCGCCATGACCGTGCGGAAGCCGTTCTGCGACGGCACGGTGAGCGGACCGAAGCCGGTGGTCATCTGGGCGAGGACCACGCCCGCCACCGCGCTGGCGGCCGAGGTGCCGATGGCCCGGGTGAGGGTGTTGAAGCTGTTGGCGGCAGCGGTCTCGGAGACGGGTACCGCGGCCATGATCAGTGCGGGCATGGCCCCGTAGGCAAGGCCGATCCCGGCCCCGGTCACGGCCGAGACCAGCACCAGCTGCCAGATCGCGGACATCAGAACGATGCTCAGCAGGTACCCGGCGGCGACCACCACGGCACCGGTCATCAGCGTCACCTTCGGCCCCCTGGTCCGGGAGATGCGTGCCGACAGCGGAGCGACCGCCATCATGACCAGCCCGGACGGTCCCATGACCAGGCCCACGGTCAGCAGCGAGGCCCCCAGGCCGTACCCGGTGGACTCCGGGAGCTGGAGCACCTGGGGCAGTACGAGCGACATCGCGAACATCGCGAAGCCGAAGACGGCCGAGGCGATGTTCGTGAGCAGCACCTGACGCCGGACGGTGGTACGCAGGTCGACCAGCGGCTCGCGGGTCCGCAGTTCCCACCGGCCCCACAGACCCAGGACGACGACCGAGGCGCCGATCAGCCCCAGGGTCCGCGCACTGCCCCAGCCCCATGTGGCGCCCTTGGAGATCGCGAGCAGCAGACACACCAGGGCCGCGGAGAGCCCGAGGGCACCCACCAGGTCGAACCGTCCGCCGCTGCGGACCGCCGATTCGGGCACCAGCACCAGGACGAACGCCGTGGCGAGCGCGCCCATCCCGCCCGAGACCCAGAACAGCACGTGCCAGTCGACCCGCTCGGCGAGGAACGCGGCCGCGGGCAGACCGAGGGCGCCCCCGATCCCCAGCGAGGCCCCCATCAGCGCGATCGCCGAGCCGAGCCGCTCGGCGGGCAGTTCGTCGCGCATGATGCTGATGCCCAGGGGGATGACCCCGGCGGCGAGCCCCTGGAGGGTCCGGCCGGCGACCATCGGCGCGGGGCCGTCGCTGAGTGCGGCGACCACCGAACCGGCCACCAGCAGGAGGAGGCTGACCAGCAGCATGCGGCGCTTGCCGTACATGTCGCCGAGCCGGCCCATCACCGGGGTGGCGACCGCGCCCGCGAGCAGCGTGGCGGTGATCGCCCAGGTCGCGTCCGAGGCGGAGGCGTGCAGCAGCCGGGGCAGCTCGGGCACCAGCGGAATCATGATCGTCTGCATCAGGGAGACGACGATTCCGGCGAGGGCGAGCACGGCGACCAGACTGTTCGTCGCCTTCGGCCGGGCCTCCGGGGGCCTGCTTCCGGCCTGGGGCTGGGCGCTGGATATCACGGAGACCTCCGTTGTGGTCATGCGTTCGGGCAGACGGCGACGCAGATTTAAGTCAGTGGCTTGACGTAAGTCAGCAGTACGCGTTCATTGCTCACGCGGCTGCCGGCGAGCGGAGGGAGACCCACGATGAGTCAGGAGGGCCGGCGGGGCGACACTGCGGTGCCCAGGGGCCCGGGGGCGGGCCCGCCGACCGCGGGAGGGGGCACCGCACGGCGCATCGGCAGGATGGCCGGGACGCCGGCGGCCGACCGCCGGCACCGGGCGGAACCGGCCTCCGACCGCTCGTCGGTGCGCATCGCGGTGGGAGTGTTCCCGCGCTTCGGTCCCGGTCTCCGTGCGACCTGTCGTTCGGAGGGGAACGCATTCGACGACGCCGAGGACATGATGCCGGACCGCAGCCCCGACCCCCGTCCCTGCCCGGGCCACGGCCGCGACGCCGGGACGAGCCGGCCGCGCGGACCCCGGGCCGGGTGGTGACGGTGGCGACCAGAGCGGCCCCGCCCGGCCGGTCCGGGGCGACCCGGGAGCTGATCCTCAGCGTCGCGGAGCGGATGTTCGCCGAGCACGGCCTGCACGCGGTGTCCAACCGCCGGATCAGCGAGGTCGCCGGGCAGGGCAACAATGCGGCCGTCGGCTACCACTTCGGCACCAAGACGGACCTGCTCCGGGCGATCATCCGCAAGCACGCCGGCCGGATCGGCGAACTGCGCGAGGCCATGCTGACGCGGACCGGCGACTCACGGAACGTACGGGACTGGGTGGCCTGCCTGGTGTATCCCGGCACCGATCACCTGGCCGAGCTGAACTCCCCCACCTGGTACGCCCGGTTCGTCGCCCAGGTGATGACCGATCCGGTGCTGCGCGAGGTCATGGTCGACGAGACGTTCGGGCCGTCGGTCCAGAAGTCCCTCGACGGGCTCAACCGGTGCCTGCCCGATCTGCCGCTGCCGGTCCGGATCGACCGGGGGGACATGGCGCTCCAGTTGATGGTGCACATGCTGGCCGAGCGCGAACGCTCGCTCGGGGACAGCACTCAGGTCACCCACTCCGGCTGGCCCGCGTACGCCACCGTGCTCGTGGACGCGATCAGCGGGCTCTGGACCGCCCCGGTGACGCCCGGCCGTTGAAGACGCGGAACCGGCCGGTGGGCCGCGCCCCGGCCGTGCGGGGCGCGGCCCACCGTGAAGTGTCCGCCGTGCTGGAGCCGTCGGTGCGGATTCACCGACGGCGGGGGTTCACAGCGTCCGTTCGAGGCGGTCGGCCATCAGCCTGACGAAGCGTGACGGGTCGCCCAGTTCGCCGCCCTCGGCGAGCAGCGCCAGATCGTGGAGCAGCTCGGCCGTCTCCTGGAGTCCGGTGCCGTCGGTCTCGCCGCGTTCGGCGTGTGCCCGGTTGAGGCCGCTGACCAGCGGGTGCTCCGGGTTGAGTTCGAGGATGCGCTTGACCTGGGGAATCTCCTGGCCCATGGCCCGGTACATGTTCTCCAGGGCCGGTGTCGCGTCGTGCGCGTCCGAGACGATGCAGGCCGGCGAGACGGTGAGGCGGGAGGAGAGACGTACCTCCTTGACGGTGTCGCTCAGCCGGTCCGTCATCCAGCCGAGCAGATCCGCGTACTCCTGCCGGCGGCCCTCGCGTTCGGTCGCCGCCTCCTTCTTCTCCTCCTCGGTCCCGAGGTCGACCTCGCCCTTGGCGACGGACCGCAGCTTCTTGCCGTCGAACTCCGGCTCGGCCTCGACCCACACCTCGTCGACGGGGTCGGTCAGCAGCAGCACCTCGACGCCCTTGGCCCGGAACGCCTCCATGTGCGGGGAGTTCTCGACGGCCTGACGGGACTCGCCCGTCAGATAGAAGATGTGCTCCTGGCCGTCCTTCATCCGCTCCACGTACTGCCGCAGCGTGGTCGGCTCGTCCTTGTCGTGGGTCGTGGCGAAGGACGAGACGCCGAGGATGGCCTCGCGGTTCTCGAAGTCGCTCAGCAGTCCTTCCTTGAGGACTCGCCCGAACTCCCGCCAGAACGTGGCGTACCGCTCCGGCTCGGCGGACATCATGTCCTTGACCGTCGACAGGACCTTCTTCGCCAGCCGCCGGTGCATCAGCTGGATCTGGCGGTCCTGCTGGAGGATCTCGCGCGACACGTTGAGCGACAGGTCCTGCGCGTCGACGACACCCTTGACGAAGCGCAGGTACGGCGGCATCAGCGCTTCGCAGTCGTCCATGATGAAGACGCGCTTCACATAGAGCTGGATGCCGCGCCGGTACCCCTGCATGAACAGGTCCTGGGGCGCGTGCGACGGGATGAAGAGCAGCGCCTGGTACTCGAAGGTGCCCTCCGCCTGAAGGCGGATGGTCTCCAGAGGGGCGCTCCAGTCGTGGCTGATGTGCTTGTACAGCTCGTGGTACTCGTCGTCGGTGACCTCGTCGCGCGAGCGTGCCCACAGGGCCTTCATCGAGTTGAGCGTCTCGGGCTCGCGCGGGGCATCGTCGGCCCCTTCCTCGCCGTCCGTGCCCGCAGCGGCCTCGGGAACCATCCGGACGGGCCAGGTGATGAAGTCCGAGTAGCGCTTGACGATCTCCCTGATCTTCCACGGGGAGACGTAGTCGTGGAGCTGGTCGTCGGTGTCCTCCGGCTTGAGGTGGAGCGTGACGGAGGTTCCCTGGGGAGCGCTGTCGACCGTCTCGATCGTGTACGTGCCCTCGCCGGACGACGTCCACCGGGTGCCCCGGCTCTCGCCCGCGCGCCGGGTCAGCAGCGTGACCTCGTCGGCGACCATGAAGCTGGAGTAGAACCCGACGCCGAACTGGCCGATCAGCCCGTCGGCCGCGGCGTTCTCCTCGGCCTCCTTGAGCTCCCGCAGGAACTTCGCGGTGCCCGAGTTCGCGATGGTCCCGATGAGCTGGACCACTTCGTCGTGAGACATCCCGATGCCGTTGTCCCGCACGGTCAGGGTGCGGGACTGCCGGTCGGTCTCGATGGCGATGTGGAGGTCTGACACGTCGGCGCCGAGCGAGTCGTCGCGCAGGGCTTCGAGGCGCAGCTTGTCGAGCGCGTCGGAGGAGTTGGAGACGAGTTCACGCAGGAACACGTCCTTGTTCGAGTAGATCGAGTGGATCATCATCTGCAGAAGCTGGCGCGCTTCCACCTGAAACTCGAACGTCTCAGTGGGCATATCCGTGATTCCTTCTCAGGTCCGCGGTCGTGGATCTGGCCTGAGCACTTTAGATCAGCCGGTGATCACTCCGGGCCACTACCCCGAAGCCCACCGTTTCCACGGCCCTGCCCGGCGTCCGGCCGGGCCGCTGCCACCGCGTATCCGTCGGCCGTCCAGCCGCCGTCGCTGACCAGCACCTGGCCGGTGATGTTCGCGGACACGCCGGAGGACAGGAACAGGGCGAGATTGGCGATGTCCTGCGGGGTGCCGAGGCGGCCGCGCGGGGTGCGGCGGAGCAGCGCCCGGGTGTCCAGGCGCCCGGAGTCGGAGAGCCGGGTCAGCAGGTCGGTCTCGACGTATCCGGGTGCGAGCGCGTTGACCCGGATGCCGGACGGGGCCCACTCGACGGCCAGGACCTTGGTGAGTGCGGCGACGGCGGCCTTGGTCGCGCAGTACGCCGCGCGCTCGGGGCCGGCGGTCACCCCGTACATCGACGAGGTGGTGAGGATGACGCCTCCGTCGCCCTCGCGCATGATGCGGGCGGCGGCGCGCGCGCAGACGAAGACCCCGGTGAGATTGACGTCCAACGCGGTGTTCCAGCGGTCCAGTTCGAGATCCAGGGACGGCGCGTTGGCGGAGACACCGGCGTTGGCGACCATGACGGACAGCTCCCCCGTCCGGGCGGTGAACGCGGTGAGTGCGGCCGTCACCGCGTCCTGGTCGCTCACCGGGGCCGCGGCCGCCGCGATCACCCGGTCGGGGTGGCGCGCCGCCAGTGCCGGCCGCACCCGGTCCAGTTCGTCGCCGTCGATGTCGATCAGCAGCACATGGCATCCGGCGCGGGCGAAGGCGTCGGCCATCGCCAGGCCCAGGCCGCGGGCGGCGCCCGTGACGCATACGGAGCTGCCGCTCAGGTCGGGGTAGACCGCTGCTTCGGTCGTCATGTTCGGTTCCGTCACCACTTGCTCCGTCGTGCTCTCCGTCGTGCCCTGCTCCGTTGTCCTCGGTCGTGTTCAGATCATGTGCATGCCGCCGTTCACATGGATGACTTCGCCCTGGACGAAGCTCGCGGCGGGCGAGCAGAGGAAGGTGACGACGGAGGCGACTTCCTCCGGCCGGCCCAGGCGGCCCAGCGGGGTGGTGGCGAGCGCGGTGTCGCCGCGGTCGGCCACGTAGTCGCGGGTCATGGGGGTCTCGATGATGCCGGGCGAGACCATGTTGATCCGTGCCCTGGAGCCGAGTTCCCAGGCCAGGCTGCGGGAGAAGGCGAGCAGCGCGCCCTTGGTCGCCGCGTAGTGCGCGTGCCGGACGCTTCCCCGGTGACCGGCCATGGAGGTCAGATTGACGATGCTGCCGCCCTCGTTGAGGTGGGGCAGGACGGCACGGGTCAGGTAGAAGACACCGTTGAGGTTGACCGAGATGACGGTGTTCCACTGCTCGTCGGTCATGTCGGCGACGGCCTGCTCGGGGTAGATCCCGGCGGCGGGTACGAGGAAGTCGACCGAGCCGAATGTCTCGACGGCGGCGGCGACGAACGCGTTGTTGCTCTCCGGCGATGCCGCGTCCAGGGTGCGGGTGATCACGGTGGTGCCTGTGGGGTCGAGCGTCGCGGCGAACTCCGCCAGTGCCTCGGCGTTCAGGTCGCCGAGCACCAGGTTGGCGCCTGCCGCGTGGAACTGGCGGGCCACCTCGCGGGCGATACCGCCGCCCGCGCCGGACAGGAGGAGGGTCCGGCCCTCGAAGGGGCGGACGTCAGTCCGCGGGGCCTGCTGCGTCTGCTGTGTGGTCGCTGTCATGGTCTTCCTCTGTGAACAGTTCGGGGTGTCGGGCCAGTTCGAGCCGGGTGCGGCGGATGTGGCCGGTGAGAAAACGTTCGGCGTCGACGATGTCGGCCCGCTTGATCGCGTCGATGATCAGGCGGTGCTCGGCGTGGATCAGTTCCCAGCCGCTGTCGCCCGCGAGCCGGGCGAAGGCGCGGCGGTAGTGCTGGGTGGTGTTCCAGAACCGGTCGACCATGGCGGTGATCTGGGCGACGCGGCATCCGGCGTAGGTGAGCAGGTGGAGCCGGCCGTCGAGGGCCAGGAAGCGGTCCACGTCGGTGGTGAGCTCGATCTGCCGCGCGATCGTCTCCAGTTCGGCGACCTGCTCGGCGGTCAGATGCGGGATGCTCTCGCCGAGGGCGAGCGGTTCCAGGCGTTCGCGGATCTTGTAGACGCCCTCGCACTCCGCCATGTCCATCCTGGAGACCCAGGCACCGCTGTTGGACTTCACTACGGTCAGTCCCTCGGCCGCCAGTATCCGCAGGGCCTCGCGTACGGGCAGCCGGCTGGCGCCGAGCTGCGCTGCGACCTGCTCCTGCATGATCCGGGCGCCGGGGCGCAGTTCACCGCTGAGGATGGCGGCACGCAGATGGTCCGCGACGCGCTGGCTGGCGACGGCGGCGCTGGATCCGGGCGTGCTGGATCCCGAGGGGCCGGATCCGGTGGTCGGACTGGGTGACATGGTTCTCCCTGGTGCGGTGGCGCGGCGGCGTGTTCAGACGGAAGGCTGCCACAGCAGTACCGGTGAGCCGGCCTCGTACCGCTTGCCGTCCGGGTAGGAGACCAGCTCCAGCTGCATCCCCCAGGGAGTGAGGAAGTAGACCCAGCGCTGCCCCTCGCTCGGGCCGGAGCTGGCCGTGGGTTCGCCCAGGATCCGTACGCCGTGCCGTCGCAGGTGGGCCACGGCGGCGTCGAGGTCGGTGACGTAGAAGGCGAGATGGTGGCCGCCGACGTCGCTGTTGCGCGGCGGTCGCGTCTCCTGTCCGGGGGCCTCGTACTCGAAGATCTCGAAGTTCGGACCGCCGGCGCACCGGAAGAAGCGCAGCTCGCGCATCACGGCACGCGGGTGGACGCCGAGGTGGTCGCTCATCCAGGTGCCGTCGGAACGGAACGGGCCGAGCGAGTAGACGTGCTCGCAGCCGATCACCTCGACGAAGAACCTGGTCGCCTCTTCGAGGTCGGGAACGGTGAAGCCGATGTGCTCGACACCGGCCAGCCCGGGAAGCCCCCGCTCCTGGTCACCTGTGGAATGGATCCATCTGTCCGCCATGACTCTCACATTGCTCCGCCTCAGGTGCCGTAGTCAATGGACATTCCCGAAATCTGAACGTAACGTTCCGGTAACGAGGTATTGGCTATGGATCCATTCACTGCGACAGTGCTCACCGAATCACACAGGAGAGTGCTCATGCCCACACACCGGAAACTGGCCCCCGCATCACCCTGGACCGAGGTGACGGCGACCAAGAAGGACTGGCACGGCGCGGACCCCCGGCTGCTGACCTCGATGTTCACCCAGACCCTGCTGATCAGGACTTTCGAGGAGTACGTGCTCGACCTCGCGGGCCAGGGACTGGTCCACGGGCCGGCGCACTCCAGCATCGGCCAGGAGGGCGGCGCCGTCGGCTCCGTGCTGCCGCTGACCAGTGCCGACTTCGTCGGCGGCTCGCACCGGGGGCACCACCAGTTCCTCGCCAAGGCACTGGGACATGTCGCGCCCGACGGCGTCGACCTGCGCCGCCCCGTCGACGCGGAGGTGCGCACCGTCCTGCAGCGCAGCCTGGCCGAGATCTGCGGCCTGGCCAGGGGCTTCTGCCAGGGGCGCGGCGGATCCATGCACCTGCAGTGGCGCGAGGCCGGGGCCATGGGCACCAACGCGATCGTCGGCGGCGGCGTGCCGCAGGCCGCCGGGTTCGCCTGGTCGGCGCGGCAGGCCGGCACCGATGCCGTCTCGGTCACCTACTTCGGGGACGGCGCGGTCAACATCGGCTCCGTGCTGGAGACGATGAACCTCGCCGCCGCCTGGAAGCTGCCGGTCTGCTTCTTCATCGAGAACAACAAGTACGCCGTCTCCACCCACGTCGACGAGGCGACTGCCGAGCCCCGGCTGTCGGCGCGCGGACTGGGCTTCAACATCCCCAGCTGGCGCGTGGACGGCATGGACCCGCTCGCCACGTACCTCGCCATGAGCGAGGCCGTGGACCACATGCGCGCCGGTGGCGGCCCGACCGTCGTCGAGGCCGAGGTCTACCGCTTCTTCCACCAGAACGGCCCGTTCCCCGGCAGCGCGTTCGGCTACCGCACCAAGGACGAGGAGAAGGAGTGGCGGGCCCGCGACCCGCTCGCCCTCGTCTCGCACCAGCTCGTCGAGAACGGCGTCCTGAGCACCGAAGAGATCGAGGAGTGCACCGCGCGGGCCAAGGCGGTCATGGCCGCCATCGGTGACGAGCTGCTGGAGCCCGACCCCGACGGAAAGCCGGGCACCCGCCGCATCAGGCCCGCCGAATGGCCCGACCCGTCCTTCCGCGACGTCGGTGTACGGGGCGACCTCGGCGAGTTCGACGACGTACGCCTCGCCGACACCGGGACCGGCCCGGACGCGTTCCAGGGGCGCCTGGAACAGCGGAAGTTCATCGATGTCGTGGCCGAGGTGATGAGCCGGCGCATGGCCGAGGACCCGTCGGTCGTCGTCATGGGCGAGGACGTGCACCGGCTCAAGGGCGGCACCAACGGCGCCACCAAGGGCCTGGCCGAGGCCCACCCGGACCGGGTCCTGGGCACCCCGATCAGCGAGAACGCCTTCGCCGGACTGGCCGGCGGCATCGCGCTCGACGGCCGGTACAAGCCGGTGGTGGAGTTCATGTACGCCGACTTCATGTGGGTCGCCGCCGACCAGATCTTCAACCAGATCGGCAAGGCCCGGCACATGTTCGGCGGCGACGGACAGGGGTCCGGCGTCCCGCTCGTCCTGCGCAGCAAGGTCGCCATGGGCACCGGCTACGGCTCCCAGCACTCCATGGACCCGGCGGGGATCCTCGCCACGGCCCCCGGCTGGCGGATCGTCGCCCCGTCCACGCCCTTCGACTACGTGGGCCTGATGAACTCGGCGCTGACCTGCAAGGACCCGGTCGTCGTACTGGAGCACACCGACCTGTACAACTCGGTCGGTCCGGGCCCGGTGGACGACTTCGACTACTGCCTGCCGGTCGGCAGGGCGGCGGTGCGCCGCACCGGATCGCGGATCACCGTCGTGTCGTACCTCGCGATGACCAACTACGTCCTGGAGGCCGTCGAGCAGCTGGGCCTGGACGCCGAGGTCATCGACCTGCGCTGGCTGGACCGCGCCAGTCTCGACTGGGACACCCTCGGCGAGAGCATCCGCAAGACCAACAACGTGCTCATCGCCGAGCAGGGCCCCATCGGCACCTCCTACGGCGGCTGGCTGTCCGACGAGATCCAGCGCCGCTACTTCGACTGGCTCGACCAGCCGGTCGAGCGCGTCCAGGCCGGCGAGTCCTCGCCCAGCATCAGCAAGGTGCTGGAGCGGGCGGCGATCGCACGGACCGAAGAGGTCGTGGCCGCGCTCCAGCGGGTCACCGGGAACTGACCCTCCCCGTACGAGAGAACACCCAGGAGGGTTGATCATGGCAGAACTGTTCCGAATGCCCGCCGTGGCCGCCGACGCGGCAACGGCCGTACTGTCCGCCTGGCAGGTGGCGGAGGGGGCGTCGTTCACCAAGGACGACGCACTGGTCTCCATCGAGACCGACAAGGCCGAGGTGGACGTGTCCGCCGAGCGGGACGGCGTACTGCTCAAGGCGCTGTACGAGGCCGGCGTCGAGATCGAGGTCGGTGACCCGATCGCCGTGCTCGGCACCGTCGGCGAGCAGACCGGTGACCTCGACGCGCTGCTGGCGGAGCTCGGCGTGGCCGCGCCCGCCGAGGCCCGGCAGGCGGTGCGCCGGGACGTTCCGGAGGAGCCGGTCGCACCGGCGCCCTCCGTCGCGCCGGCTTCCGGTGAGCCGGATCGTGGCGGGCGGATCTTCAGCAGTCCGCTGGCTCGCAGGCTGGCCCGCGAGGCGGGCCTCGGCATCGAGGCCCTCACCGGCACCGGACCCGGCGGCCGCATCGTCCGCCGCGACGTCGAGGCCGCGGTCGCCGTCGCGGCCCGGCGGACGGAGGCGACGGAGCGGCCCGTGCCCCCGGCACCCCCGGCGGCCGCCCCCGTACCGCAGGCCACCGGCCCCGCCGCGCCCGTCTCCGCGGCCGGCACCGGTGACCACGAGGACATCCCGCACACCCGGATGCGCCGGGCCATCGCCAGGCGGCTCACCGAGAGCAAGCAGCACACCCCGCACTTCTACCTGCGGGCGACCTGCGCGGTCGACGAGCTGCTCGCCCTGCGGCAGCGGATCAACGCCGTCAGCCCGGTCAGGATCTCGGTCAACGACCTGCTGATCAAGGCCGTCGCCACGGCACACACCCAGGTGCCGGAGATGAATGCGGTGTGGCAGCCGGACGCCGTCCGACGGTTCCGAACCGTCGACGTGTCGGTCGCCATCGCCACCGACACGGGCCTGGTGACCCCGGTGCTGCGCGGGATCGAGAACCTGTCGGTGTCGGCGATCGCCACGCGGACCCGTGCGTTCGCGGAGCGGGCGCGCTCCGGTGGCCTGGTCCCCGCCGACCTCGAAGGCGGCTCGATCACCGTTTCGAACCTCGGCATGTACGGGGTCGAGGAGTTCGCCGCCATCATCAACCCGCCGCAGGCCGCGATCCTGGCCATCGGCGCCGCACGCGACGAGGCGGTGGTCCGCGACGGCGCGGTCACCGCGGCGAAGGTGCTCGGCGTGGTCCTGTCCGTGGACCACCGTCCGGTGGACGGCGCCGTGGCGGCGCGCTGGCTCGCGGCCTTCACCGAGGCCGTGGAGAACCCGGTCCGGCTCGTCGTCTGAACCCACCCCGGCAGGCCGGGCGGAGTGCGGCATCACCGCCGCAGTCCGCCCGGCCGAGCCCAAGTCCTGTCGTCCCCACCTGACGGCTGCCAGAGCACCCCAAGAGGACACCGATGTCTTTGATCCGCGGTTCCCGCACGCCAAGTGCGGCCACACCACACGAAACCCCGCGCGATGCGCTCGGCGAGCTGGACCAGCGCAATCTGCGGCGGCTGATGCCGCTGCTGCTGGCCGCCTACATCATGTCGTTCCTGGACCGGACCAACATCGGCCTGGCCAAGGAACGCCTGGAGGTCGACCTCGGCATCTCCGCCGCGGCCTACGGGCTGGGCGCGGGACTGTTCTTCCTCACCTACGCGATCTCCGAGGTGCCCAGCAACCTGATCATGTACCGGGTGGGCGCCCGCTGGTGGATCACCCGGATCATGCTGACCTGGGGCGTCATCTCCGCCTGCATGGCCTTCGTGCAGGGCGAGAAGTCCTTCTACGCCATGCGGCTGCTGCTCGGCGCCGCCGAGGCGGGGCTGCTGCCGGGCATCCTGCTCTACTTCACCTACTGGTTCCGCTCCGAGATCCGCGGCCGGGCCATCGGACTGCTCCTGCTCGGCGCCTCCATCGCCAGCGTCGTCGGAAACCCGCTCGGCGGACTGCTCATGGAGATGGACGGCCTCGGCGGCTGGCACGGCTGGCAGTGGATGTTCGTCATCGAGGGGATCCCCTGCCTCTTCCTGGCAGTCGCCATCTTCCGGTACCTGCCCGACGGCCCGGCCAAGGCACCCTGGCTGACGGCGGACGAGGCCCGGCTCGTCCAGGACGCGGTCACCCGCGAGCAGGCCGAGGGCTCCGAGGCGGCCGGCAACGGCTCCGGATCCGGCTCGCTGCTGACGGTGCTGCGCGACAAGCAGATGCTGCTGGCCATCTTCGCCAACTGGACGCACCAGGTCGCCCTGTACTCCGTCGTCTACTTCCTGCCCGGCATCATCGGCGGCTGGGGCGATCTCTCCCCGTTCACCATCGGGCTGCTGACCGGCCTGCCCTGGCTCACCGCGGCCGTCGGCGCCGTACTGGTCCCGCCCCGCGCGACCACGCCCCGGCGCTCCCGCAACTTCGTGGTGGTCGGCCTGCTGATGATGTTCACCGGCCTCATCGTCGCCGCCGTCGCCGGTCCCGTGATCGCCCTGCTCGGCTTCTGCTTCACCGGCCTGGCGTTCTTCGTCGTCCAGCCCCTGCTGTTCAACTTCCCCGCCACCCGACTGTCGGGCAAGACCCTCGCCGGTGGTCTGGCCCTGCTCAACACCATCGGCATCACCGGCGGCTTCGTCGGCCCGTACATCATGGGCTACGCCGAGGACGCCACCGGCAATCACCTGTCCGGCCTGTGGGTCTCCATCGTCCTGCTGGCCTTCGGCGCACTGGCGGCCACGCGGCTGCGCTTCTCCCCGAAGTCCTGACGGAAGCCGGCGTGGGGGGGGCCCCGCCCGGGGGGCCCCCCCCCCCCCCGGGGGGGCGGCCCCCCCCCCCCCCCCCCGCCCCCCCGCGCGTTTTTCACCCCCGGCCCGGCCCGCCACACCCCCACACACA
>NZ_JBEYFB010000020.1:0-144932 GCF_040634135.1 Streptomyces sp. NPDC007164
GCGGGCGGGCCGGGGGTTTGGGTGGTTGACGGCCGGGGGGCTGTGCGGGCCGGGGGGGCCGCGGGGGCGGGTACGTACCCGCCCGGCGCTCCCGTGCTGTCCGGGACATTCAGGAACAGGTGAACCGGGCCGCGGCCCAGTCCCCGTGGTCACCGGTCTTGGAACCGTTGGTGTCCGTGACCTTCAGGTGCACATGGCGCGCGCCGTCGAGCTTCACGTCGACCGGTACGGCCGCCGAGGCCCCGGTCACCTTCGGGGAGGTCCACAGCACCTTGCCGTCCGCCTCGACGGAGAAGGCCACTTCGCCGTAGCCGTTGATCTCGTCGTCGATCCCCGCGTCGGCGGTGAACGCGGTGCACCGCCCGCCGAGGTAGACCTCGATGTCGGAGTCGGCGTGGGTGCCGATCCCCTTCTCGTACGTCTTCCCGGCGAGGGTCAGCGGCTTGCCGTCGGCCGCGCCCGACTCGCCGTTGCTGCGGTCGCGTTCGGCCGGTCCGTAGCCGTTGGTGGACCTCAGCCAGACCAGATCACTCGCCCAGGCCTCGCCGGTGGGCGGCGGCGGCATCACCGCGGCGGCGAACCGCTGGGTGGCGGTGCGGGGCTCACCGGCCGACCGGTAGCGGACGAGGGCGGTGATCCGCGCCTCCCCCGCCACGGCGTCCTTCGCGGGGGTGACGGAGACCTCGACCCGCCGGGTGGTGCCCGCCGGGATCCGGTCCACCTTCGCGGGCCGGGCGACCCGCCAGCCCTCGGGGACGTCCAGGCCGACCTCGGCGCCGGTCACATCGGAGCTGCCCGCGGTGACGTCGACGGTGACGGCGCCCTCGGCCCCGGCGCCCACTTCCTGCCCGGCCGGTGCGGAGACCGCGGCGTTCGCCTCGGCGGTCCGTCCGCCGACCGCGCTGGTGTGCTTCAGCTTCACGGAGAACGCCTTGGCGGTGGAGAGCGGCGCGGTCTTGATCTTCACGACACCGCCGCGGTCGTCCCGGTCGTACCACCAGCCCTGCTTCGCGGCCTGGTACGCGGCGGCGGAGTCCAGCCGGGGCAGCTTCCCGCCGAGCTCGACCGCGCTCGGCGCGGAGCCGGTGTGCACGCTGAACTCGTACGGGCGCCTGCCCTGCTTGCCGGTGAACTTCCCCTTGCTCGCGCCGATCCGCACCGTCACGTCGCCCGCGCCCCGGACGGGTGCGTCCACGTCGGCCCGCTGGGTGGCGTACTTGCCGTCGCGGTGCTGCCGGGTGACGCCGTCGTCCTCGTACAGCGTGAAGGACGACTTGCCCTGCGGGTAGATGTCCCAGGCGAGCGGGGAGCCGGCAGTGCGGTCCTTGTACGAGCGGATGCCCGGCCACATCGGCACACTGGCACCGCCCCTGACGAACAGCGGCAGGGTGTCGAGCGGGGCGCTGTAGTCGTCGACGGTGACCGGTCCCTCGTAGGTCCGCCCGCTCCAGTAGTCGGTCCAGGTGCCCTTCGGCAGGTAGATGCCGTCGCGTCCGGTGCTGTCCTGGTAGACCGGGGCGACGAGGAAGTCCTCGCCGGACATGAATTCGTACTTCGCCGCGTCGGTCGCCGCCTTCGGGTCGTCCGGGTATTCGAGGACGAGCGGGCGGACCATGCCGACGCCGGTCTTCGTCGCCTCGTGCGCGTAGGAGTACTGGTAGGGCAGCAGCGACTCCTTGAGCTTGAGGTAGTCGCGGTTGATGGTGGTGTACGGCTCCCCGTACCGGAAGGGCTGCTTGTCGCTGGCCGCCCAGCCGTCCATCGTCATCGTGGTCCCCAGGAACATCTTCCACTGGAGGTCACGGGTGTAGGTCTTGGCGCTGCCGCCGAAGATGCCGTCCACATCGCCGGTGGTGTAGGCGAGACCGGACATCGTGGCGCCCGCGTAGGTCGGGATCTGCCAGCGGATGTAGTCCCAGGTGCCGTACTGGTCGCCGGACCACTGCACACCGCAGCGCTGGGCGCCGGACCAGCTCTCGGGGGCGTAGGTGAAGCCGCGGGCGTCGCTGTTGTCCTCGATACCCTGGTAGGCGTCCTTGCAGCCGTCCAGGGCGAACTTGTAGCCGGCGCCGACCCAGGCGACGTCCAGCTTGGCGACCCGCTGGCCGGCCTTGACCTGGTCGGCGATCTTGTCGATGCCGTCCTCGGTCCACAGGCCGAGCTGCATGTCGCGGTCCTGGAGGCCCTTCGCGGTCTCGGCGAGGTCCTCGTGGCCGCAGCCGTAGCCGTCGTTGACGAGCATCCAGCCGTTCGGCATGTCGTTCTCGACGTAGCCGTCGGCGACCTTCAGGGCGTCCAGGGTGTGGCGCTCACCGCGGTTGGCGTTGTGGAGGTAGCAGTCGGCGTCACCGATCTCCATCCCGTACACCGGCGGCAGGAAGGGCTTGCCGGTGAGCTTCGTGTACTGCCCGATGACGTCCTTGGCGCTGTCGCCCGCGAAGTAGTAGGCGTCGAAGCGCTGCTCCTTCGCGCTGGTGGTCACCGGGTCGGTGAAGGCGTAGGTGTTCGGCGCGTAGGTGTTGCGGAAGACGCCGTAGCCGGCCGAGGAGAGGTAGAACGGCACCGAGTTGGGGTGGCCGCCGTCGTCCCAGTTGTAGTCGACGCCGACCTCGACGGTCTTGTCGCGGTGCGAGGTGTTGCCCCGGCCGTTCTGCATGCCGGCGCCGTAGAACTGCTCGTCCGCGCCGCGGGCCAGCGTCTGGGTGGTCTTCTCGCCGTTCCAGCTCAGCCCCTGGGCCTCGGACCAGACCTGGCGGCCGTCCGCCCGGTACAGGGCGAACCTCAGGGGCGACTTGTAGGCGCGCAGGGTGACGCGGCCGGTGGAGAGTTCGTAGCGGTCGGCACGCTCCTTCCACCGGGTGTGCGGCGGGGTGCCCTGCGGCAGCACGATGTCGTCGCCCGTCGGGTCGGAGAACGTGCCGTCAGGGGCGAGTTCGATACGGAAGGTCTCGTCGGAGACGAAGCTGACCCGGGCCTCGGCGGTCCCGGCCTTCAGGTGGTAGACGGATCCGTCGGCGGAGAACCCGGTGAGGTCGCCGACCGTGGTGTCCGGCTCGGCGGCGCCGGCCGGGGCCGCGCCGGGGCCCGAGAGGACGGCGAGCAGCCCCAGCAAGGCTGCAACTGCCGCCGTTCTGATGCGCGTTGATGATTGCATAGAGCGCTTTTAGCGCAGCATCGAGCACTTGACCATGGACAAAACGGAACCGGCCCTGAACTTCGTCGAGAAGTCCAAGGCCGGTTCGTCCGGAACGTCCGGTGGTTGTCAGCGGGTTGCCACCCTGCTACGGCGCTACAGGGCGACGCCCAGCAGCGCGTCGACGGTGCGCGAGACGAGGCCGGGCGCACCCTCGTCCGTACCGCCGTCGGCGATCTGCCGCTCGGCCCAGCGGTCCACGGCGGCCAGCGCGGCCGGCGCGTCCAGGTCGTCGGCGAGGGCCTCGCGGACCTCCTCGACCAACGCCTCGGCGGACAGTCCGTCGGGCCTGGAGACGGCGGCCCGCCAGCGGGCGAGCCGCTCCACCGCGTCGGCGAGCACCTGGTCCGTCCACTCCCAGTCGGACCGGTAGTGGTGCGAGAGCAGCGCCAGCCGGATCGCCGCCGGGTCCACCCCGTCGCGTCGCAGCCGCGAGACGAAGACCAGGTTGCCCCTGGACTTGGACATCTTCTCGCCGTCCAGGCCGACCATTCCGGCGTGCACATAGGCCTGGGCGAAGGGGTGTTCCCCGGTCAGCACCTGGGCGTGCGAGGCGCCCATCTCGTGGTGCGGGAAGGCGAGGTCGGACCCGCCGCCCTGGACGTCGAAGCCCATGCCGAGGTGGTCGAGGGCGATGGCGACGCACTCGATGTGCCAGCCGGGCCGGCCGGGGCCGAGCGAGCCGCCGTCCCAGCTCGGCTCGCCCTCGCGGGCGGCCATCCACAGCATCGGGTCGAGCGGGTTCTTCTTGCCGGGGCGCTCCGGGTCGCCGCCGCGCTCGGCGGAGAGCAGCCGCATCGCCTCGGCATCGAGGTTGGACACCTCGCCGAAGTGCGGGTCGGTCTCGACGGAGAAGTACACGTCGCCGTCGAGCTCGTAGGCGGCACCGGCGTCGCGGAGCCGTTCCACCAGCGGGACGATGCCGGGTATCGCCTCCACGGCACCGATGTAGTGCTTCGGCGGAAGCATGCGCAGGGCAGTCATGTCCTCGCGGAACAGGGCCGTCTCGCGCTCGGCGAGCTCGGTCCAGTCCTGGCCGTCGCGCACGGCCCGCTCCAGGAGCGGGTCGTCCACGTCGGTCACGTTCTGGACATAGTGAACCTGCCGCTTGGTGTCGAGCCACACGCGCTGAACGAGGTCGAACGCGTTGTAGGTCGCCGCATGACCCATGTGGGTCGCGTCGTACGGCGTGATGCCGCAGACGTAGATGCGGGCGACGGGACCGGGGTCAAGGGTGATCCGTCCGCCGGTCGCGGTGTCGTGGATCCGAAGGTCGCGGCCCTTGCCAGGCAGGGCGGGGACCTCAGAAGCGGGCCAGGCATGCATGCCACGAGCGTAACCGGATGCATGTTCCGGATACGAACCGGATGCCGGATCTTGACCGAAGAGGCGCTCTTGCGCCGGGGCGCTCCATCTGCTTCGGGACGCGGTCCCGGCACCCCGCCCGCGCCCCCACGCCCCGTTCCTCCCCCGCTCGGCTCAGACCGGCGGCCAGGGGATCGAGGGCCACTCACCGCTCGGCTCCGGGTGCCGTCCGGTCGCCCTCAGCCCCGCCACACGGCCCCGCAACGCCTCGATCTCGGCCTCGGTGATCAGCTCACCCAGCCGGGTGACGAGCGGGGTGTCCGGCGCGAGTTGTGCCCCCAGCCGTTCGACGGCCTCGGCGGCCTCGGCCGTCAGCGGCTCCCCCGCCCAGCCCCAGAGCAGCGTGCGCAGCTTGTCGTCGGCGTTGAATGTCACACCGTGGTCGATGCCGTAGAGCCGGCCGCCGGGGGCGGGCAGCAGATGGCCGCCCTTGCGGTCGCCGTTGTTGATCACGGCGTCGAGGACGGCCAGCCGTCGCAGCCGGGCATCGTCCGCGTGGACCAGCAGGGCCGTCCGGCCCTCGCCGACCTCGGCCCGGGCCACGGCCTTCCAGCCCTCGCCGGGCTCCTCGTCCTCGACGAGCGCGAGCAGCGGCGGCTCGCCCGCCTCGCCGTCCTCGCCGTCCCCGTCGTCATGGGAGGCCGCGTCGATCCACAGCTGGCACATGCCCTCGCCGTACGGGCCGTCCCGCAGGACGGTGGGCGGCACCAGGCCCCAGCCCATCGCCTCGGAGATCTCGTACGCGGCCACCTCGCGCCCGGCGAGCGTGCCGTCCGGGAAGTCCCACAGCGGCTGTTCGCCCGCCACCGGCTTGTAGACGCAGGTGGCCTCCTCGCCGTCGCGCGCGACGGTGCAGTAGAGCACCGCGTTGGACGCGCCGCGGATCTGTCCGAGAACGGTGAGCTCGCCCTCGGTGAGCAGGCCGACCAGCTCGGTGCCGGTCAGGCTCCGCGACGGTATCCGTTCTGGCGCGGGCATACGTGTCCTTCCGGGTCGAGCGGCAGGCTGCACAGCGGGCACGGCGGACGGCCGGCGTTCACCACGTCCAGGGCGCGCTTGGCGAAGGCCCTGGCCTGCGCGCCGCTGAGGCGGACCCGGAGCATCGGCGGGCCGTTCTCCTCGTCCTGGAGCAGCCGTTCCTCGGCCTCGGCGAGGTCCTCGTCGGATTCCACGTCCAGCTCGACCAGTGCCTGCGCCTCGACGATCATGCGCTGTTCCTCGCCGTCCCAGGCGAGCGCCATCGTGCCGACCCGGAACTCCTCCTCGACGGGGACGTCCAGGGGCGCGGTGTCGGTGACGTCCATCGGCGCGACGGCGGGCACCGGGGAGTTTCCGCCGGTCCGCCGCACCACCTCGTCGAGCAGTTCGTCGATCCGCTCGGCGAGCGCGGCGACCTGGGTCTTCTCCAGGGCCACGCTGGTGACACGTCCGCCTGAGGATGCCTGCAGGAAGAACGTACGGCGTCCAGGCAACCCGACCGTACCGGCCACGAAACGGTCCGGGGGGTCGTAGAGGAACACCTGACGGGACACGTCCTGTCTCCCTTGAATTCGACGGTGGATGAGGGGTGGCCCCGGCCCGGGAGATTTGTTCCCCGGGCCCCGGGGCCTACGGAGCGTCCACCCTACTGCGCGAAGCGATCACGGCGCCCCAGCGCCGCCCCCGACCGCCGCGTCCGAGTCCGCCGCCGGGCGCGGGTGCTCGCGCGGTGCCAGCGTGGCGAGGTCACCGGTGTCGCCCAGCCGCAGCAGGAAGGGCCGCAGCCTGGTGTAGCGGATCGCGGTGACCGAACAGGGGTCGGCCTGGATCCGCTGGAAGAGGTCGAGGTGCATGCCGAGCGCGTCGGCGACCAGGGCCTTGATGATGTCGCCGTGCGAGCACATCACGTACAGGGCGTCGTCGCCGTGCGCGGCCTCGATCCGGGCGTTCCAGTCCCGTACCGCGTCGACCGCGCGCGCCTGCATGCCGCGCATCGACTCACCGCCGGGGAACGCCGCGGCCGACGGATGCTGCTGCACGACGCCCATCAGCGGTTCGTCGGCGAGCTCCGCGAGCTTGCGCCCCGACCAGTCGCCGTAGTCGCACTCGCTGATCCGGTCCTCGGTGTGCAGTTCCAGCTCCGGCCGGGCGGCGAGCAGCGGCCGCAGGGTCTCCCGGCAGCGCTGGAGCGGGCTGCTGACGGCGGCGGCCAGCGGCAGCCCGGCGAGCCGGCCGGGCAGGGCGGCGGCCTGCTCCGCGCCGCGCTCGTCGAGCGCGACCCCGGGGGTGCATCCCGCGAGCACCCCGGCGGTGTTGGCGGTGGAGCGTCCGTGGCGTACGAGGATCAGGGTGGGCATACGGGCCAGCGTAGGGCCTTTCGTTCGGATCCTGCCGCCGCCGATGAGGTGCGCCGGGAAGCGCGGCAGGGAAGAATGCGCGCCGTGATCGTGGACTGTGCCATTTACCGGGACGGGCGCCGCACCGACGGCCCCGCCGACTTCTCCGATGCCCTCGACGAGGCGCGGGCCACCGGGGACGCCTTTCTCTGGATCGGGCTGCACGAGCCGACGGAGAAGGAGTTCGACCTCGTCAGCAGCGAGTTCGGGCTGCACCCGCTGGCCGTGGAGGACGCCCTGAGCGCCCACCAGCGGCCCAAGCTGGAGGTGTACGACGACTCGCTCTTCGCGGTCATCAAGCCGGTGGTGTACGAGCAGAGCAGCGACACGGTCACCACCGACGAGCTCATGGCCTTCATAGGCGATTCGTTCGTCGTGACGGTCCGGCACGGGGAGGGCGCGCCGCTCGCCGCGGTACGCCGCCGGCTGGAGGCCGAGCCGGAGGTGCTCAGGCACGGGCCGACCGCGGTGCTGTACGCGATCAGCGACGCCGTCGTCGACCACTACATAGAGGTCGCGGGCGAGCTCCAGGTCGACCTGGAGGAGCTGGAGACCGAGGTGTTCGCGCCGGTCGGCGGCGCCGACACCAAGAGCACCGCGGCCCGCATCTACACCTTCAAGCGGCAGATCCTGGAGTTCCGCCGGGCCACCGGGCCGCTGAGCGCCCCCATGGCCCGGCTGGCGGGCGCGGGCGTGCCGTTCGTCCACGAGCACTCGCAGCCGTTCTTCCGCGACGTCAGCGACCACCTGACGCGCGCCAACGAGTACGTGGAGGGGCTGGACCGGCTGCTCTCCGACATCCTCTCGGCCCATCTGGCCCAGGTGGGCGTGCGGCAGAACGACGACATGCGCAAGATCTCGGCCTGGGCGGCGATGGCCGCCGTACCGACCATGGTCGCGGGGATCTACGGCATGAACTTCGACCACATGCCCGAGCTCCGCTGGGTGTGGGCCTATCCGGCGGTGATCGCGCTGATGGCCGCGGTGGTCTTCGCGCTGCACCGGCAGTTCAAGCGCCGCGGCTGGCTCTGACGGACGGGCGGTCACCGCACCCGGTCCGCAACCGGCCCGCCCCCGGTTCAGGCGAACCCGGGCTCGGGTGCCGCCGGGCCGCCCAGCGCGTCGCGCCGCTCGGGCTGTTCCAGGCTCACCATCCGCCGCCAGCCCACGAGCCGTTCGTACGCGTAGACGGCGTGGATCCCGGCGGCCAGCACCGCCGATCTGGCACGGGGCCAGGCCAGGATGCGGCCCATGTGGTCCATCACGGCGAGGCTGACGTCGCGGTACACCCGGATCTCGGCGAGCGCGCACTCGCGCAGGGTGCGCTGGATGGTGCGGCCGTGTCCGGCCCGGGCGAGGCGGAGCAGTTCCTCGTGGCAGTACGCCAGGTGGTTGTCCTCGTCGTTCGAGATCATCTTCACGGCGCGGCCGAGGTCGGGGTGGTCGGCGAAGTGCCTGCGGAGCAGGGCCATCTGCTCGGAGGCGCGCTGCTCGGTGACCCGGCTGTGGGCGAGGTAGGTGATGATGTCGCGCTCGGAGAGCCGCTCCTCGCCCCGCAGCTGTTCATGGGCGAGGCCGATGCCGTGCTTCTCCAGCAGCATCGTGTAGTCGGTCTCGTGCGGGACCTCCGCCGGCCGGAGTCCGCGCTTCCTCAGCAGCGCGTTGAAGATCCGGCCGTGCTTGTCCTCGTCGGCGCCGTGCCGGGCGATCTTGGGCGCCAGGGCGCGCTGGCTCTCCGGTACCAGGGCGGCGATCCGGCCGTTCTCCCAGCCGCCCTGGGACTCCCCGCCGGCCGCGATGGAACAGAACAGCCGGAACGACTCGTCGTCGTCGAGAATCTCCTGGAACAGGTTCCTTGCCGAGAGCATGTCTGCCACCTCCGTGCCGCATCCACCGAGCGACAGTCAAGTGCGGCACACCCGGGCGGGCAACAGGAACGAGCCCCGGCTACGCCGGATGGGGCGCGGGCCGGCGTAACCGCCCGACCGTGCGCGCGTTGATACGCGTAACGGCCGTGGCGGGGAGGCCCCGAGCCCCCACCACGGCCGTAGTGCTGCTGTCCGGGGCTTTACGCGAGCCCGGAGCGCTCCAGCGCGTCCGTACCGGCCCGCAGCGCCGTGAGCCGCTCCTCCAGCGTGAACCCGGCCGGGGCGAGGGTCAGTGTCGTGACACCGGCCGCGGCGTAGGCCTGCATCCGCTCGGCGATCCGCTCGACCGGGCCGAGCAGCGTGGTCTGGTCGATCAGCTGGTGCGGTACGGCGGCGGCGGCACCGCTCTTGTCGCCGGACAAGTACTTGTCCTGGATCTCGGCGGCTTCCTTCTCGTAGCCCATGCGCTGTGCGAGCTGGTTGTAGAAGTTCTGCTTCCGGCTGCCCATGCCGCCCACGTACAGGGCGGTGTACGGACGGAACATGTCCGCGAGGCCGTTGACATCGTCGCCGACGGCGAGCGGCAGGGTCGGGCAGACGTCGAAGCCCTCCATGGTCAGGCCCGCCTTCTCCCGGCCCGCCCGCAGGTACTTCACTGCGGTGTCCTCAAGGTGCTCGGCGGAGGGGAAGATCAGCAGCGCGCCGTCGGCGATCTCGCCGGTCTGCTCCAGGTTCTTAGGGCCGATCGCCGCGATGTAGAGCGGGATGTGCTCGCGCTGCGGGTGCACGGTCAGCTTGATGGGCTTGCCCGGACCGTCCGGCAGCGGCAGCGTCCAGTGCTCACCCTCGTACGAGAGCCGCTCGCGGGACATCGCCCGCCGGACGATCTCGACGTACTCCCGGGTGCGGGCCAGCGGCTTGTCGAACTTGACGCCGTACCAGCCCTCGGAGACCTGCGGCCCCGACACGCCGAGGCCGAGCCGGAACCGGCCGCCGGAGAGCGAGTCGAGAGTGGCGGCGGTCATCGCCGTCATGGCCGGCTGGCGGGCCGGGATCTGCATGATCGCGGAGCCGACGTCGATGGACTCGGTCCGGGCAGCGACCCAGGAGAGCACGGTCGGTGCGTCGGAGCCGTACGCCTCGGCCGCCCAGCAGACGTCGTATCCCAGCCGGTCGGCCTCCTGGGCGACGGCGAGATTGTCGCCGTCCATTCCCGCACCCCAGTAACCGAGATTGATGCCGAGCCGCATAGCCGCTCCCCTTACCGATCAGTAACGTCCCTGAGTTCCGGACTCTAGCGCGCGGCGGCGCGATCCGGCAGGGGCGACTTGACGCCGGGTTGTCCACAGGCTTCCGCCGAGTGGGGTTCCGGCCAGTAATCTCAGCGCCCATGGAGCAGAGGCATCTCGGCCGCACCGGCCTTCGAGTGTCCCGGATCGGGCTCGGCACCCTCACCTGGGGCCGGGACACCGATGAGCACGACGCTGCGGAACAGCTGAAAGCCTTCTGGGAGGCGGGCGGCACGCTGGTCGACACGGCCGATGTGTACGGCGGTGGGGAGGCCGAGTATCTCCTCGGGCAGCTCCTCGACGGCCTGGTGCCCCGGCGCGATCTGGTCGTCGCGACGAAGGCCGGCAGCGTGGCCGATCCGTACCGCCGGTTCGACGGATCGCGCGGGCATCTGCTGGCGGCGCTGGACGACTCCCTGGAACGGCTCGGCACGGACCATGTGGATCTGTGGCAGATCCATGCCTTCGACCCGGTGACCCCGCTGGACGAGACGCTCCAGGCACTGGATCTGGCGGTGTCCAGCGGGCGCGCCCGGTACGCGGGGGTGTCGAACTTCTGCGGCTGGCAGCTGGCCAAGGCGGCGACCTGGCAGCTCGCCTCGCCCGGGGTGCGCACCCGGGTGGCGAGCACCCAGATGGAGTACTCCCTGTTGCAGCGGGGGGTGGAACGCGAGGTGCTGCCCGCCGCCGTCGATCTCGGTGTCGGGCTGCTGCCCTCCTCCCCGCTGGGCCGCGGCGTCCTCACCGGGAAGTACCGGTCGGGCACTCCGGCGGACTCGCGCGGCGCCTCGGAGCTGCTCGCTCCGTTCGTCGAGCCGTATCTCGACGAGGCGGCGAGCCGTGTGGTGGACGCGGTGGCGACGGCGGCGGACGGGCTGGCCACAACGCCGCTCCAGGTGGCTCTCGCGTGGATCCGGGACCGGCCCGGGGTGGTGGCCCCGATCGTCGGCGCGCGCAACGCGCAGCAGCTCGCGGAGGCATTGTCAGTGGAGGCGCTTAGTCTTCCTGACGAGATCTGCCAGGCGCTCGACGATGTGTCGGCGCCCGTGCACCGCTATCCCGACCAGGACTGGAGCACGCTGTGACTGCGCTTCCCCGGGGGGAAACCCCCGGCTCCCCGGCCGCCGACGACGACGTCGCGCCCCACTCCGCCGCCGTGCCCGCCCCGTCCGCCGGGGACGGGCCGGAGGCGGGCGGCGGCGCCCCCGGGACCGGCGAACGGGCTGAAGCGACGGACAACACGACCGACGACGAAACGGGCGACGCGACGGACGATGCTGCCGACGCGGCCGGAGGCTCCGGTGCCGAGGCGGAGGCAGACGCCGACTCCGACGCTGCGGCCGAGGCGGAATCCGACGCTCCGGCCGGAGCCGACGCCGTCCCCGCGCCGCTCTCCGAGGCGGAGGCCGAGCTCGCGGCACAGCGTGAGCTGCGGGAGCGGATCGAGAAGCGCAAGGCCGAGAAGGAGGGCCCCATCGCCGCCGGGGGGAAGCTGAGCGGCAAGGCGGCCGACCTGCTGGCGGCCGTGCGCGCGGTGGAGAGCGGCGAGCAGTCCGCCACCTCGTTCTTCGACTCCCCCGCACCCGCCGCCCCGCGCCGGACCGCGCCCGAGCCCGCCCCGGTCCGCCCCCGCGTTCCCGAACCGGCACGGGCGCCGCAGAGCGCCCCGCCGGAGGCCGTCGCCGCGGCCGCCGCCGTGCTGGCCGAGGGCGGGGCTCCGGCGGTGCTGGCGGGGCCCGCGGCCGAGACCCTCGGGGCGCAGGCGGCCGACGCCCTGCGCGCCGACCCCTGGCAGCTGCTGGGTGTGCCGGGGGTCAAGCCCGAACAGGCCGACGGATTCGCGCGGGCCCTGCTCGGTACCGAGTGCGGTCCGGACGACGAACGGCGGACCGCCGCCCTGGTCGGCTGGCTGCTGGAGCGGGCCGCGCTCCGGGGCCACACGGCGCTGGACGCGTCGGAGGTACGGGCCGCGCTGGCCGAGCGTTCGGTGACCGATCCCGAGGCGGCCGTGCAGCACGCCGTCGCCGAGGGAGTCGTCCTGGTCTTCCAGGACGGCCAGGAGGACGAGCAGGACCACGACGGCCGGGGATCCGAGGCACCCGCGGAATCCGGCGAAGGCGAGGGAGAGGGCGGGGACGAGGGAGCGGGCGCCGAGCAAGCCGGGCAGGAGCCGGTGCAGGTGCTGCTCGGCCTCGACCGCTACGCACTCGCCGAGGAGAGCCTCGCGGACGGCCTGGCCCGGCTGGTCAACGCCTGCGAGAAGGACGCCGACTGGACGCAGGCGGCCTCGGCCGCGGGCTCCCCCTCCGCAGCCGAACTGATCCGCGCGGTCGCGGCCCACGGTCTCGTGGCACACACGGGGGGCGAGGCCGCCAGGGCCGAGCCCGCCGCCCTGATCACCGCGGCCCGCGCCCTCGGGCTGCGGGCCCTGGGCGCCACGCACAGCGCCGACGGCAGGCGCCGGCTGGCCGGGGCGACCGGCGATCCGGGGGCGGCCGTCACCCTCGCCGGGCTGCTCTCGGGCGAGCAGGGCCCGGGGCGCGATACGGAAAGGGCGATCGCGGTCGACCTGCTCGTCGTGCTGGACGCCCCGCAGCTGGACGTGGAGACCGCCGCGATGCTGGTCGAGTCCCTGGCCGACGGCACCCGACTGGTGCTCAGCGGCGATCCGGGCGTGCTGGGATCGGCCGGGGCGGGGCGGGTGTTCGCGGATGTGCTTGCGGCCCGTGCGTGCCCGCAGATCGTCTCCCGTACGCCGGATCCGGGACCGATCGGCGAGCTGGTCTCCGGCATCGGCATCGGCGAGCTGAACCAGGTCGAGGCGCCCGGCAAGGAGGTGGTGATCGTCCCCGTGCGCGATGCGGGCGAGGCGGTGCACCGCACCGTGCAGCTGGTGGCCGACTCGGTGCCGCGCGCCATCGGCGTCCCGTCGTCGGACACCCAGGTGATCACTGTCGGCCACGGCGGCTCGGCGGGCACCCGGGCGCTGAACGCGGCGTTGAAGCAGCGGCTCAACCCCGGCCCCGGCCGGTTCGGCGGCTTCGACCCGGGCGACCGCGTCGTCCATGTCCCGGCGCCCGGCAGGGCCGAGCCCGCCGTGGTCGTCTCGGCGGACGCCGAAGGTCTGCATCTGGACTGCGCGGGCACAGAGGTCGTCGTGGCCCAGCACCGGGTGGAGTCCTCCGTGCGCCACGGCTGGGCCCTCAGCGCGCATCAGGCGGTCGGGATGCGCTGGCCCGCGGTGGTCGTCGTACTGCCGGGCGACGCCGCGCAGGGGCTGAGCCGTTCCTGGGTGTACACCGCCTTCAGCCGGGGCGAGCGGCATCTGTCCGTGGTGCACGGGGTGGATCAGGCACTGCCTCGCGCGGTCGCCCAGCCCCCGGCCCAGGACCGCACGACGAGACTGCGCGCCCTGCTGGAGACCCCGGCCGGCTGACCGGGCCCCCGGCAGGGACGCCGGCACCGGACGGGCTCGGCGTCGAGCCCGTCCTGCCGGTGGATCAGGAGCTTTCCGCGGCCAGGCGGGCCGGTTCCTCGTCCGGTTCGTCCTCGTCGAAGACGGCGCTGACGTCGAAGCGGCAGACCACCAGTTGCGGATCCGCGTCGTCGAAGGGTGCGCCGAGCCACTCCCCCGCCTCGGGGAGTTCCTCGGCGGCCGTGACCCAGAGCGTGGAGTCCCCCTCCTCCAGGCCGAACTCCGTGTGCCGGGAAGCGATCTCGTCGGGTTCGTACTCCCCGAAGAGCACGCCGAGCGCCGCGTGGACGCTGGAGCCGACCACCGCGGCACTCCCGCCGCGCTCGTCCTGGTCGAGGTCGGCGATCCGCTGGGCCTGTGCGAGCAGCCTCGGCGGCTCCACCACCGCGTAGTCGCGCCGGATCAGCACACTGAGTGCGTTCGGCTCCTCGGGGCCGGTGTACGGCGGCAGCGAATCCTCCGCACCCGGGATCTCGAAAGGGGTGACCTCGTCGTATCGGTCGTAGAGCAGCTCGTCGTAGAACTCGGCGGCAGCGGCCAGTGCGTTGAACGCGTCATAGACGGCCACGTCGTCGTCCCCGGTCCGGCGTTCGACGGCCGCGAGGTGGTGGTCGAGCGCGGTTTTGACCGCCTCGGCGGCGGCGCGTACCTCGGCAGCGGTGGGCTGCGCAGCATCAGACATAGTGCAGACGCTATCCGTACACGGGCTCTGCCCGCACAATAGATGCGATGCCGGAATACGAATTTGTCGATGTGTACGTGCCGCGCGGGGTGTCCCGGAAGGAGACGGCCCGTCTGCTGACCGACCCTGCGGAGTACGGTCACTGGGAGTTGGACCGGCTGACGCTGCGTCGCGACGGCAGTCGAAGGGTGCGCCTGCGGCGGCGGATCATCCGCCAGCTCCGGGCCACCTGGTGAGTCGGAGCGGGCCCGGCATCCGCGGGGCCCGCTCCCTTCGTGGTGCTTGTGTCGCCGTCCCGGTCCGCTACGCGGACGCCCGGGCGCGGCGGTAGAGCACCGTGCCCGCACCCGCCAGCAGCAGGCCCGCGCCGGCCGGGATCAGCAGGTCGAGCCCGCCCGCTCCGGTGTGTGCGAGCTGCGGAACGTTCTGTGTCTCGGGCACGTTCGGCACGGCCGGCTTCTCCGGCGCCGGGGGCTTGTGCTCGGTGACCGGGGTGACCGGGGTGACCGGGGTGACCGGGGTGACCGGGGGCGGTGTGACGGCCTCCGGAGCGTTCTCGCAGTCGTTGCCGAAGGTGGGGTTGAGCAGACCACCGATGGTGATGCTGTTCCCACAGGCATTCACGGGGATGTCGATGGGCACCTGGATGTTGTTGCCGGACAGCACCCCCGGAGAGCCCGTCGCGACGCCCTGGGCCGTCGCCCCGCCGCCGATGGGTGCCCGGTGCTTGCCCTTGCCGGGCCGGCTCGCCTGGGCGAGGTCGCCGAAGACGTGACTTCCGGAGACGTGCTTGCCCTGGGAGTCGTCCTGCGAACCGTTTCCGCAGGTGTTTCCGAACGCCGGGTTGAGCAGTGCCACGACGTCCACGGAATTGCCGCACACGTTGACCGGCACATGGACCGGGATCTGTACCGAATTCCCTGACAGCACCCCCGGGGAATTCGTCGCCCCGCCGGACGCTCCCGCGTCCGCGTGCGCGTAGCCGCCACTCAGCGCGATCGCGCCGCCCGCGGCCGCCATGGTGATCAGGCCTTTACGCGTGACCTGTCGCATAGGTTGATTCCTGCCTTCTACCTTCCGGAAAACCCCCGGACTTGACCGTGCGGGGGCGGAGTACCCAGCAGCCCCGGAGTGCATGGCGTGCACTCCGGGGCCGACCGGATTCAAACCCTTACGGGTTGACGCACAACGTCAGGCGTTGACGCAGGTGTTGCCGAAGGCGGGGTTCAGCAGCCCGATCACGGAGATCGTGTTGCCGCACACGTTCACCGGCACGTGGATGGGCACCTGGATGTTGTTGCCCGAGATCACACCGGGGCTGCCGACAGCGGCACCCTGGGCACCGGAGTCCGCGACGGCCATGCCCGCACCCGCGAGCACCAGACCACCGGTGACAGCCGCAGCAGCGACGACCTTCTTGATCATTATTCCTCCTAGTTGGCAATGCGGTCCCAGCCGCGGACCGCATCACTTGTAACGAGGAAGAGCTAATCGGGCTACGAGCATATGGACGCTTTCACTCGTTCCGGTCAAATACGCACACGCTGGCGATTGTTGGTGCGGAAAGTCGGCGGAAATCCGGCAAGGCGTCAGCAGTTGTCGATGAAACGGTCGAGCACACGCACGCCGAACTTCAGACCGTCCACCGGAACGCGCTCGTCCACGCCGTGGAACATGCCCGCGAAGTCGAGCTCCGGCGGCAGCTTCAGCGGGGCGAATCCGAAGCAGCGGATGCCCAGATCGTCGAAGGACTTGGCGTCGGTGCCGCCGGAGAGCATGTAGGGCACCGCACGGGCGATCGGGTCCTCCGCCTTCAGGGCGACCTGCATCGCGTCGACGAGCGAGCCGTCGAAGCTGGTCTCCAGCGCCTTGTCGCCGTGCACGTCCTCGCGCTTCACGCGCGGGCCGAGGATCCAGTCCAGGTCGGCCAGGAACTCGTCCTCGTAGCCGGGCAGGAACCGGCCGTCGACATGGGCGATGGCCTGGCCGGGGATGACGTTCACCTTGTAGCCGGCGCCCAGCATGGTGGGGGCGGCGGAGTTGCGCAGCGTGGCGCCGACCATCTTGGCGATGCCGCCCAGCTTGGCGAGCGTGGCCTCCATGTCCTCCGGGTCGAGCGGGGTGCCGAGCGCGTCGGACAGCTCGTCCAGGAAGGACCGCACGGTCTTGGTCACCCGGACCGGCCACTTGTGCCGCCCGAGCCGCCCGACCGCCTCGCAGAGCTCGGTGATCGCGTTGTCGTCGTTGGTCATCGAGCCGTGGCCGGCGGTGCCGTCCACGGTGAGCCGCATCCAGTGCATGCCCTTCTGGGCCGTCTCGACGAGGTAGAGCCGCAGCTTCTCGTTCACCGTGAAGGAGAAGCCGCCGACCTCGCCGATCGCCTCGGTGACCCCCTCGAAGAGGCCGGGGTGCTTGTCCACGAGGTATCGCGCCCCGTACGTGCCGCCCGCCTCCTCGTCCGCGACGAAGGCCAGCACGATGTCGCGCGGGGGCTTGCGGCCGCTGCGCATCCGGTCACGGACGACCGCGAGGGTCATCGCGTCCATGTCCTTCATGTCGACCGCGCCGCGGCCCCACACGCAGCCGTCCGCGACCTCGCCCGAGAACGGGTGGTGCGTCCAGTCGTGCGCATTGGCCGGAACCACGTCGGTGTGGCCGTGGATGAGCAGGGCCGGCCTGGACGGGTCCTCGCCCTCGATCCGGGCCACGGTCGAGGCGCGGCCCTTGTGGGACTCGAAGATCTGCGGCTCCAGCCCGACCTCGGCGAGCTTCTCCGCGACGTACTCGGCCGCGCCCCGCTCCCCCGGTCCCGAATGGTCCCCGTAGTTGCTGGTGTCGATCCGGATCAGCTCACGACAGAGGTCCACGACCTCGTCCTCGCCGGAGACGGTCCGGGCCGTGTTGGTCTCGCTCACGCTGCTTCCTTCCACTGTCGCTGTGGTGCTCCCCCTCATCCTCCCGCGCCGGGCCCGTACACCCAAGGGCACCCACCCGTCGTCATGCGTCCTTCACACGGTCCGGGGCGTGATCGAGCACCCCCGAATGTTTGCTATTGTTTTCCACGTCGGAACGGGCCAGGGCCCGCGAGACAGACACCCGGTCCGGGTGGCGGAATGGCAGACGCGCTAGCTTGAGGTGCTAGTGCCCTTTATCGGGCGTGGGGGTTCAAGTCCCCCCTCGGACACAAGGCAAAGCGCCGATCAGGAGCAATCCTGATCGGCGCTTTTGCGTTGTGCCCCGAGTGAGGAGTCCCTCCGTGATCCGCACGCACACGCCCGATCTTCCCTGGTACGAGGACATGGCCCCCGGATCCGGTGGGACGGCGCCGCGGGCCTGGTACGCGGAATCGGACGCCGGGCGGATGTCACTGAACGGTCAGTGGCTGTTCCGGCTCTCGCCGGGTGCCGCCGACCGGGACGAGTCGTTCGCGCGCCCCGGGTTCGACGCCTCGGAGTGGGCGACGGTCGTGGTTCCCGGGCACTGGGTGCTCCAGGGGGCCGGTGGGGCGCCCGCCTACACGAATGTGGTGTACCCCTTCCCGGTGGATCCGCCGAGGGTGCCGGACGAGAATCCGACCGGCGACCATCTGCGCGGCTTCGACCTGCCCGCCGGGTGGTCGGGGGACGGGGACGTACTGCTCCGTTTCGACGGGGTGGAGTCCTGCGCCCGGGTCTGGCTCAACGGTGTGGAGCTGGGCGACTTCAAGGGGTCACGGCTGCCGCACGAGTTCGCCGTCGGCGGGCTGCTGCGGCCCGAGGGCAATGTGCTGGCGGTACGGGTGCACCAGTGGTCGTCGGGGAGCTATCTGGAGGACCAGGACCAGTGGTGGCTGCCCGGGATCTTCCGCGACGTGACCCTGCTGGAGCGGCCGCCGGATGCGCCCCGGGACTTCTTCGTGCACGCCGGGTACGACCACCGCGCCGGTTCCGGGACCTTGCGGGTGGAGTGCGCGGGGGCCGAGGGGCGGGTCCTGGTGCCCGAGCTGGGGATCGATGTCGCAGCGGGTGAGACGGTGACCGTCGCCGTCGAGCCGTGGACGGCCGAGACGCCCCGGCTGTACGACGGGGAGCTGGTGACCTCCGGTGAACGGATCGGGCTGCGGGTGGGGTTCCGCAGCGTCGTGGTCGAGGACGGGCTCGTCCGGGTCAACGGGCGGCGGGTGCTCTTCCGCGGGGTGAACCGGCACGAGTTCCATCCGGAGACCGGGCGGGCCGTGGACGCGGCGACCATGCGGCACGACCTGGTGCTGATGAAGCAGCACAACATCAACGCCGTGCGGACCAGCCACTACCCGCCGCATCCCGCCTTTCTCGATCTCTGCGACGAGCTGGGGCTCTGGGTGATCGACGAGTGCGACCTGGAGACGCACGGCTTCTCCGGGCAGGGGTGGCGCGGCAACCCGGTGGACGACGAGCGGTGGACCCCGGCGCTGCTCAACCGCGCCGCGCGGATGGTGGAGCGCGACAAGAACCACGCCTCGGTGATCATCTGGTCGCTCGGCAACGAGTGCGGGACGGGGCGTGGGCTGAGCGCGATGGCCGGGTGGATCCGGGGGCGGGATCCACAGCGGCTGGTGCACTACGAGGGCGATCTCTCCTGCCGGGACGTCGACCTGTACTCGCGGATGTACCCGACGCACGCCGAGGTCGAGCTGATCGGCCGCCGGGCCGAGGAGCCGTTGGCCGACCCGGAGGCGGACGCGCGACGGCGTGCGATGCCGTTCCTGATGTGCGAGTACGCGCATGCGATGGGCAACGGTCCGGGCGGACTCGGCGAGTACCAGCGGCTGTTCGAGCGGTACGGGCGCTGCCAGGGCGGATTCGTCTGGGAGTGGATCGATCACGGCATCGCCCACCCCGAGCACGGCTTCGCCTATGGCGGGGACTTCGGCGAGGAGCTGCACGACGGGAACTTCGTCTGCGACGGGCTGCTCTTCCCCGACCGCACCCCCTCCCCCGGGCTGATCGAGTACAAGAAGGTCATCGAGCCGGTGCGGATCGAACCCCGGACGGCGCCGGGCTCGGTCCGGATCGCCAACGGGTACGACTTCGCGAGCTCGGCGCACCTGGACTTCGAGTGGTCGCACGAGGTGGACGGGGTGCCGGTCGGATCGGGCACGCTCGCCGTGCCGGAGCTCGCGCCCGGTGCGTCGGCTCAGGTGCCGCTGCCGGTGGACGGTGCCGGGGTGTGGACCGTACGGGCGGTGCTGGCCCGGGACACCGCCTGGGGCGAGCGCGGGCATGTGGTGGCGTGGGGCCAGGCCGAGGCGGGCGTGCCCGTCGTTCCCGCCGCCGCGACGGGCGCGCGGCCGGAGCGCGGCGAGGGGCCGATCGTCCTGGGCCCCGGGGTCTTCGACGCGGTGACCGGGGACCCGGTGCGGCTGGGCGGGGTGCCGTTGGAGGGGTTCCGGCTGGATGTCTGGCGGGCGCCCACCGACAACGACAACGGGGCGGCGTGGCAGCCGGACGAACAGTTCGGGCCGCGGTGGCGGGAGTCGGGGCTGCACCGGATGCGGCACCGGGTCGACGCGGTCGAGGCCGGCGAGGACGCCTTGGTCGTACGGACCAGGGTGGCGCCGGCCGGGGGCGGGCTGGGGCTGCGCACCGCGTACCGGTGGACGGCCGACGGGGAGCGGCTGGGGCTGACGGTGTCCGTGGTGCCGGAGGGTGAGTGGCGGGTGCCGCTGCCCCGGCTGGGCGTCCGGTTCGGGCTGCCCGCCCGGTACGGCGCGGCGCGCTGGTTCGGCGGCGGGCCGGGTGAGGCGTACCCGGACACCCGGGCCGCCTCGGTGCTCGGCCGGTGGCGGATGTCCGTGGACGACATGCAGACGCCGTACGTGCGGCCCCAGGAGAACGGCGCGCGGGCCGACGTCCGGTGGGCGGAGCTGACGGACGGCGGCGGAGCGGGTGTACGGGTCGAGGGAGGTGCGCCGTTCTGGTTCACCGCGCGGCGGTGGACGAGCGAGCAGCTCGATGCGGCCGGGCACGTACCGGAGTTGCGGGCCGGCCGGAGCGTCTGGGTGAATCTGGATCACGCGGTGCAGGGGATCGGTTCGGGGTCGTGCGGGCCGGGGGTGCTGCCCGATCACCGGCTCGACGCGGGGCCAGCGGAGTTCTCCTTCGTGTTCTCGCCGTTGGGCTGAGCGGCGGGGGCGGGGCCCGGCCCGTGCTCCGGAGGCGAGGACGTACCATCGGGGCTTTGCGCGATCTTGGTACTTCACAGGGGGAATGTGATGGGCGGCGGGCGCGGACGGCGCGGGGCGATACTGGCCGGGACGGTCGCGGTGGCGGTGCTCGCCTCCGGCGTCGGGCTGTGGGCGACGGACAGCCGGCCGTTCCGGGACAGCTACTGCTGGGGGGCGTGGGAGCAGAACAGCGGTGCGCCGTTCCTGGGCGACGGCGGGATCGCCAAGTCCGGCTCGGAGCGGCGCGCCACCGAGTCGGCGCCGCCCTCGGCCGGCCGCCACCGGGCCAGTTGCACGGTCACGGTGACCTCGACGGTGCCGGACGACGACTCGGACGAGCCGCTCCGGTTCAAGGAGCAGGTCACCGTCGAGTACGGTCCGGTCCCCTCCGGAGCCGAGGAACACCACGCCTGGATAGGCCGGTTCTTCCACGGGTCCGCCTCCCGGCTGCCGGACGGACTCGACGGGCTGGTCGCCGGGGACCGGGCCATGCTGGTCCTGCCCACTGCCTGCGATGTGGACGGCCGGCCGGCCACGGTGACCATCCGGAGCGAGAGCACCGGCAACGGCCATCTGGGCAGGCTGGCCATGCCGTTCACGATCGGCAGCCGTCCCGAGGTCGCCCGGATGCTGCTGGACGCGGCCAACACCGGTATGCGCAAGGCCGGTTGTGCTCCGGGCGAGCCGCTGCGCGTGACGTCACCCTTCGTTACGGTCTCCGAGGACGACGAGTCCGCCGGGAGCCCGTTGTGCCGGATACCCGGTGTGACCTTCGGGTTCGGCCCGGGCTCCAGGTACCGGGAGCAGGTGGGTGTGGTCGACGGACGGCTCCAGACGTGTTCGGTGGTGTGGAAGGCGCCGGGGACGCCCGACGAGCCGGCGGCGCAGTATGTGATGGCCGGCGATCCGCGTATGGCCGCGCTGTTCACCGGGCTGCCCGAGGGGGCCGGCCATGGGCTCGTGCGCACCGAGTGCAACGGGCGGCCGACGGTGTTCTACGGGAACGTCGGGACCGGGCTGAAGGGTTCGGGGCGGCCGGACGACCGGCGGGTGTTCGAGAACTTCACCGAGTCCGTGAGCAGGCGCCTCGGGTGCGGGGCCGGTGAGGGCGCGTGAGCGGCGGAGAGACCGGAGCGACGGACGGTACCGAGAAGAACGGGGCAGCGGCTGTGGACGGGAACGAGCACGGCGAGAGGACCGCGGTTCCTGAGCCGCGGGACCAGGAGCAGGAGTACGGATCTCCCCAGCCGGGGCCCGCCCCCGACCGCGTTCCGGTGCTGCGGCGTCTGCTGCGCAGCCGTACCGTCCGTGCCGTCACCGCCGCCGGGCTGGCCGGCGCGCTCCTCGGTGCCGGTGCGGTGGCCTGGCGCACGGACACGCTTCCGCTGGTCGGTCCCGCGCCCTGCTGGGACTCGCTCACCGACGCGACCGTGTCGGACCTCTTCGGCGACCGCAGGACCGGGGTCGAGGAGCAGTCGCTGCAGGCCAATCCCCGGGACCGGGAGTCCTCGTACGGCCAGTGCCGCATCACCGGCTACAAGGACGACATGGCCCGCCGCCAGGTGACCGTGCGGGTGCATCGGCTGGACGGGTTGCGGGGCACCGACGCGCACGAGTGGCCGCGGGAGTACCTCGCGGCCGGTCTGGTGGCGCTCGGCGACGGGCTGCCCGGGATGACCTCGTCCACGCGTGCCTGGCTGGCCCTCCCGCAGAGCTGTACCGGGCGGGACGAGTTCACCGGCCCCACCGTGGTGGACGTCGCCATGGGGCAGGCCGGGCTGGAGGTGTCCGCGGAGTACAGCCGGGAGGACCGGGCGGCGCTGACCCGTGCGGTGGTGGAGGCCACCAACGGGGTCATTCGCGAGTTCGGCTGCTCGGGCGCCTACCGGGTGCCCCGTGACCTGCCCGCCCTGGTGACGCAGCAGGACACGGCGGCCGATGCCTTCTGCGGCGTCGAGGGCCTCGCCCTTCCCGCGGCGTACCGCAAGGACCTGGCCCGGACCCGTGTCGGCGGTGACGGCGGGCCCGCCCGGGTCTGCGAGGCCGGTGGCCACTACTCCCCCGCGCTGCGGATGACGACGGTGACGGACGCGGCGCTCACCGAGATCTTCTCCCGGGACGCGCTCAAGGCCGGTCTGTCCGTGAAGGGCACCAAGGGGTACGGCAGGCTCGACGGCACCAGGGCGCTCTACCGCGCGTCCTGCCAGACCGGCCCCGTGGTCTTCATGGTGGAGCAGCTGGAACCGGTGGCCGACGGGGACTTCGGCCTCACCCGCGCGCTGCTGCCGGGTTATGTCGCCGCCGAGGCGGAGCGCATCGGCTGCGGTCCGCTGAAGGTGACGCTGCCGGGGGCGTGACGGCTCCGGCCCGGTGACCGGCGATAATGTGCGCACACCCCGGGGCGACGGAGCGAGGAGCCTGCACCATGAGCACCGCCGTAGTGGTCGGCGTTCCCCGATGAGGGGGCGCGCGAAGCCCCCGGCGGCACCGCTGCCGCAGCGGGACGGGATCGACCCGGTCCGGCTGCGGCTCCCGGAGGATCCGGACGGGGCGTGGCCGACGGTGCGTGATCATCTGCTGGCGCGGTTCGCGGACGCGATCGGGGCGCGGCGGGTGGACGCCATGTTCGCGGAGGGCCGGTTCGTCTCGGTGCGGGGCCCGGTCTCCGCCGAGGAGCCGTACGCGGCGGGCCGGTACATCTGGTTCCACCGGGACTTCGCGCCGGAGGAGCCGGTGCCGTTCCCGGTCGGGGTCGTCCACCGCGACGAGCATCTCGTCGTCGCCGACAAGCCGCACTTTCTGGCGACGACGCCGCGCGGCCGGCACATCACCGAGACCGCGGTGGCCCGGCTGCGCCGCGAGCTGGGGCTGCCCGCGCTCCAGCCGGCCCACCGGCTGGACCGGCTGACCGCGGGCCTCGTGCTGTTCGTCGTACGGCCCGGGGAGCGGGGCGCGTACCAGACGATGTTCCGGGACCGTCTGGTGCGCAAGGAGTACGAGGCGGTGGCGCCGTACGATCCCGCGCGGGCCTTCCCGCGGACCGTGCGCAGCCGGATCGTGAAGGAGCGCGGGATCGTGGCCGCGCGCGAGGAGCCGGGCGAGCCGAACAGCGAGAGCCGGATCGGGCTGCTGGAGCACCGGGAGGGGCTCGGCCGTTACCGGCTGCTGCCCGCCACCGGGCGGACCCATCAGCTGCGGGTCCACATGAACGGCCTGGGGCTGCCGATCGTCCATGACCCGCTCTATCCGGTGGTCGAGGCGGAGGGGGCGCCGGACGACTTTTCGCGTCCGCTCCAACTCCTGGCCCGGGTGCTGGAGTTCACCGATCCGGTCACGGGCGAGCCGCGCCGCTTCGAGAGCGGGCTGCGGCTCTCCGCGTGGCCGGACCGGTGAGGCTCCGCGGTTCTCAGTGACCGCGGGCGATCCACTCGTCGAGCTGCGGGGCCTCCGCGCCGATGGTGGTGGAGTCGCCGTGTCCGGTACGGACGGTGGTCTCCGGCGGGAGGGTGAGCAGCCGGTCCCGGATCGACTCGACAATGGTCGGGAAGTGGGAGAAGGACCGTCCGGTGGCGCCGGGTCCGCCCTGGAAGAGCGTGTCCCCGGTGAAGACGGTGGACAGCCCGGGTGCGTACAGGCAGACGGCGCCCGGGGCGTGCCCGGGGGTGTGCAGGACCTGGAGGGTCGTGCCGGCGATCTCCAGCTCCTGGCCGTCGGCCAGTTCGCCGTCCGGGAGGCGGTCCGGGTGGGTCTGCTTCCACAGCGGCAGGTCGTCGGGGTGCAGCAGGACCGGTGCGCCGGTGGCGTCGGCGAGGACCGGGGCGGCGTCGATGTGGTCGTTGTGCGCGTGCGTGCAGACGATGGCGCGCAGCGTACGGCCGTTCAGCGCGGCCTCGATGGCGGCGGCGTCGTGGGCGGCGTCGATGACGATCGCCTCGGTGTCGTCGCCGATGATCCAGACGTTGTTGTCGACGTCCCACTCCCCGCCGTCGAGGGCGAAGGTGCCGGAGGTGACCAGGTGGTCGATGCGGGCGGCCATCAGAGGACCACCACCGAGCGCAGCACGTCGCCGTCGTGCATCCGGGCGAAGGCCTGCTCGACGTCGCCGAGGCCGATGGTCTCGGTGACGAACGCGCCGAGGTCGATCCGGCCCTGCTGGTGCAGGTCGATCAGCATCGGGAAGTCGCGCGAGGGCAGGCAGTCGCCGTACCAGGAGGACTTGAGCGAGCCGCCGCGCCCGAAGACGTCGATCAGCGGCAGCTCCAGCTGCATCTCCGGGGTGGGGACGCCGACCAGGACGACGGTGCCGGCGAGGTCGCGGGCGTAGAAAGCCTGCTTGTAGGTCTCGGGGCGGCCGACCGCCTCGATGACGACGTCGGCGCCGTTGCCGCCGGTGAGCGCGCGGATGGCCTCGACCGGGTCGGTGGAGCGGGAGTTGACGGTGTGCGTGGCACCCATCTTCTTCGCCGTCTCCAGCTTGCGGTCGTCGATGTCCACGGCGATGATCTTCGCCGCCCCGGCCAGCCGGGCTCCGGCGATCGCCGCGTCACCGACACCGCCGCAGCCGATCACGGCGACCGAGTCGCCGCGGCCGACCTGACCGGTGTTGATGGCGGCGCCGATGCCCGCCATCACGCCGCAGCCGAGCAGCCCGGCGACGGCCGGGGAGACCTCCGGGTCGACCTTGGTGCACTGGCCGGCGGCGACCAGGGTCTTCTCGGCGAACGCGCCGATGCCGAGGGCCGGTGACAGTTCCGTGCCGTCGAGCAGGGTCATCTTCTGCTTCGCGTTGTGGGTGTCGAAGCAGTACCAGGGGCGGCCGCGCAGACACGCGCGGCACTGGCCGCACACGGCACGCCAGTTGAGGACGACGAAGTCGCCGGGGGCGACGTCCGTGACGCCCGCGCCGACGGACTCCACCACGCCCGCGGCCTCATGGCCGAGCAGGAAGGGGAAGTCGTCGTTGATCCCGCCCTGCTTGTAGTGCAGATCGGTGTGGCAGACGCCGCACGCCTGGATCTTCACCACGGCCTCGCCGGGGCCCGGGTCCGGGATCACGATCGTCTCGATCCGTACCGGCTCGTTCTTCCCCGGTGCGATGACCCCTTGCACCTGCTGCGACATACCGTGGTCTCCTGTTTCCGTCTTTTTGCGAAGATCGATCGCGAACAACCGTACGCCCAGTGAGGGTGTCACGGCGGCGCGCCGCGTTGGCGCGAAACGACTGCCGTTCGCCCGGTGGGCCGTACCGGTTTCGGTCAGATTGCCCCCATCGATGAACTTCGGCGGCTTCCGGACGGTCCTTCGATACACAGGGGCCACTGAATCATTACCTGCGGGGGCAGGGGTCGTGTGGTCCACCAGCAGTGGAATTGCGGATCATGGGGGAAGTACCTTGACCGAAATCGCCGAGATCATGGAGAAGACGGGGCAGACCGGCCGGCGGAGCGAGGGACGGGAACCGGGTTCCGAGGCGGCCGCGCTCGGGGCGCCGGTCGGCGGACTCGTGCCGTACACCGACGCGTTGCCCGTACCGCCGGTGCTCCGCCCGCAGACCGGTGAGGTGCTGCGCGAGACGGAGATCGCCCTGACGCCCACCTGGGTGCGGCTGCACGCGCAGCTGCCGCCGACCCTGATGTGGGGGTACAACGGCACGGTGCCGGGACCGACCGTCGAGGTGCGGCGCGGGGAGCGGATCAGGATCGCCTGGACCAACCGCATCCCCAAGGGGAGCGAGTACCCGGTCACGGCGGTGGAGGTCGGCCCGGTCAAGCAGGGCGAACCGGCACCGCACAACCGCCCCGGACGCGACGGGGTGAAGCCGGACGAGGACGTCGCCGCGCTGCCCGCCTGGACGGTGACGCATCTGCACGGCGCGCAGACCGGCGGCGGCAACGACGGCTGGGCGGACAACGCGGTCGGCTTCGGCGACGCGCAGCTGTCGGAGTACCCGAACGACCACCAGGCCACGCAGTACTGGTACCACGACCACGCCATGAACATCACCCGGTGGAACGTGTACGCCGGGCTCGTCGGCACCTATCTGATCAGGGACGACGAGGAGGACGCGCTCGGTCTGCCGTCCGGCGACCGGGAGTTGCCGCTGATCCTCACCGACCGCAACCTGGACACCGACGACGACGGCCGGCTCAACGGGCGGCTGCTGCACAAGACGACGGTGCTCGTAGAGGCCGACCCGGAGACCGGGAAGCCGGTGTCGCTGCCGTTCCTCGGCCCGTACACGACGGTCAACGGCCGTATCTGGCCCCATCTGGACGTGGACGACGCGTGGTACCGCTTCCGGCTGGTCAACGCGTCCAACGCGCGGATCTACGACCTGGTGCTGGTCGACGAGGAGAACAACCCGGTGCCGGGTGTGATCCGGCAGATCGGCAGTGACGGCGGGCTGTTGCCGCGCCCGGTGCCGGTCGACTTCGACGAGGTGCTGCCGCAGCTGACGATCGCTCCGGCCGAGCGGATGGACCTGCTGATCGACTTCTCGGCGCTGGCCGGCCGCCGGGTCCGGCTGGTCAACCGGGGCAGGCTCGCGCCGGGGGTGCCGGATCCTGCCGCGAACGTGCCGTTCCCGCAGGTGATGGAGTTCCGGGTGCGGGAGACGGGAGAGCGGGACGGGTTCGAGCTGCCCGAGGTGCTGTCGGGTTCCTTCCGGCGGTACGAGCACGGTGAGGTGGAGCACGGGCACCGGCTCGTGGTGCTGACGGTGCCCGGCACGGTCGGCGGTGGCGGTCACCCGGAGATCTGGGAGATGGCCGAGGTCGAGGACGCCGCCGATGTGCGGGTGCCCTCGGACGGGGTGATCCAGGTGCGGGGCGAGGACGGCACGGTGCGCACGTACCGAAGGATCTCGCGGACGTTCAACGACGGTCTCGGCTTCACGGTGGGCGAGAGCAGCTACGAGCAGTGGTCGTTCCTCAACCTGGGCGGTCCGACGCATCCGATGCACATCCACCTGGCGGACTTCCAGGTGATGGGCCGGGAGGCGTACAAGCTCGACGGTTTCGATCCGGCGGTCGGCGGAACCCGTTCCCCGGTGGCGTTCGACCATGGCACCACGATCGCGACGGCACCGAACGAACAGGGCTGGAAGGACGTCTTCCGGGTGCCTGCCGGGCAGTTGGTGAAGGTGCTCGGGAAGTTCGACGGGGCGTACGGGCGGTTCATGTACCACTGCCATCTGCTGGAGCACGAGGACATGGGCATGATGCGGCCGTTCGTCGTGATGCCGCCCGAGGCGATGAAGTTCGACCACGGGGCCGGGCACGGCGGCCATCACGGGCACAGCGGCTGACCGTACGGACGGTGCGCACGGAGGCGGCCCCCGCGGAATCGCTCCGCGGGGGCCGTCGGGCGTCCGGGGAGCGGGGGCCTTGGACGAGTGGACCGGCGCGCCGGCCTCCCGGTCGCTGATCGCGTCGGATCACTGGGGCCGAGGGCCGGGAGTGGGGTCGGGCAGGGTTCTCGGCAGGTCGGTCGCGACCAGTTCGGCAGCGCGTGCGGAGCTGCCGTCCGCGCGTGCGAGCAGTGCCTCGATGTCGTAGCCCGACGACCCGAAGGCGGCGTCGACGCCCAGGAGGCGGCCCCAGCCGAAGCGTTCCATCGAGACGGCGGCGTCCAGGTCGGGGCGGAGCCGGTGGAGCGTGGAGACCAGCTCCCAGGCCCAGGCGTCCAGGCGGGCCCGCCGCGCCGGGTTGCAGGCGTTCACGGCGTCGGTGACCCAGTCGTCGCCGGGCTCGTACTCCGGGAGGGCCGGCAGCGGTTCGGGGAGATCCGTGATCCGCTCCGCACCGAACGTCAGGACGTGCACGCCCTCGGGGTTGTCGAGCAGTTCGGCCAGGAGCGGGATGACGCGGGGGTCGTGCCGACAGGCCAGTGCGCGGATCGCTTCCGTACGGGTCTCCGCGTGCTCGTCGGCCGTCCGCTCCCAGAGCGCGGCCCGGATCGCGGGGCTGTCCACCTTGGCCTGGACGCCGAGGGTGAACGTCGCCCAGTCGCGGACGTGCGGGTCCGGGTCCTGGGTCAGCCCGATGAGGGCGTGGATGTCCGGTCCGTCCGGCAGGCCGGTGACGACCTCCGCGAACGAGCGGGCCACTTCCTCGCGGACCTCGGCGTCGGGGTGCCCGGCGAGGGTGACGAGGACGGGGACGGCGCGCGGGTCGCACGTCATCTCGATCGCGCGCGCCAGCGACCGCAGCACGCGCCCCTCGGTCTCCCGCTGCGCGAGGGCGACCAGCGCGGTGGCCGTACCGGCACGGACTGCCTCGTGCTGAATGCCGGTGTCGCGCAGCAGGTCGCAGCCCCCCTCGCGCTCGACCGGATCGGCCGAACCGATCAGCTCCAGGCCGAGCGGCAGCGCCGCCGCGTCGGCGGCCGCCCGCCACAGCAGCGGTACGTACTCGTCCGGGTCGTCCGGGTCGGTGGCGGCGCGCAATGCCGTCAGTGCCTGCGTGACCAGTTCCGCCACGCTGTCCGTTTCCATGCGGGCATTCTGGTGTGCGAACCGCGGGTGCGCGCGGGAATTGACCGGCCCGACCGCGCTTCCGGCCCGCGTACACGTCGACGACGCCGGAGAGTGCGGCCGGCTTCGGATCTGCTCGGCTAGGGAGCGAGCACGTCCAGCTCGTGCAGGGCGCCGACCGCGATCTCCTTCGTCAGCCGCTCCGCCGCCACCGCGTCGCCCTCGCGCACCGCCTCGGCGAGCCGGACGTGGAGAGTCACCGCGGCCGGGTCCGGGTCCTCGAACATCACCTGGTGGTGGGTGCGGCCCGCCAGAACCTCGGCGACGACATCGCCGAGCCGCGCGAACATCTCGTTGCCGGAGGCGTTGAGCACGATCCGGTGGAACGCGATGTCGTGCTCCAGATAGCCCTCCAGCTGCTGGCCGCGCGAGGTGGCGACCATGCCGAGCGCGCACTCGGTGAGGGCCGCGCACTGCTCGGGGGTGGCGTTGCGCGCGGCGAGGCCGGCCGCGACCGGTTCGATCGCCGACCGCAGCACGGTCAGGGAGCGCAGCTGGCGCGGGCGGTCGGCACCGGCCAGCCGCCAGCGGATGACCTGCGGATCGTAGACGTTCCACGCCTCGGTCGGCCGTACCGTCACGCCGACCCGGCGCCGGGACTCGACCAGGTGCATGGACTCCAGGACGCGGATCACCTCGCGGACCACGGTGCGCGAGACGTCGAAGCGCCGGGCCAGCTCGTCGGTGCGCAGCACCTGTCCGGGCGGGTGTGCCCCGGCGGCGATCTCCAGACCCAGGGTGTCCAGCACATGTGTATGCAGCCCGGGGCCCTGTGTGGTCATGAGCACAGCCTACGGGGCACCCTTCAGGAACAAAAAGTACGACGTTTACGTCACAGCATCTTGAATAAGTCGTACGTATAGGTTTCAGTAGCGCGACGGACCGATGTCGAGGAAGACGTCGAAGAAGACTGCGAGGCACCACCAATGAGCACCCCCCACGTCGTCGTGGTGATGGGCGTAGCAGGGACCGGCAAGACCACGATCGGCCCCCTGCTCGCCGCCGGACTCGGCGTTCCGTACGCAGAGGGCGACGACTTCCATCCCGCGGCGAACATCGCCAAGATGTCGGCCGGCGTTCCGCTGGACGACTCCGACCGGTGGCCCTGGCTCGACGCGATCGGCCAGTGGGCGCACGGCCGGGCCGGGCTCGGCGGAGTGGTGAGCAGCTCGGCGCTCAAGCGGGTCTACCGGGACCGGCTGCGCGCCGAGGCGCCCGGCGCGGTCTTCCTCCATCTGACCGGCGACCGGGCGCTGATCGAGGCGCGCATGGCAGAGCGCAAGGGGCACTTCATGCCCACCGCGCTGCTCGACTCGCAGTTCGCCACCCTGCAGCCGTTGCAGGAGGACGAGGCCGGCGTCTCGGTCGACGTGTCCGGCACCCCCGAAGAAATCACCGAGCGGGCCGTCGCCGCGTTGCGCCGGCTCGATAACTAAGGATCACCACCGTGACCAGTCTCAGCGTCGAGATGTTGGCAGCGGACGCCGTCGAACCGATCACTTCGGCAGGCAACGCGCAGTTGGGTGTCGCCGTTCTGGCGGGCATCGCCGTCATCGTTCTGCTCATCACCAAGTTCAAGATGCACGCGTTCCTCGCGCTGACCATCGGCTCGCTGGCGCTCGGCTCGTTCGCCGGTGCCGCTCCGGCCAGGACGATCGCCAGCTTCACCGCGGGTCTCGGCTCGACCGTCGCGGGTGTCGGTGTGCTGATCGCGCTCGGTGCGATCCTGGGCAAGCTGCTGGCCGACTCCGGCGGCGCGGACCAGATCGTCGACACCATCCTCGCGAAGGCGAGCCGGCGCTCCATGCCGTGGGCGATGGTGCTGATCGCCTCGATCATCGGGCTGCCGCTCTTCTTCGAGGTCGGCATCGTGCTGCTGATCCCGGTGGTGCTGCTCGTCGCCAAGCGCGGCAACTTCTCCCTGATGCGGATCGGTATCCCGGCGCTGGCCGGTCTCTCCGTGATGCACGGTCTGATCCCGCCGCACCCCGGCCCGCTGGTGGCGATCGACGCCCTCGGCGCCAACCTCGGGGTCACGCTGGCGCTGGGTGTGCTGGTCGCGATCCCGACCGTGATCATCGCCGGACCGGTCTTCTCCCGCTACGCGGCGCGCTGGGTGGACATCAAGGCGCCGGAGAAGATGATTCCGCAGCGTCCCTCGGAGCACCTGGACCGTCGTCCCAGCTTCGGCGCCACCCTGGCGACGATCCTGCTGCCGGTCGTGCTGATGCTGATCAAGGCGCTGGTCGACATCGTGGTGGACGACCCGGAGCAGGGCCTGCAGAGGGTCACCGATGTGGTCGGCTCGCCGCTGATCGCGCTCCTCGCGGCCGTCCTGGTCGGGATGTTCACGCTGGGCCGGGCGGCCGGGTTCTCCAAGGGCCGGCTCTCCACCACCGTCGAGAAGTCCCTGGCCCCGATCGCCGGTGTGCTGCTGATCGTGGGCGCGGGCGGCGGTTTCAAGCAGACCCTGATCGACGCCGGTGTGGGCCAGATGATCCTGGACTTCTCCAAGGACTGGTCGATACCCGCGCTGCTGCTGGGCTGGCTGATCGCCGTCGCGATCCGGCTGGCGACCGGTTCGGCGACCGTGGCCACCATCTCGGCGGCCGGTCTGGTCGCCCCGCTGGCCGTCGACATGTCGACGTCCCACGCCGCTCTGCTGGTCCTCGCCGTCGGCGCGGGCTCGCTCTTCTTCAGCCATGTCAATGACGCCGGGTTCTGGCTGGTGAAGGAGTACTTCGGCATGAACGTCGGCCAGACGGTGAAGACCTGGTCGGTGATGGAGACCATCATCTCCGTGGTCTCGCTGGCCTTCATCCTGCTGCTGTCGCTGATTGTCTAGCGCGCGGCTGCCCGCACGGTCCTCCCCCCACAGCGCATGCTGCGACCGTGCCCAAGGGCGCTCGACCGACCCGGTACGCATGCCACGGCGTGCCTCCGGGCCGGCGGGCGCCCTTGCCATGTGCCCGGCCGGCCGGGAGCCGGGGCGGTGGCCGCGGCGGCGCGCGGCCCGCAGCCACTGCCGGCCGGTACCGGTTCACAACTCGGCCCGTCCGGCGTGCAGTTGCCGCCCGCTGCCCGGTTCCGGCCCCGGCACCGCGCCCCGGGGACATGTCAGACTTGGCACCATGTCGAACCGTGAACCCCTCAAGCCCTTCCTGCTCGCCTTTCCCGGACCGCTGCGCGATCAGCTGGTGCGGGCAGTGCTCGCCGGTACGAAGGTGTCGACGACCGGGCTGCTCGCGGAGTACGAGGCCGAGAGGGAGGAGTTGCCTCCGGTGGGTGAGCGCTCCGCGCTGATCGACTCGGACGGCCGGGAGACCGCGGTACTGGAGGTGACGGAGGTACGGGTGCTGCGCCTGGGCGATGTCGACCTCCAGCACGCACTCGACGAGGGCGAGGGCGACACCTCGGTGGCCGAGTGGCGGGCGGGACACGAGAAGTTCTGGCAGAGCGAGGAGATGCGGGAGGCGCTCGGCGACCCGGGGTTCACCGTCGACGACGACACCATGGTGGTCGCCGAACGGTTCCGGGTCGTCGAGCTGCTGGACCCCGCCACGGGCACGGACAGCCGGTAGACCGGGCGGGCGGCAGGGCGCTACGGCCGTCGGGCGAGGATCTCGCGGCAGGTCAGCGGGGGCGCGACGGTACCGGGGCGGCCGGTGCGGGCAAAGGCGGTCCAGGTGGCGCGGACGGCCCTGCCCAGCTCGTTCACCTCCTCCCAGGTGGTGTCGCCCAGCATCGGGGAGGACCGCCAGGCGGACCGGGAGCCGAGAAGCAGCGGCAGTTCCACGCAGTGGGTGGCGCCGTACTCCGATCCGGCCGGGCGCCAGTCCAGCCGGTAGGCGTGCACCCGGGCTCCGGCCCGGACGAGCTGTTGCCCGAGGGCGGTCAGCGGTTCGGTGTACATCCGCCGGGTCGGCTCCGCCGGGTCACCGTTCCCGCTCCTCTCTCCGGGGAAGGCCGACATGTCGTCCGCGTTCCAGCCGTACATGATGTCCAGGCCGCCGACGTGCGGTCCGGGGGCGGCGACGGCCTTGCCGACGGGGCCGAACGGCGGCTCCAGGGTGGAGCCGGAACGTTCCCGGTGGGCGAGCCCGGTGTCCCGTTGCGCCGCGAGTACGGCTGCCCTGGCGGCGGTACGCGGGTCGGCGCCGGGGGCGTGTACCGCGAGCCGCTCGCTGAAGATCCGGCCGAGGGCTTCGGCATCGGCCCGCGGCCGGGTGGCGATCGCCAGCGGCGCGCTCTGCAGGATCGCGCGGCGGAACAGCCCCCGGGCCTCGGGCAGCTCCATCAGCAGCCGGATGGAGAGCGCCCCGGCGGACTGCCCGAAGACCGTGACATCGGCGGGGTCGCCGCCGTACGCGGCGATGTGCGTCCGCACCCAGCGGAGCGCTTCGAGCTGGTCGTACAGGCCGAGATTGCCCTCGGACACCCCGTCGAGGCAGAGGTATCCGAGTGCGCCGACACGGTAGTTGACGGCCACCACGACGACATCGCCCTCGGTGGCGAGTGCCCCGCCGTCGTACCAGTCCATGAGGCCCGCGCCGCTGCTGAACCCGCCGCCGTGGAACCAGACCATCACCGGCCGGGCCGCGCTGTCCCGGGCGGGTGTGGTGACGGTCAGGTTCAGACAGTCCTCGCCCTGCGGGTGCCGGTCGAGCGGCGGTCCCATCACCGCGTCGAGCCTGGACGGCAGTTGCGGGCAGATCTCGCCGGTGGGCGGGCGGTCGTCGTCACCCACCGGGCGGGGCCGCGCGAAGCGCTCGGCCACGGCGTAGCGGACCGGGCCGGACCGGACCACGGCGGCGCCGGTCATGCGCCGCGCCCGGAGAGCGCCTGGGCCGGGGCGGCCCGCGCCGGCTCCGGCGCCCCTTCGGGTACCAGCCGGAACAGGGCGACCGCGCCGGCCAGACTGACCGCGCAGATCCCGACGAGATACCACGTCACCCCGGTCGACGAACCGCCCGAGTTGAGCAGTGCCGTGGAGATCATGGGGGCGAGTCCGCCGCCCAGGATGGCGCCGCCCTGCAGGATCACCGAGGAGCCGGAGTACCTGACGTTGACGGGGAAGGTGTCGACGATGATGCTGCCCTGCACGCAGTGGGTGACCGGGATGATGAGGCCCATGCCGAGCAGCGCCACCACGGCGAGGGCGGAGTTGCCGGTGTTGATGAGCGGGAAGAAGGCGACGCACCAGACGAGGATGGCGGCGGATCCGGCGATGAACATGGTCCGGCGGCCGTGCCGGTCGGCGATCTTCGTCCACACCGGAATGGTCACGAACCACAGGGCCGCCGCGACCGTGACGCTCACGATGAGGAACTGCTTGTCGTAGTCGAGGTGCTGGGAGCCGTAGGAGAGCGTGAAGACCATGAACACGTAGGCGACGGCCGAGTTGGCCACGACGGCGAGCAGGGTCAGCGCGAGCCGGGGGAAGCCGACCTTCATCGATTCGGCCAGCGGGAACCTGACCACCTGGTCCTGGGCCCGGACGCGGTCGAAGGACGGCGACTCGGTCACCCGCAGCCGGATCACCAGCCCCACGGCCACCAGGACGAAACTGAGCAGGAACGGGATGCGCCAGCCCCACGAGGTGAACGCGTGGTCGCCCATGACCGCGTTGGTGACCAGGAAGATCACATTGGCCAGGACCAGGCCGCCCGGTGTGCCCATCTGCGGGAAGCCCGCGTAGAGGTTCTTCTTGCCCGGTGGCGCGTGTTCCATCGACATGAGGGTCGCCCCGGCCCCTTCGCCGCCGAGCCCGATGCCCTGGACGATACGCAGCATGACCAGGAGGACGGGTGCCCAGAAGCCGATGGTGTCGTAGCTCGGGATGGCGCCGATGAGGGTGGAGCCGATGCCCATCAGGACGAGCGAGACCACCAGCGTCGCCTTGCGGCCGATGCGGTCTCCGTAGTGGCCGAAGACCAGGCCGCCGAGGGGGCGGGCGATGAAGCCGACGGCGAAGGTGCTGAAGGCGGCCAGCGTGCCGGCGGCGGGGCTGAGCGAGGGGAAGAACTGCTCGTTGAAGATGAGGGCCGCGGCTGTTCCGTAGAGGAAGAAGTCGTACCACTCCAGCGTGGTGCCCGCGAGCGTGGCGAGGGCGGTTCTGCCAGCAGTGGCTCGGGCGCCGCCCGAGTGTTCTTCGTGAGGTGAAGTGTTCACGGGGTGACCTATCACTTGGATGGCGGGCTGTGGGCGGTTCGCCCCGGACAGCCGCTACGACGGCCGGGCTTCACCCGTCGTTAACCGTGGATCCTGATGGTCCGGGAAATGACACACAAATACCGAATCCGGAACCTGCCATATCTGTTCGGGTATAACGGAACGCCCCCGCGAACATACGGACGACCGTCCGGCGATCCCGCGCGCGCATCCGTCACCGGCAACCCGGTATGCCATTTCGGGTATGGCTCGACACGAGAATCGCATTTGTCCGGCATGGCCATGCGAATCACAGTGGGACGCATGACGGCAGAGACTGGGCGGTGGATCCGCAACTTCGTGGCCGGGCAGTTCGTGGAGCCCGACGAGAACCGCAGCTTCGACAAGACCGATCCGGCGACCGGCCGGGTGTTCGCCCGGGTGCACGAAGCGGACAGGGAGCTGGTGGACCGCGCGGTGAACGCGGCCAGGCGCGCCCTGCACAACGGGTGGGCGACTACGCCGGTACGGGAGCGGGCCGCGCTGCTGCGCCGGGCCGCGGACCGGATCGAGGAGCGCTTCGAGGAGTTCGTCGCGGCGGAGGTCGCCGACACCGGCAAGCCGGTCACCCAGGCCCGGGAGCTCGATGTCGCACGCGCGCTGACGAACTTCCGCACCTTCGCCGACGTGGTGGCCGCCGCCGGCCAGGAGTCCTTCCTCACCGACCTCGCGGGCGGCCGGCAGGCGCTCAACTACGCGGTGCGCAAGCCGCTCGGCGTCGTCGCGGTCGTCGTCCCGTGGAATCTGCCCCTCCTGCTGCTGACCTGGAAGGTCGCCCCCGCCCTGGCCTGCGGCAACGCCCTGGTCGTCAAGCCCAGCGAGGAGACCCCGGCCACCGCCACGCTGCTGGCCGACGTGCTCGCCGAGGTCGGGCTGCCCGCCGGGGTGTACAACGTCGTCCACGGCTTCGGCGGCGACTCCGCCGGTGAGTACGTGACCTCGCACCCGGGGATCGACGGGGTGACCTTCACCGGCTCGTCGGCCACCGGCTCGCACGTCATGAAGACCGTCGCGCCCCGCGTCCGTCCGGTGTCCTTCGAGCTCGGCGGCAAGAACGCCGCCGTCGTCTTCGACGATGTCGACATCGACGAGGCGCTGGCCGGGCTGACCAGGTCGGTCTTCACCAACACCGGCCAGGTCTGCCTGTGCACCGAGCGGGTCTACGTACAGCGCTCGGTCTTCGCCGATATCGCCGACGGGCTCGCCGAGCGGGCCCGGAGCCTGCGGCTGGGCGACCCGCTGGACGAGCGGACCACCACCGGGCCGCTGATCTCCCAGACCCACCGGAACAAGGTGCTGAGCTACTTCGAACTGGCCGAACAGGCCGGGGCGAAGGTGCTCACCGGCGGCGGCGTGCCGCAGCTCGGTCCCGGACTCGCGGGCGGCTCGTGGATCGAGCCGACGCTGTGGACGGGTCTGACCAACGCCGACCGGCCCGTGCGCGAGGAGATCTTCGGCCCGGTGGCCGCCCTGATCCCCTTCGACACCGAGGCGGAGGCCATCGCCCTGGCCAATGACACCGAGTACGGCCTCGCGGCTTCCGTGTGGACCAACGACCTGCGCCGCGGCCACCGGGTGGCGCAGTCCATGAACGTCGGCATGGCCTGGGTCAACACCTGGTTCCTGCGCGATCTGCGCTCCCCCTTCGGCGGTGTCGGGCTCTCCGGCATCGGCCGCGAGGGCGGCGAATCCTCCCTGCACTTCTACACCGAGCCGACGAATGTGTGCGTACAGCTGTGACCGATCACGACACCCCCGGCCTGCCCGCTCGGATCGAGGCGGCCGCGGCACGCCTCACCGCCGCCGCCGGCTCGCGGACCCCGTGCGCTCCCGTCCGGGAGTTCCTGGGCCGCGAGGACATCGACGCCGCCTATGAGGTGCAACGCCGGATCGCGGCCGGCCGGAGCGCCGCCGGAGCCCGGGTGGTGGGCGCCAAGATCGGCCTCACCGCGCCCGCCGTGCAGCAGCAGTTCGGCGTGTTCCGCCCCGACTTCGGGGTGCTCTTCGACGACATGATGTACGCCCACAACGAACCGCTGCCGCTGAACCGCTTCCTCCAGCCGCGTGCGGAGGGCGAGATCGCTTTCGTGCTCGGCCAGGACATCGACCGGCCCGGGGCCGGCGTCGCCGACGTACTGCGGGCCACCGAGTTCGTGCTGCCCGCCATCGAGATCGTCGATTCCCGGATCACCGGCTGGGATCTGGCCATCACCGACACGGTCGCCGACAACGCCTCCAGCGGCGCGTTCGTGCTCGGCACCACTCCGTATCCGCTGAGCGGGCTCGACCTGTCCCGGGTCGGCATGGTGCTCCAGCGGGACGGCGAACCGGTCTCCTTCGGCGCGGGACACGCCTGCCTCGGCTCCCCGGTCGTCGCCGTGGCCTGGCTGGCGCGCGAACTGGCCGCCCGGGAACAGCCGTTGCGCGCCGGGGACGTCGTCATGTCCGGGGCGCTGGGCCCGATGGTGCCGATCGGCGGCCCCGGCCGGTACCGGCTGGCCCTGGACGGGCTCGGCGAGGTCGAGGCAGTCATCGAGGAGGAGACCAAGTGAGTTCCACCGCATCCGGCACCGTCCCGGTGGCCGTCATCGGGTCCGGCAACATCGGAACCGACCTCATGATCAAGGTGCTGCGCCTCTCGAAGACGCTGCGCATGGGCGCGATGGTGGGCATCGACCCGGACTCCGACGGCCTGGCCCGCGCCGCCCGGCTCAAGGTGGCCACCACGCACCGCGGTGTCGACGGGCTGGTGGAGCTGCCCGGGTTCGCCGACATCAAGGTCATCTTCGACGCCACCTCGGCCAAGGCCCACGTACGCAACGCCCGGATCGCCGCGGAGCACGGGAAGCTGATGATCGACCTCACTCCGGCGGCTCTCGGACCGTTCGTGGTGCCGTCGGTCAATCTGGACGAGCATCTCGGCGCCGGGGACGTCAACATGGTCACCTGCGGCGGTCAGGCGACCATTCCGGTCGTCGCCGCGATCTCCCGGATCGCACCGGTCGCCTACGCGGAGATCGTCGCCTCCATCGCCTCGAAGTCGGCCGGTCCCGGAACCCGGGCCAATATCGACGAGTTCACCGAGACCACCGGTGAGGCGATCCGCCTGGTCGGCGGCGCCGAGGTCGGCAAGGCCATCATCGTGCTCAACCCGGCCGAGCCCCCGCTCGCCATGCGCGACACCGTGTTCTGCCTCGTCGAGGGCGGGCTCTCGGACGCCGGCCGGGACCGGATCGTGGCCTCCGTCGAGCAGATGGCGCGGTCGGTACGGGAGTACGTGCCGGGCTACCGGCTCAAGCAGGACGTCCAGTTCGACCCGGTCGAGGACACCGTCGTCCCGGCCCTGGGCCGACGGGTCACCGGGGTCCGGGTCTCGGTGTTCCTGGAGGTGCTCGGCGCCGGCCACTACCTGCCCGACTACGCGGGCAATCTCGACATCATGACCTCCGCCGCGGTCCGCACCGCGGAGAAGATCGCCGCGCTCCGAGGATGGGTGACCTCATGAAGCTGTACGTCCAGGACGTGACCCTGCGCGACGGCATGCACGCCATGGGGCACATGTACACCGTCGACCAGGTGCGCCGGATCGTCGCCGCGCTCGACCGGTCCGGGGTCGCGGCCATCGAGGTCGCGCACGGCGACGGTCTCGGCGGTTCGAGCGCGAACTACGGGTTCGGCGCGCACAGCGACGAGGAGTGGATCGAAGCCGCGGCGGACGTCGTGGAACACGCGAAGCTGACCACCCTGCTGCTGCCCGGCATCGGCACCATCGACCATCTGCGCCGGGCCCACGCGCTCGGGGTGCGCAGCGTGCGCGTCGCGACGCACTGCACCGAGGCCGACGTGAGCGCGCAGCACATCTCCTGGGCCCGGGAGAACGGGATGGATGTGTCCGGGTTCCTGATGATGAGCCATCTCAACTCCCCCGAGGGCCTGGCCCGTCAGGCCGCGCTGATGGAGTCGTACGGGGCGCACTGCGTCTATGTCACCGACTCCGGCGGCCGTCTGACGATGCGTGAGGTCGCCGCCCGGGTCGACGCGTACCGCGAGGTGCTCGACGAGGCGACCGAGATCGGCATCCACGCCCACGAGAACCTCTCACTGTCGGTCGCCAACAGCGTGACCGCCGTGGAGCACGGCGCGTACCGGGTCGACGTGGCACTGGCCGGTCAGGGAGCCGGGGCCGGGAACTGCCCGGCGGAGCCGTTCGTCGCCGTCGCGGACCTGCTGGGCTGGGAGCACGGCTGCGATCTGTTCGCGCTCCAGGACGCCGCCGACGACATCCTCCGCCCACTGCGCGACCGGCCGGTCCAGGTGGACCGGGAGACCCTGACGCTCGGCTACGCCGGTGTCTACTCCAGCTTCCTGCTGCACGCCGAACGTGCGGGGCGGCGTTACGGGGTCGACACCCGGGAGATCCTCCTGGAGGTCGGCCGGCGGCAGATGGTGGGCGGTCAGGAGGACCTGATCGTGGACATCGCACTGGACCTGGCCGCGCGGCGCGCGGCCGGCACGGAAGGGAGCGGCAAATGATCTCGGCAGAGCTGACCGGCATACTGGCGCAGCGGCTGGACACGGCACAGACGTCCCGCAGGGACACCCCGAGCCTCGCCGACAGCCATGAGTTCGACATCGATGACGCGTACGCGGTGCAGGCGGCGCTGCTGGAGCTGCGGGTGGGCCGCGGCGAGCGGGTCGTGGGGGTGAAGCTGGGGTTCACCAGCAAGGCCAAGATGGCTCAGATGGGTGTCTCCGACGTGATCGTGGGCCGGCTCACGGACGCCATGCGGATCGCGGACGGCGACGAGGTCGATCTGTCGCGCTTCATCCACCCGAAGGTCGAGCCCGAGGTCGCCTACCGGCTCTGCCGGGACGTGGATCCGGAGGATCCGACGACGGACATCGAGTCGTGCGTGGACGCCGTGGCCCCGGCCGTCGAGATCATCGACTCGCGATACCGGGACTTCCGGTTCACGTACACCGATGTCGTCGCGGACAACACCTCCGCGGCCGGCTATGCGAACGGGCCGTGGCGGCCCCTGGCGGACGTCGCCAACCGCGCGGTGCGGCTGCGTACCGCGGCGACGGAGACGGTGGGATCGACCGCCGCCATCCTCGGCGACCCGGTGCACGCGCTGCACGCCCTGCTGGACATGTGCCGTCGCCGCAACATTTCGCTGGAGGCCGGTCAGGTGGTGCTCGCGGGCGCTGCCACGGCGGCCGTGCCGCTGGTGGCGGGGGTCACCGAGTGCGATGTGGCGGGCATCGGGTCCGTCACGGTGAAGGGGTTCTGATGAGCGGCTCACGGGTGATCGAGGGCAAGGCCACTCCGCGCGGGCGGTTCCCCCATGTGAAGGTCGTCGGGGACCTGGTGTTCGTCTCCGGCACCAGTTCGCGCCGGCCGGACAACACGTTCGTGGGTGTCGAGGCCGATGAGTTCGGCACCACGGAACTGGACATCCGGGCCCAGACCCGGGCGGTGATCGAGAACATCCGGGACATCCTGGCCGAGGTGGGCGCGGAGCTCTCCGACATCGCCCAGATCACCACCTATCTGGTGTCCATGAACGACTTCGGCGGATACAACGAGGTCTACGGCGAGTTCTTCGACGAGCGGGGACCGACCCGGACGACCGTCGCGGTGCACCAGTTGCCGCATCCCCATCTGCTGATCGAGATCCAGGCGGTCGCCCATCTGCCGCGGCCCCGCCAGTCACACAGAGCGCACAGCACGGAGGTGTCCTCATGACCGCCATTCCCCCGGTCATCGATTTCCAGGGCTGGATCACCGAGCACGAGCACCTGCTCAAGCCGCCGGTGAACAACCGCACCATGTCCCTGGGCCAGGACTTCATCGTCCAGGTCGTCGGCGGGCCCAACCAGCGGACCGATTTCCACCTCGACCCGTACGAGGAGTGGTTCTACCAGGTCAAGGGCGATATGCATGTCAACCTCATGACCGAGGAAGGACCTCGGACCGTACACATCCGGCAGGGCGAGGTCTGGCTGCTGCCCGGCAATGTGCCGCACTCCCCGCAGCGGCCGGACGCCGGTTCGATCGGGCTGGTCATCGAGCGGGTCCGGGAGGAGGGCACCCTGGAGCGGTTCCAGTGGTACTGCCCCGAGTGCGCCACGAAGATCCATGAGGTCGAGCTCCAGGTGCGGGACATCGTCGCGGATCTGCCGCCGGTCTTCGCCGGGTTCTACGGCGACGAGAAGGCGCGTACGTGCCCCGAGTGCGGTGTTCTGCATCCCGGGAAGGGCTGAGCGTGGACCGCACGATCGACGTACACACGCATTACGTTCCGCGCGGCTGGCCGGACCTGACGGCCGAGGCCGGTCCCGAGGCTCCCTGGCTGCGGATCGAGTCCGAGTCCGACGCCATGATCATGATGGGCTCCAGAGAGTTCCGGCGGATCCAGGCCGATGCCTGGGACGCCGGGACCCGGCTGCGGGACATGGACGCGGACGGGGTGCACCGTCAAGTGGTCTCCCCCACCCCGGCGTTCTTCACCTACGGGCGCAGCGGGGCCGAGGCCGCCAAGGTCTCGCGGATCTTCAACGATCTCGCGCTGGAGATCACCGCTCCGGCGCCGGACCGGCTGATCCCGTTCTGCCAGGTGCCGTTGCAGGATCCCGACGCGGCCTGCCGCGAGCTGGAACGGAGCATCGCCAACGGGCACCGGGGCGTGGAGATCGGCAACCATGTCGGGGATCGCGACCTGGACAGCGAAGGGGTCGTCACTTTCCTCCAGCACTGCGCCTCGCTCGATGTGCCGGTGTTCGTGCACCCCTGGGACATGGCGAGTTCGCCGCGGCTGGACCGGTGGATGGCGCAGTGGCTCACGGCCATGCCCGCCGAGACGCATCTGTCGATCCTCGCCCTGATCCTGGGCGGGGTCTTCGACCGGATCGACGACCGGCTGAAGATCTGTTTCGCGCACGGCGGCGGCTCGTTCGCGTTCTGGCTCGGCCGGATGGAGAACGCCTGGCACGGCCGGCACGACGTCATCGGCACGTCCGAGTACCCGCCCTCGCATTATCTGGGCCGTTTCTACGTCGATTCGGTGGTGTTCGACGACCGTGCCCTGCGGCTGCTGGTCGACACGGTCGGTGCGGACCGGGTGATGGTGGGCAGTGACTATCCGTACCCGCTGGGGGAACGGCCGGTCGGCGAGGTGGTCCGCAAGAGCTCCTTCCTGGACGACCGCGGCCGGGAGCTGATCACGCACGGCAACGCCGAGCGCTTCCTGGGACTCACCGGTCCCTAGTACGGCAACGGCCCTTGCGGTGATGAGGCATCAGCTCCTGGGCTGGTGCCTCGTCGTCTGCCGTGGGCCCGCCTCCGGGACTGCCGCCCGGCCCGCCTTCGGGCGACGGCGGTTCGCCGGCACGGCCTACAGCGGACCGTCACCGCCGGCCGCGCTCTGCGACGCCATGCCGGCGGCGATGTCCTCCAGGCTCCGGATCAGCGCCTGCGCGGACGGGCCCAGCGCCCGGGCGGCCGACAGGGTCAGCCCGACGCTGTGCCCGATCGGGTCCAGCGGCACCGCCAGCCGGACGATACGGGTGTCGTCCCGGGTGATCAGACCGGGCAGCGCCGCGACGACATCGGTCTCCAGCAGAAGCTGGCGCACGGTCAGGAACGAGGTCGTCTCGACCCGGTTCATCGGCAGCGGCATGCCGTGCCGGGCGAAGAACTCCTCGATCTCCCGTCGCAGCGCGGTCTCCGCGCCCGGCAGGATCCAGGGATAGTCCGGCAGGTCCGCAAGCTCCACCGCACTCTGCCCGGCAAGCGGGTGCGAGGCCCTGACCACGAGTTCGACCGACTCGTCGTAGAGCTTGCGGCGCACCGTCCGCTCGTCGGAGGGAACCGTGAGCCGGCCGACGACGAAGTCGATCCGGCCGGCCTCCAGCTCCAGGAGCAGCGCCTCCGGCGACGCCTCCCGGACGATCACTGTCAGATAGGGGCGCGCCTTCTTGATGTCGGCGATGGCCCGCGGCAGGAGCACGTTCGAACCGGCCAGATGGGTGCCGACGATGACCGTGCCGCGGTCGGCGTCGGCCAGCTCCACCACATGGCGGCCCGCCTGCGCGAGCTGGGCGAGCACGGACCGGGCGTGCTCGGTGAATGCCTCTCCGAACACGGTGGCGGTGACGCCCCGGGGCCCGCGATCGTAGAGCGGGACGCCGAGGATGTCCTCCAGCTCGTGCAGACTGCGGGTGGCGGCGGGCTGGGTCACGTGCAGCTCCGCGGCGGCGCCGACGACGCTTCCCTGCCGGGAGAGCGCGTCGACGAGAACCAGGTGGCGGAGCTTCAGCCGGCCGTCGAGGAGACGCGGGATCTTCACGCCACGACTCTATCCACGCCCGCCGGGGTCGGGTCCGGCCGCCCCGGACCGTACGGAACGGGCTGCGGACCGGTACGGGCGCCGTGGGGGACGCCTCAGCCGACGGCCCGGGCCGCCGCCCGCCCGGCCGCGCGGCCGGAGAAGATGCAGCCGCCGAGGAAGGTGCCTTCCAGCGACCGGTAGCCGTGCACCCCGCCGCCGCCGAAGCCGGCCGCCTCCCCCGCCGCGTACACGCCCTCCAGCGGGGTACCGTCCGCGGTGAGCACCCGGGAGGACAGGTCCGTCTCCAGGCCGCCGAGCGACTTGCGGGTCAGGATGTTCAGCCGTACGGCGATCAGCGGGCCGGCCTTGGGGTCGAGGATGCGGTGCGGCGCGGCGGTGCGGATCAGTTTGTCGCCGAGGTAGGTGCGGGCCCCCCGGATCGCGGTGATCTGGAGGTCCTTGGTGAAGGGGTTGGCGACCTCGCGGTCGCGTGCGGTGATCTCGCGGCGCAGTTCGGCCTCGTCGATTAGCGGCTTCTCGGTGAGGGCGTTCATGCCCCGGACGAGCGCGGCGAGGTCCTTCTCGACGACGAAGTCCGCCCCGTTGTCCATGAACGCCTTCACCGGGGCCGGTACGTCGGCGCGGGCCCGGCCTATGACGTCGCGGATCGACTTTCCGGTGAGGTCCGGGTTCTGCTCGGAGCCGGAGAGCGCGAACTCCTTGCCGATGATCTTCTGGTCCAGGACGAACCAGGTGTGGTCGTGGCCGGACCTCATGATGTGTTCGAGGGTGCCCAGGGTGTCGAAGCCCGGGAAGAGCGGGACCGGGAGGCGCTTGCCGGTGGCGTCCAGCCAGAGCGAGGACGGTCCGGGCAGGATCCGGATGCCGTGCCTGGCCCAGATCGGGTTCCAGTTCTCGATGCCCTCGGTGTAGTGCCACATCCGGTCGCGGTTGATGTGGTGGGCGCCGGCCTCCTCGGCGATGCCGAGCATGAGCCCGTCGACATGGGCGGGCACGCCGGAGAGCATCTTGGCCGGCGGGGTGCCCAGCCGGGCGGGCCACTGCTTGCGCACGAGGTCGTGGTTGCCGCCGATGCCGCCGGAGGTGACGATCACCGCCTGGGCCCGCAGCTCGAACGTGCCGGTCGCCACCCGGCTGCTCGCGGTGCCCCGGGCCGCCGCGCTCGGCTCCAGCACCTCGCCGGTCACGGTGTCCACGGCGCCCGCGCTGCGGCCGAGGCCGGTGACCCGGTGGCGGAACCGGAACCGGACGAGGCCCTTGGCGACGCCCTCGCGGACCCGGCGCTCGAAGGGGGCGACGACGCCGGGGCCGGTGCCCCAGGTGATGTGGAAGCGGGGTACGGAGTTGCCGTGGCCGTTCGCGTCGTAGCCGCCGCGCTCGGCCCAGCCGACGACGGGGAAGATCCGCAGGCCCTGGGCGTGCAGCCAGGAGCGCTTCTCACCGGCCGCGAAGTCGACGTACGCCTCGGCCCACTTCCGCGGCCAGTGGTCCTCCTCGCGGTCGAAGCCCGCCGTGCCGAGCCAGTCCTGCAGGGCCAGCTCATGGCTGTCCTTGACCCGCATCCGGCGCTGCTCGGGCGAGTCGACGAGGAAGAGGCCGCCGAAGGACCAGTGGGCCTGGCCGCCGATCGACTGTTCGGGCTCCTGGTCGAGCAGGATCACCGAGCGGCCCGCGTCGACCAGCTCGGCGGTGGCCACCAGGCCGGCGAGCCCTGCCCCGATCACGATCACATCAGCGTCGTACGCCATGGGTTCCATCCTTGTCGGGGCGATCCGGTCACGGCCACGGTCGGGCTCCGGCACCGTCCCCGGCACCGGAAGTTACTCGTGCGTCAGATCTTCGGCACCGGCCGCTCCGGCGTCAACCGCCCGGTCGGCGGCGCTCCGGCCGCACCCCGGGGGCACAGGCGCTATCGTCGATACAAATCACCCACTTCTGGCCTGACTTGAGGTAGAAGCGTGTCGGTGCTGGTCATCGTGCTCGCCGTGAGTGCCGCCTGCTGCCTGGGATTCGGATTCGTCCTGCAGCAGGCCGCCGCCTCGCACGCCCCGCGGAGCGACTACCTCTCGCCCCGGCTGCTGCTCGACCTGATGCGGGTGCCGAGCTGGCTGGCCGGAATCGGGCTGATGGTCTGCGGCATGGTGCTGGGCGCCCTGGCCCTGGGCAAGGGCGAGGTGTCCGTCGTCGAACCCCTCCTCGCGACCAATCTGCTCTTCGCGATGGCCCTGTCGCGCCATCGGACCGGTCAGCGGCTTGGCCATCAGGGCTGGGCCGGCCTCTGGCTGCTGGCCGGCGGGGTCACCGCCTTTCTGCTCGCGGGCCAGCCGCAGGGCGGCGAGGCGGTGACCAGCGCGCTGCGGCACTGGCTGGTGATCGGTGTCGTCGTGGGCACCGCACTGCTGCTCACCGCCTTCGCCAAGCGCTCCGACTCGGGGGCCGCCCCCGCGCTGCTCGCCGTGGCGGCCGGGCTGCTGTATGGGCTCCAGGACGCGCTCACCCGGGTCAGTGGCCAGCGGCTGTCCGACGAGGGGTGGGCGGCGCTGGTGACGGCGTGGCAGCCGTACGCGGTGCTGGTGCTGGGGGTGACCGGGCTGCTGCTGGTGCAGAGCGCCTTCGAGACGGGCCCGCTCCGGGTCTCGCTGCCGCCGCTGACGGCCGCCCAGCCGCTGGCCGGGATCGCCTGCGGGGTCGGTTTCCTCGGCGACCAACTGCGTACCGACACCGGCGCGCTGGCCTGGCAGGCGGCCGGTCTGGCGGCGATCGTCGCCGGGATCGTGCTGCTCGGGCTGCATCCGGCGATGCCGGAGGGGCCGGTGGGCGGGCGCCGCGAGAAGAGCCTCCAGCCGAACTGAGCGGGCCTCCCGGTCGCCGGGGCGCCCGCCCGCTGGTTTTTAATAATGGCCAGCATTAGAGTGGTCGCATGGCGCGAACCTCCGGACAGGAGACCAGGGAGAAGCTGATCCGTGCGGCCGAGGAGGTCTTCGCGGCGCAGGGCACCGACGGCGCCCAGCTGCGGGACATCGTCCGACTGGCCGGGCAGAGCAACCCTTCCGCGGTCCAGTACCACTTCGGCTCCCGGGCCGGACTGCTCGACGCGGTGATGGCGGGCCGCCTGGCCCGTACCGAACAGGTGCTGACGCCCCTGCTCGCCGCACTGGGCGAGGACTGCGGCGTACGGGAGCTGCTCACCGCGCTGATGGCGGCCGAGGCGAGCCTGCTCGCCGACGACCGCGGCCGCCGCTGCCTGCGGATCTCGGCCCAGCTCACCCACGAGACCGGGCTGCGGACCGGCCGGCTGCACCCCGCCCTGGACGGCACCAATTACGGGCGGCTGATCGGCCGCGTCGGGGACCGTCTGGGCGCGCTGCCCGGCCCCGTCCGCCTGGAGCGGCTGGATCTGGCGCTCACCCTGATCGGCGCGGCGATGGCCGACCGCGCCCACCAGCGTCTCGACGGCATCGAACCGCTGACCGGCGACGAGCTCTTCCTCGCCGATCTCGTCGAGACCACCCACGCGTTCCTGCACGCTCCCGTGCCGGGCCACGCGTGACCACCCGCACCACTCATCACCGGCACCACATGCCACCTGCACCACATGAAGGAAGCGACATGACCGACAAGAGCAAGCTCAGCGACAAGACCGTCGTCATCACCGGCGGCGCCCGGGGCCTGGGTGCCGAGGCCGCCCGCCTCGCGGTGGCGGGCGGGGCCAATGTGGTGATCACCGACGTGCTCGACGAGGAGGGCGCCGCGACCGCCGCGGAGCTGGGTGCGAAGGCCCGCTTCGTGCACCACGACGTGACCTCCGAGGAGGACTGGCAGCGCGTCGCGGAGTTCGCCGTCGCCGAGTTCGGACGGATCGACGGCCTGGTCAACAACGCCGGGGTGTCGACCGGTATGCCGCTGGAGACCGAGTCCGTCGAGCACTTCCGCAAGGTCATCGACATCAACCTGACGGCCGTCTTCATAGGCATGAAGACCGTGATCCCGGTGATGAAGGAGAACGGCGGCGGCTCGATCGTCAACATCTCCTCGGCCGCCGGCCTGATGGGCCTCGCCCTGACCTCCAGCTACGGCGCCTCGAAGTGGGGCGTGCGCGGCCTGACGAAGGTCGGCGCGGTGGAGCTGGGCACGGCGAGGATCCGGGTGAACTCCGTGCACCCCGGCATGGTCTACACGCCGATGACCGCGTCCGTGGGCATCCAGCAGGGCGAGGGCAACTACCCGAACACCCCGATGGGCCGGGTCGGCGAGGCCCCGGAGATCGCGGAGGCGGTCGCCTTCCTGCTCTCGGACGCCGCCTCGTACATCACCGGTGCCGAGCTCGCCGTGGACGGCGGCTGGACCACGGGCCCGACGGTCAAGTACGTCATGGGCCAGTAGCCCGTCCCGCGATGGCCTGATGTTGGATGAGGAGCATGACTCCTTCTGACGAGATCCTGGACATCGTCGACGAGAACGACGTGGTCGTGGGGCAGGCCCCGCGCGGTGAGGCCACCGCGCGGGGCCTTCGCCATCGCTGTGTCTTCATCGAGGCCCGGGACGCGGAGGGCCGGCTCTTCGTCCACCGCAGGACGCCGGACAAGCTGGTCTTCCCGTCGCACTACGACATGTTCGTCGGCGGGGTGGTCGGCGCCGGTGAGTCGTACGACGAGGCGGCGCTGCGGGAGGCCGAGGAGGAGCTGGGGGTCTCCGGGCTCCCCCGGCCGGAGCCGCTCTTCAAGTTCCTCTACGAGAGCGCCGGGCACTCCTGGTGGTCGTACGTCTACCGGGTACGGTGCGAGCTGCCGGTGAACCCGCAGGCAGAAGAGGTCGCCTGGCACACCTTCCTCACCGATGACGAGCTGGCCCGGCGGATCGGCGACTGGGAGTGGGTGCCGGACGGCCTGGCGGCGTACCAGCGGATGCGCGCCTTCCGGGCGGGCGGAGCGGCCTCCTGAGCGCGGCGTCCGGAATCCACAAAACGGCAGATAAGGTTCACGCGTGAACGAGTTCGTACAGAGCCTGCGGCTGTGGTTCGCGCCGCAGCGCATCCGCGACGAGGGCGACACCCCGGACTACCGGTTCTCGCTCGCCAACGAGCGGACCTTCCTCGCCTGGATCCGGACGGCTCTGGCGCTGATCGGCGGCGGGTTCGCGGTCGACCAGTTCCTGCCGGAGCTGGCGTGGGGCATCCGGGCCGGTCTGGCGCTCGCGCTGCTGGCGGCCGGGGTGCTGTGCGCGCTGCGGGCGGTCAACCACTGGGTGCGGTGCGAGCGGGCGATGCGGCGCGGCGAGGACCTGCCGGTCTCGCGGTTCCCGACCCTGCTCGGACTGGCCGTCGGGGTCGTCGCCGTGGCGATGGTGGTGGTGGTCCTCTTCGGCTGGGAGGGCCGGTGACCACGCCGGGTCGCGACCCCGGGCTGCAGCCCGAACGGACCCGGCTGGCCTGGCGGCGTACGACGCTGTCGTGCACGGTGGTGGCGCTGCTGGCGGTCAGGCAGGCGCTGCACGGCGGGGCGGACCCGGCCGCGATCGTGGCGGTGTCGCTGAGCGCGCTGGCCTGGCTGGGTTTCCTGCGGGTGGCACATCTGCGGGTGCTCGGGATGGGGACCGCGCGGCCGCGCCCGCTGTCGGCACGCGGCGCGCTGACGGCGGCGGCGTGCACGGTCGCGCTCGCGGTGTTCGCCGCGGCCATGCTGTTCTGACCCGGGTTCCCGGACGCGGGGCCGTCAGGCGTCCGGGCCGAGGTCCGGGACCTCCCAGTCCACGGTGACGACGATCTTGCCGCGGGTGCGCCCCTGTTCGTTGAGCCGGTAGGCGTCCGCCGCCCGTTCCAGCGGGAAGACCCGCTCCACATGGACCGAGACGATGCCCTGTTCGGCCAGTTCGGCCAGATGGGTGAGGTCGGTCGCGTCCGGGCGTACGTAGGCGTAGTGGCCGCCGTACGCGAGGACCTCGCCGTCCGCGACGGAGGCCAGTCGGCCCCCGGACCTCAGCACCTCGGCGGAGACCCGGAGCGCCTCCCCGCCGACGGTGTCGAACGCGGCGTCGATGCCGTCCGGGGCCAGGGCCCGCAGCCGGTCGGCGAGGCCGTCCCCGTAGGCCACCGGTTCGCCGCCGAGCTGCCGGACGTACTCGTGGTTGTGCTCGCTCGCGGTGCCGATGACACGGGCGCCCGTGTGCCGGGCGAGCTGGACCGCGAAGGAGCCCACCCCGCCGGCCGCCGCGTGGACGAGGACCGTCTCGCCCGCCCTGATCCGCAGGGTGCGGTACAGGACCTGGTAGGCGGTGAGACCGGCCAGCGGCAGTCCGGCCGCCTCCTCGAAGCTGAGGCTCAGCGGTTTGCGGGCCAGGGTGCGCACGGGGGCGGCGACGTACTCGGCGAGGGTGCCCCGGCTGAGGAAGTCCTCCCGCACATAGCCGATGACCTCGTCGCCGACCGAGAACTCGTCGACGGCCGCCCCGGGCTGCACGACGACGCCGGACACGTCCCAGCCGGGGATCACCGGGAACACGGCCTCCAGCGCGGCGTCCAGGTAGCCCTCGCGGGCCTTCCAGTCGACCGGATTGACCGCCGCGGCCCGCACCTTCACCAGGACGGTGTCCGGGCCGACCCTGGGGTCGGGCCGCTCGCCGTACTCCAGCACCTCGGCCCCGCCGTACCCGCTGTAGCTGATCGCCTTCATGCCCCGACCATCGGTGCGGGTCCGGGCACCCGCAACTCAGGCCCGCCGCCCGTGCGGCGGGGGCGTCACCAGCGCGGGATCGCCGGTGTCCGCCACTCCGGCTCGGCCTTGCGCATGGCGGCCGCGTCGTCGCGCTCGCGCATCGTGCCGTCGTCGTCGAGCCAGCGCCGGTGGAGTGCGGCCAGGCGTTCGCGGTCGAGTTCGACGCCGAGGCCGGGCGCGTCGGACACGGTGAGCCGGCCGTCCTCGAAGACGTGACGGGCGGTGATGACGTCCTCGGTCTGCCAGGGGTAGTGGCTGTCGCAGGCGTAGTCCAGGTTGGGCACGGTGGCCGCGACCTGGGTCATCGCGGCGAGGCTGATGCCGAGGTGGGTGTTGGAGTGCATGGAGAGTCCGACGCCGAAGGTGCGGCAGATCCCGGCCAGTTCACGGGTGCGGTGCAGCCCGCCCCAGTAGTGGTGGTCGGAGAGGACCACCTGCACGGCGCCCCGGGCGAAGGCCTCCGGCACCTCGGCGAGGGTGGTCACACACATGTTGGTGGCCAGCGGTACGCCGGCGCCGGCGGCGACCTCGGCCATCAGGTCCGTGCCGCTCGCCGGGTCCTCCAGGTATTCGAGTACGTCCTTCAACTGCTCGGCGACGTACAGCGAGGTCTCCACGGACCAGGCTCCGTTGGGGTCCAGGCGCAGCGGCTGTCCGGGGAACTCCTCGGCCAGGGCACGGATCGCGGCGATCTCCCGGTCGGGTTCGAAGACCCCGCCCTTGAGCTTGAAGGAGGAGAAGCCGTACTCGCGGGCGAAGCGCCGGGCCTGGGCGACGACGCCGGCCGGGTCGAGGGCGGCGCCCCAGTCGTCCCTCTCGCCGCCCTCGGGGTGGGCGGCCCAGCGGTAGAAGAGATAGGCGCTGTACTCGACGCGGTCGCGGACCTTCCCGCCGAGCAGGGCGTGCACGGGCAGGCCGAGGGACTTGCCCAGCGCGTCCAGGCAGGCGACCTCGAAGCCGGAGACGACGGAGAGCCGGAGCTTGTCGGCGGTCTGGACGCCGCGCAGCCCGCCGGCGTCGACCCGGTCGTCGGCCGCGCGTGAATCGCCGCACACCTCGTCGGCCAGGGCGAACAGGCCGTTCAGATCGCTGACCGGGCGTCCGGCAAGGGCGGTGGCGAGCGGCCGGGCGAGTTCGAGGTACTTGCCGTCCCCGTACGTCTCGCCGATGCCGGTGACTCCGCCGCGGGTGACGACCTCGACGATGAGCCGCGGGGTGTAGGGCTGGTGGACGCCCTGGGTGTTGAGCAGCGGCGGGTCGGCTATCAGGATCGGAGTCAGCCGGACTTCGTCGATCAGCAGCACTGTATTCATACGTGAACCTTATTCAGAGATACGACTGAACGCCAGACTCCGGCCAAGCCGGGGCCGAGTCCGGTCGCTGGATCCCGGGCGCCCACTGGACGACATACCGACTGGTCGGCATGATGGTCTCCGACCGTCTTCACCCCCGGAGGTGCGCACGATGAGCCCAGTCCACCCGCCAGGCCTCGACCTCGACCGGCTGCGCGGGCATCTCGACCGCGAGCGGCCGGGCCTGGTGAACGGACCGCTCGAAGCCCGGGTCGTCGAGGGCGGCCGGTCGAACCTGACGTACGTCGTCACGGACGGCACCGGCCGCTGGGTCGTCCGCAGGCCCCCGCTGGGCCACGTGCTGGCCACCGCGCACGACATGAAGCGCGAGCACCGGGTGATCAGCGCCCTGCACCCGACGGCCGTTCCGGTACCCGAACCGGTGCTGCTCTGCGAGGACGACTCGGTCGTCGGGGCGCCCTTCTACGTCATGGAGTACGTCGAGGGCACCCCGTACCGCACCGCCGAGCAGCTCGCCCCGCTGGGCGCCGAGCGCACCCGGGAAGCGGTCCTCGGGCTCGTCGACACCCTGGTCGCACTGCACTCCGTGGACCCCGCGTCCGTCGGGCTCGGGGACTTCGGGCGGCCCGAGGGCTTCCTCGACCGGCAGCTGCGCCGCTGGGGCAAGCAGCTGGCCGCTTCGCGGGGCCGCGAGCTGCCCGGCATCGACGAGCTGCACGGGGCTCTCGGGCGCGAACTGCCCGTCTCCCCGGCACCCACCGTCGTGCACGGCGACTACCGCCTGGACAACGTCCTGATCGGCCCGGACGACGAGATCAAGGCCGTGCTCGACTGGGAGATGTCGACGCTCGGCGACCCGCTGACCGACCTCGGCCTGCTGGTGATGTACAGCTCCGACCTCGGCCTGGCCGATTCGCCGGTCTCCACCACCAGCGGCGCGGCGGGCCACCCCTCCCCCGCCGAGCTGATCGAGCGCTATGCCGCCCGCTCCGGCCGGGACACCTCCGCCATCTCCTGGTACACGGCGTTCGCCTGGTTCAAGCTCGCCGTGATCCTGGAGGGCATCCACTACCGCTACACCCTGGGCCAGACCGTCGGCGCCGGCTTCGACCGCATCGGCGATCTCGTCCCCGTCTTCATCGAGCACGGCCTCACCACCCTCCAGGAAGGCTGATCACCCCCATGGACTTCGCATTCGACGCCCGCACCGAAGAGCTGCGCGGCAGGCTGCTCGCCTTCATGGACGAGTACGTGTACCCGGCCGAGAAGACCGCGGACGAGCAGCGCGCACTGCTGGCCTCCCCGTGGGACACGCCGCGGGTCGTCGAGGACCTGAAGGCCGAGGCGCGCAGGCAGGGTCTGTGGAACCTCTTCCTGCCCGACGCCGAGTACGGGGCCGGGCTGACCAACCTCCAGTACGCACCGCTGGCCGAGATCACCGGCCGTTCCCCGCAGTTGGCGCCGACCGCGCTCAACTGCGCGGCCCCGGACACCGGGAACATGGAGGTGCTCTTCCAGTTCGCCACGGACGAGCAGAAGAAGCGCTGGCTGGAGCCGCTGCTGGCCGGGGAGATCCGCTCGGCGTTCGCGATGACGGAGCCCGAGGTCGCCTCGTCGGACGCGACGAACATCGAGACCCGGATCACGCGCGACGGCGATGACTACGTCATCAACGGCCGCAAGTGGTACATCTCCGGGGCGATGAACCCGGACTGCGAGATCTTCATCGTGATGGGCAAGACCGGCCCCGACGACCCGGACATCCGCCGCCAGCAGTCGATGATCCTGGTCCCCCGCGACACTCCCGGCCTCGAAGTGCGCCGCGCGATGCGGGTGTACGGGTACGAGGACCACTACCACGGCGGTCACGCGGAGGTCGTGTTCACCGACGCGCGGGTGCCGGCCGCGCATCTGATCGGCGAGGAGGGCGGCGGCTTCGCCATCGCCCAGGCGCGGCTCGGGCCGGGCCGGATCCACCACTGCATGCGGCTGATCGGCATGGCCGAGCGGGCCATCGAGCTGATGTGCAGGCGGGCGGTGTCCCGTACGGCCTTCGGCAAGCCGCTCGCCCAGCAGGGCGTCGTGCAGAACTGGATCGCGGACGCCCGGGTCACGGTGGAGCAGCTGCGGCTGCTGGTGCTGAAGACGGCATGGCTGATGGACACGGTGGGCAACCGGGGCGCGCACACGGAGATCCAGGCCATCAAGATCGCCACCCCGCGGGCGGTGGTCGACATCCTCGACCGGGCGGTGCAGCTGCACGGCGCGGGCGGGGTGAGTCAGGACTTCCCGCTGGCCGAACTGTGGGCGGCGGCCCGGACGTTGCGGCTGGCGGACGGCCCGGACGAGGTGCACCAGCGGTCGCTGGCCCGGCGGGAGATCAAGCGGTACGTGTAGGGCCGGGCTCCATGGGCGGGCCCTGGTTCTCACCGGCCCTGATCCGGTCCAGTACGTCGGTGTAGCGGGTGCGCCGGTCGGGCCGGGCGTGGGCGGCGGCCCTGCGGAGGGCGGGGACCGCCGGCCCGCCCATCTCGACGAGCCCGTCGGCCGCCGTCTCGCGCACGACGGGATGCGGGTGCCCGAGCAGTCCCGTCACGGCGGGGAGCGCGGGGCCCCAACCCGCCCGGCAGAGCGTACGGATCGCCATGCGCACGACGTCCGGAATCGGGTCGTCCAGGAGGAGCTCGGTGTGGCGCAGGTGGGTCGGCCGGCCGAGCATCGTCCGTGAGGCGCGGTGGGCCCGCAGGCGGACCTTGGACCGGGGATGCGTGAGCAACTCGCCCAGCAGATCGAGGAGTTGCGGGTCCTCGTCCGGCTCCGGGCCGGTGTGTGTCCCGGCCAGTTCGGTGAGCGCCCGGCAGATCTGCTCCGGTGCGCCGGTTGCGGCCAGGTCCAGCAGTTCCCGCCGGGTCGGGCGCCGCCCGGTTCCGGCGGGTACCGCCGTGCCACGGTCACGGAGGGCTGCCAGAGCCGCCGCGTCCTGCCGCCCGGCGTCCGGCCCGCGCAGTGGCCCCTCGACGAGCAGGAGCCGGCCGGCGAGTTCGTCGCGCCCTTCGGTACGCAGGCGTCGGCGGGTCCGCGTCAGTGCGGGGGTGCGCAGGAGCGGGCGGCCGACGAGCAGGTCCAGGAAGCCCCAGGCGCCGGCGTCGAGGCGGTCGCTCAGGGCCCCGGCCAGTGCGTCGGCGGGGTACGCGCGCAACGCGTCGGCGACCGCGGGGGCCACGGCGGGCGGAGCCTGCTCCCACCACTCCAGCAGCAGCGGGACCAGCCGTTCCAGTTCCCACGGGTCGAGTCGGGCGGCCGCTCGCGCCACCCTGTCACGCCGGATGTCGTCGCCCCGGAGCTCCGTCTCGTCGAGAGCGCCCAGTTCGCGGGCCAGGTCGGTGCCGCAGCGGAGGTCGACCCGGCCGCGGAGGTACGCGCGCAGCACCGGCAGCCGGGCCTCCGGTTCGGGCCACCGCGCCAGCGCCAGGGCGGCGGTCTCCCTGCGGTCGGCGGCGGCCGATCTCAGCATGGCCAGCAGCCGCTCCCGCAAGGCCGCCGAACGGGGCTGGTCGAGGTCGTCGTCGCGTACCCGTCGTGGTGGCGGAGTCGGCGCGTGGGCGGTCTCGGCGATGGTCCAGGGCGGCGCGTCGATGGGCTGGATCAGCGTCATCCAGTCGAGCAGTCCGGCCCGGACCCGGGTATCGGCACGCCGGTGAACCTCGATCAGGGCGGTCAGCCGGTCCCGCGAGGGGACCGCGCCGTCGTCCCGCCCGCGGAACTCCTCCCATGCGCCCGGGGTGCGGACCGCCTCGTCCAGCGCGGCCCGCCATGCCCGGGTTCCGGTGGGTAGGGGCGCGGCGGCCCTCTCCGGTATGGCGAAGGCCTCCCGCAGCACGGCGGTCTCGGCCTGCCAGGGGTCGGCGCCGAGCCGGGCGCCCGCGAGGGCACGGTCGAGGTCGGCGCGGACCGGCACCGCACCGAGGCGGCGCAGCAGCGTCAGCGTGGACCGGCTCGGCGTCGCGGGTGCGGGGCGCAGTGCCCGTACGGCGGCGACGGCGGCCGTTCTTCCGGTGGCCGTCAGCAGCGGCGCGACCGCTTCGAGTACGGCGATCAGGTCGTGCCGGTCCTCGTCCCGGGCGTCGGCGAGCGCGTCCAGCAGGACCGGGGCGGACCTGGCGAAGGCCGCCAGCTCGGCGTCGTCGCGGGGCTCGGCGCAGATCCGCAGCGCGAACCGCACCACCTTGTTCCGCACGGCCCCGCCCCCAGGTCCCGGACGGGAGCCGGCGAGCCGGAGCCAGTCGGCCAGCATCGGCCGGAGCTGTGCCGTCCGGTCGTGGCCGGGCGGCCCGTCCCGTTCGGCGACGCGCAGCGCGACCGCCGGGTTCCAGCCCCCCGCCACCAGCGCCCTGATGTCACGGTCCGCCTCGTCGGCCACCGACGGAGGCTGCTCGGCGGCCGGTGCGGCGATCCCGTGCGCGGCCATGGCTGTCGCCAGGTCCTGCATCGTGCCGGAGGCCAGTCCGATCCGGCGGGACGCCACCAGCGTGAGCAGCGTGACCGCCGCCGGTGACTCCTGGTCGTGCAGCGCGAGGACCGAGCGTGCGGCAAGGGTGCCGTGGAGACGCTTCAGCAGCAGTTCACGGGTGCTGTCGTCCCGGCTGTGCTCGGCGGCGGCGACGATCGTGGCCGCGTAGGCGTCACCGAGGACGGCGTGCAGGGCCTCGGAGATTCTGTCGCGCAGAGCGAGGTTCTCGTCGTGTCCGAGCCGGAAGAGGAGCTTCGGGAGCGCCGCCGGGGTGCCCGCGCGGACCAGCGCCTCGGCCGCCGTCTTCCTGATGTTCATGTTCGGATGGTCGAGGCACGCGGAGATAGCGCTGCTCGCCCAGTGGGCGCGGGCGTGGCCCAGGGCGAGCAGTGCCTGCCGGACGGTCTGGATGTCCGGCGCGGTGGTCAGCGCGATCAGCGTCGCCGACAGGGCCTCGGCGTCCTCCCCCGTGGCGTCGCGGGCGAGCAGGGCGATGACGTGCTTGCGTACGTGCCGGTCGCGGTGGCGCAGCAGCCGGTGCACCCGGGCGCGGGTGCCCGTCCAGGGGGCCCTGAGCAGCAGTTCGAGCAGGATCGCCTGCTCGCTGTCCAGCAGTCCGGGCCGGTCCAGCAGATCCAGTGCGATGGTCGCGAGGAGTGCGTTCCCGGCGTCCCGCGCGTTCTCGGCGCCGAGCAGACAGACCGGCCGGATCGCGCCCCGCTCGTGCAGCCTGCGGCCCAGGGCGCCCACCGCGTCCAGGACTTCCTGCGGCACCACCGGCTCACCGGCCGGCTGCCCGTACTCGCCCGTCCGGCCGGGCGCGCCCGGCTCCCCCGACGCGGCCTGCTCGGCCACGATGCGCAGCAGCAGGTCGGCGATGGCCGGGAGGGTGCCCGCGGTGCCGTGGGCCGCCAGCCGGCACAGCGCCGCCACCGGCTCGTCCGGGTCCAGGTGGGAGCGGAGCAGGGCCAGTTCCCGCTCGTCCGGGCCGCCGAGGTCGGCGGCGATGCGCGGCGGCAGCTCGACGGGGTCGAGCCGTACGAGGAGCTCGTGGCGGAGCGCCGGATCGCGGTTCAGCAGCCACAGCAGTTCGAGGGCGCGGCTCCGTACGGGGCGCAGATGGGGCGCCGTCCCGTCCGTGGTGAGGCCCAGCCCCTCGCGCAGGGCCAGTACCGTCCGGTCCCCGCCGATCGCCTCCAGCGTGTCCAGGGCCGCGGCCGGGGCGGTGGGCAGCAGGGCGATCACGGCCTCTTCGGCGTCCTCGTGACGCAGTTCGCGGATCGCGTCGAGGAACGGTCCGGGTGCCGGTGCGGAGGGAAGCAGGTGTGCGATCGCGTCCCCGATCGGGAGCTCGCCGGCCCCCTGCCCGGCCAGGGCGACCAGCAGGGCGAGCCGTCGCGGCCAGCCGGGATCGTCGGCCGGCGCCTCCGTCAGTACGCGGAACGTTTCCTTCCGGGAGGTGAAGAGGACCGTCGCCACGTCGCGGGGCGGAATCGAGTGGTCGGACAGGGCCAGGCCGATGACGGCGGGGACGTCCGGATCGTCCGGAAAGTGCCCGCGCCGGTGGAGACCGCGCAGACAGGTCACGGCCGGACCGCCGAACAGCAGGGGATCGCGTGCGGCGACGGCCGTGAGCTCGCCGATGTCGTCGCGGTCCGCCAGGTCGCCGAGCAGTTCCATCCCGCGTCGGCGAGGACCCGGCGGAAGTCCGGGGTCGTCGACGACCCGGCGCAGCAGGTCCCGGTGGCCATGGCGCGCGGCGGCCGCGAGGGCGGCGTCGACCACCGCGGGCCACACCCGCACCACGCCCTCCTCCGCGGCTTCCTCGCCCGGATCCCGCACAGCACCCTCTGCCGGATCCCGCACAGCACCCTCTGCCCGTTCCCGCACAGCACCCTCCTCGCGTGCCCGCACAGCACCCTCCTCGCGTGCCCCGCCCGGCTCCCGGGCCGGGGCGGCGGCGAGGAACGGGGCGAGGAGGCCGGGCGGCAAGGGATCCGTCGCCGCCCACGGTTCGGCGAGTTCGCCCAGCGCGCCGGCGACCACCGGGGCGCTGTCGGCTCCCAGCAGGCCGATCAGGTCCTCCCGGACCAGCGTCGGGGCCAGCAGTGCGGCGTGCAGCCCCTGCCGGGCCAGCCGTACCGCCTCGGCCTGGAGCACCGGGTCGCCGCTGTCCGCCAGTTCGTCCACGAGCTGCGCCGGCCGGTGCGCGGCGGTGATGCTCAGCTCCCGCACGGCCTGGTACAGGAGTTCACCGGGGGTCTCGTCGCGGAGCACCGCGGGGTCGTGGAGCAGATCGGCGCGCAGCCACGCGATCCGTACCCGCACCGGCAGTGGCCCGGCCGTGCGCCAAGCCGGCCGGGGACGGCCCCTCAGGTGGTGGCCGAGTTCCTCGTACAGCCCGGCCAGGAGGAGATCCGCCTCCGGCAGTCCCGTCAGCGACCGGGGCAGCAGCCGGGCGAGGTCGGCCGGCTCCACGTCGTCGGACGGGGGGTACTCCGCGACGCGCTCGGTGAGCAGGACCAGCCCCAGCTGACGCTGCCCGGGGTCCTCGTGCCCGAGCAGATGCCGCAGTCTCTCCGGTGTGCGGTCCCGCGCGTCCGGGAGCCCGCCGGGCAGGGCTGCTGCGGCCCGGCCCGAGGCGTCGTGCAACTGTTCGTCGGCCGGTGTCTGCATCGTCGGATGCTAACCGCGCGCGCTCCGGCCCCACCAACGGGTTCGGCCCCGGGCCCGCTCTCAGTAGCCGCCGAACCCCACGTGGTCCGCCAGCGCCAGCTCCCGGACGAAGGCCCTCACCCGCAGCAGGCACCGGGCGGCGAACCGTACGGCCGGCGAGTGGTGCGGACCGTACGCCGCGGTCCAGAGCGCGGGGACATGTGCGGACGGCTGGATGTGAGTCATACCTCCAGCTTCGGCCCGCATCCGTGATCGGTCCAACAGATGGATCAGCTGGCTGCGATCGATAACGTGGATGGATGGAGCTACGCCAACTCCGCCACTTCCTGGCGGTCGTCACGCACGGCGGTTTCACCGCCGCCGCCCGTGCCGAGCTGATCGTGCAGTCCGCGCTGAGCACCTCGGTGCGCAATCTCGAACGGGAGCTGGGGGCCGAGCTGTTCGACCGGACCGGCCGGCGGGTGATCCTCACCGAGGCGGGCCGGGCACTGCTGCCGGCCGCCCGGTCGGTGCTCGCCGGGACCGAGGCGGCACGGGACGCGGTGGCGGCCGTGGCGGGGCTGGTGACCGGCCGGGTCAGGATCGGCACCATACAGACTCTGACCTGCGTGGATCTGGCGGCCGAGCTGGCCGCGTACCACCGGCTGTGGCCCGGGGTGCAGATCTCGCTGCGCGAGGCGACGACACCGGAGCTGGTCGCGGAGCTGCGGGCCGGTGAGCTGGATCTCGCCTATCTCGCGCCGGATGCCGCCGAACTCCCCGACGGCATCGCCGGGTTCGCGACCTGGCACGAGGAGCTGGTGCTGATCACCGCGCCGGGCCACCGGCTGGCGACCGCCGGGCGCACCCTGGTCCAGGACCTGCGCGACGAGCCGTTCGTGGACTTCCGGGCGGGCACCGGACTGGAGACCGCGGTGCGGAGACTGGCCGCGCACTGCGGGCTGGAGCGCCGGATCACCTGCGACGTCACCCAGATCCGGCTGCTCGTCGATCTCGTACGGGCCGGCATCGGCGTGGCGATCGTGCCCCGGCGGATCGGCGAGGACGCGGGGCTGCCGTGCGTGCGCATCCGCCGGCCGGAGCCGGGCCGGACCGTGGTTCTGGCCGGGCGTGCGCCCCGGCCCCGCAACCCTGCGGCGGAAGCGCTCCTGGACCGGCTGACGGGCGGTGCCCCGTAACGACGGCGGAGGGGGGCGGAGCCGCTCGGAGCCGGATCAGGGGCGCAGCGCGCGCAGCAGCAGGTCGGCCAGGTGGTCGGCGACCTCCTGCTGGCTGAGCGGGCCGTCGGGCCGGTACCAGGTGGACAGGTGGTGGACCGAACCGAAGTGGTAGTCGACGATCAGGTCGGCCGGGGTGGCGGTGGAGAACACTCCGCTGCGCTGCCCCTCCTCCACCAGGGCCCGGAAACGCTCGTGGTAGCGGCGCCGCTCCACCCGGACCTGTTTGTTCTTCTCCGGGCTCAGGTGGTGCATGGACCGGAAGAAGATCGAGGCGTCGTCGAGGTTCTCGATGGTGGTGACGACCACGTCCGCCGCGGCGTCGCGCAGCCGCTGCTCGACCGGGGCGTCGGCGTCGGCGAAGGCGTCGAGGCGCTCCTGCTGGAGGCGCAGCACCCGGGCGTAGACCTCCTGGAGGAGGTCTTCCTTGGAGCCGAAGTAGTGGTAGAGCGCCCCCTTGGTGACGCCTGCCGCCTCGACGATCTCCTGGACCGAGGTGCGGTCGTAGCCCTGCTCGGCGAAGAGCCGGGTGGCGGCGGCCAGCAGCCGCTGAGGGACGGGAGCCGTGTCCCCGTCCGTCGCCTTGGCCATGTGCCGCCACCTTCCCTCAGTACTGTGCGTGATCCGGTCTAGCTGGGGGAACGCAGTTCCCGCCTGAGGATCTTCCCACTCGCCGTCTTCGGGAGTTCGGTCAGGATCTCGACCTCACGCGGGTACTTGTACGCGGCGAGCCGTTCCTTGCAGTACGCGCTCAGCTCCTCCGGCCCGGCCGAGGCGCCTGGCCGCAGGCTGACGTAGGCGCGGACGGTCTCGCCGCGGTAGGGGTCGGGGACGCCGACAACGGCCGCCTCCCGGACCGCCGGATGGGTGTAGAGGACGTCCTCCACCTCGCGCGGCCAGACCTTGAAGCCGGAGGCGTTGATCATGTCCTTCTTGCGGTCGACGACGTAGAGCCAGCCCGCGCTGTCCATGAAGCCGATGTCGCCGGTGCGCAGCTCGCCGTCCGGGAAGGCGGCGGCGGTGGCCTCGGGCAGCCGCCAGTAGCCGGACACGACCTGCGGGCCGCGGACCGCGATCTCGCCCTGCTCGCCGAAGGGGACCTCCGCGCCGCTCTCGTCGAGGATCCGGACCACCGTGTCGGGGCCCGGGACACCGACCGACAGCGTCCCGGAGACCGGGTCGACGGGGGCTTCGCGCTCCGGCGGCACGGAGGCGCACGGGGCGGTGCACTCCGTGAGGCCGTAGCCGTTGCGGATGTACGGGCCGAAGCCCGCCCGGAATTTCTCCACCAGCGCGGGCGGCAGCGGCGCCCCGCCCGAGGAGATCACCCGGAAGGAGGCGAAGTGCTCGGGGGTGGCGTCCGGGTGGGCGGCGAGGGCCATGAAGGCGGTGGACGGGCCCACGGTGTAGGCGGGGCGGTGCTCGGCGAAGGCTTCGAGGACGGCGCCCGGGTGGAAGCGGTACGCGAGGACGAGGGTGCCCGCGTTGGTGAGGCAGGCGGCCAGCTGGCACACCATGCCGGTGATGTGGAAGAGCGGGGCGAGCGCGAAGTAGGAGGAGCCCTCGGCGACGGGGTGCCCGGTCCGCTGGCGCTCGGCGTTGACCATGATGTTGCCGTGGGAGTTCATGGCGCCCTTGGGGGTGCCGCTGGTCCCGGAGGTGTAGCTGATCAGCGCCACGTCGGCGGCGGCGGGTTCGCGGCCCTCGGGGGCCCTGATGCCCCGGCGGGCGACGGCGACCAGGTCGTCGGCGTCACCCGGCACGGGCAGCCGCTCGAAGCCGAGCACGCGTGCGTCGTTCTGCGTCTGGAGGTCCAGCTCGCTGGTGGTGAGGACGGTCCGTACCGTCGGGGCACCGGCCGCGGTGTCCCGCAGATAGGCCTCCCAGGCCGAGTCCGCGCAGATCAGTGCGGCGACCTCGGCGTCCTTCAGTACGTGGCCGACCTCGCCGGACTTGTACATCGGGTTGAGCGGGACGACCGTGGCGCCGGCCTTCCAGGCGCCGAGCAGCGCGATCACGAACTGCGGGGTGTTCTGCAGCATGATCGCGACCCGGGCGCCGCGCTCCAGCCCCTCGGCGGCGAGATGGCCGGCCACCGAGTCGGAGAGCGCGTCGGTCTCGCGGTAGCTCAGGCGTCCGTCGAAGTAGGCGAGCGCGGGGTGCCCGGGGCTGCGGGCGACCGAGTCCCGGAAGGCGTGCACGAGGCTCGCGGCCGGGTGGACGGGGGCCCGCTGGGCCTCGCTGAGCAAGGCGGTCCAGGGCCTGGCCGCGTAGATGGAATCGGTCATGCGCCGGTCTCCTCCCACTTCTGCTGAAGGTGGTTCATGCTGCCGAGCCACTGGTCGGTGTCCTTGCTCCGGGCCCGGTAGTACCCGGCGACCTCGGGGTGCGGCAGGACGAGGAACCGGTCCTCGGCCATGGCGTCGAAGAGCGCGTCGGCGACCGCCTCGGGCTCGATGGCGCTGGGGGCGAGGACCAGTTCCCCGGCCGATCCGGCGGCGGTGAGCATGTCCGTACGCACACCCTGCGGGCAGATCGCGTGGACCTTGACGCCGCGGTGGCGGTAGGTGAGCGAGAGCCATTCGGCGAAGGCGACGACGCCGTGCTTGGTGACGCTGTACGGGGCCGCGCCGATCATCGTCAGCAGCCCGGCGGCGGACGCGGTCGAGACGAAGCGGCCGCTGCCGCGCTCCAGCCAGTCGGGCAGCAGCGCCCTGGCCGCGCGGACATGGGCCATCACATTGACGTCCCAGGCGGCGGCCCAGACCTCCTCGTCCGCGAAGACGTCGCCGGGCGAGGCGAGGCCGGCGTTGGCGCAGTAGATGTCGACGGTGCCGTCGAGCGCGTCCCTGGCGGCGTCCACGATCCGCGAGGCGTCTCCGGCGACGGCGACGGCGCCGATCTCCTCGGCCAGCGTCTTGATCCTCGCCTCGTCGAGGTCGTTGACCACGACCCGCGCACCCTCCGCGGCGAACCGGCGGGCCAGCGCGGCTCCGATGCCGCCTCCGGCCCCTGTGACCACCACGCCCGCGCCCTGCACCGCACTCATCGGGTCCCGCCTCTCTCAGCCGACTGCCCTGGCAGACTAACCAGTCGGTATGCCGGAGCGGAAGGGGTGGACACCGCCCCGGCGCCACTCCTGTCGCAACCGTCCCGTCCGGCTCGTTCCGTATGGCCCGAACGCGCGCTAGCGTGCGTGACCATGACAGACGTCGCGATCATGGAGGTAGCCCGATGAGCCTGTCCAGACGTGGTTTGCTGGCCGCCGGCGGTGCGGTGGGGGCCCTCGCGGCGACGGCCGCCGGGACCGGGGCCGCGACCGCAGCGCCCGCCCGGAACAACGGGAACCGCCGGGTCCGTACCGGCTTCGACCGGCTGGCGGCGGACGGCTACGCACTGCTGAAGGGCGAGAAGGTCGGGATCGTCACCAATCCGACCGGGATCACCTCCGACGTCCGCCACATCGTCGATGTGATGCACCCGGACGAGCGGGTGGAGCTGATCGCCGTCTTCGGGCCCGAGCACGGTTTCCGCGGCACCGCGCAGGCGGGCGGTTCGGAGGGGCGCTACGACGACCCGGCGACCGGACTCCCGGTCTACGACACGTACTTGAAGAGCGGGCAGCCGCTCGCCGACGTCTTCACCGCGTCCGGCGTGGACACTGTGGTCTTCGACATCCAGGACGCGGGCGCCCGCTTCTACACGTACATCTGGACGCTGTACGACTGCATGGAGGCGGCCGCTCTCGCGGGGAAGCGGTTCGTCGTCCTGGACCGGCCGAACCCGGTGACCGGGCGGGCGGCGCTCGGTCCGGTGCTCGACCCGGCGTTCGGCACCTTCGTCGGCCGCCGGGAGATCGCGCAGGCGCACGGCATGACCGTCACCGAGCTGGCCCTGCTCTTCAACGCCCAATTCCTGGCCGAACGGCCGGTGGACCTGCGCATCGTGAAGATGTCCGGCTGGAAGCGCTCGGGCTTCTTCGACACGACCGGACTGCCCTGGGTGCCGCCGAGCCCCAACATGCCGACGCCGGACACGGCGCTGGTCTACTCGGGGACCTGCCTGTTCGAGGGCACCAACCTCTCCGAGGGGCGCGGCACCACCCGCCCGTTCGAACTGCTCGGCGCCGAGGGCATCGACCACCGCTGGGCGGCGGCCGCGAACGCGCTGGACCTGCCCGGGGTCGCGTTCCGCGAGGCGTACTTCGCGCCGACGTTCTCCAAGTTCCAGGGAAAGACCGTCGGCGGGGTGCAACTGCACGTCCAGGACCGCGAGGTCTTCGACCCGGTACGCACCGGCATCGCGCTGCTGGTGACGGCGAAGCGGACCTGGAGCGGGTTCGAGTGGCGCGCGGACAACTGGATCGACAAGCTCACCGGCAACACCCGGGTCCGCACGATGATCGACGCGGGCGCGGACACGGATGAGGTCGTCGGCGCCTGGGCGCAGGACCTGGCCGCGTTCCGGGCCGTGCGCAAGCGGTACCTCCAGTACCGGTGAGGTGGGGCCGGGCGGGCCCGTCGAGTGCGGGCCCGCCCGGCCGGCCGGTTCCTAGCGGTGCGCCGGGAACTCCACCACCTGCTGGTACGTCGGCCGGTTCTGCCAGTGGATCGCCTTCTGTCCGATCCCGCCGAGCGGCCGGTGGACGATCGAGTCGGAGCACCACTGCGCGCCCGCCTCGCAGTTGTCGTCCCCGGGATAGACCTCCGTGGCCGGCTGGGCCACGGCCTGCTTCAGCGACGCGAGCAGTGCGTCGCGGCAGCTGTCCGGATCGCCGTTGCCGCAGTACGTCCTGGCCAGCGGCCCCTTGACCGGCTGCCCCAGGACCTGGCGCAGGTCCTTGTCCACGAAGCCCCACCAGCCGTACTGGAACGCGGATCCGCTGTGCGCCCCGCTCGGCCCGTGGCTCGCCGCCGGGGACTCGTCGGTGGCGAGGCTGTCGGTCAGCGCTCCGTACAGGCCGTCGCCGAGCCCCGGCCTGAACTCGGCCTCGACCAGCTTCGGCCACCACGCGTCCATGAGCCGCACCGCGTCGGCGTGGGTGTACGTGTGCGAGCCGGGACTGCTCTCCCTGCGCTCCGAGCCCGCAGCCCGCCAGGACTCCAACTGCTGGACGGCGCTGTTCAGTTCGGGATCGGTCACCGGACGGGAGCGGATCACCTTCAGCAGTTCGGGCAGCAGCTGCTCGCCGCGCAGATCGGTGACGGCGGCCTCGGCCATCGCCCGGGTGAGGGACGCCCGGGTCACCCCGCCCTCCTCGACCAGCTTCGCCACCCGGTCGTCCAGCAGATCGCCCCGGTGCACGGCACCGAGACCGAAGCCGGCGGCGGCGTACCCCTTGGCCTGCCGGTTGTTCCAGGAGATGTAGTAGTCCTGCCCGCTGGAGTGCGGGTGTTCGGCGAACGGGGTGTACGCGGCGGTGTTGGCGGCCGGCTCGTACCCCTGCCATTCGTAGGCCCGCTCGGCCCGCACCGGCAGCGCCGGGTCGACGCCCGGCGCGCGCACCGGGTTCATGCCGCTGTTGTAGTAGGCGGCGGTGCGGGAGTCGGCGTAGAACCAGTTGAAGGCGTAGTCGATGTTGCTCGCCGCTTGCTGGAAGGTGGCGGCGTCCTTGACGTACGACGGGTCGTTGAGCATCTGGAAGCCGATGATCGAGTCGGCCTCGTGCCGGTAGGTGGTGCGCAGCGAGGTGTACGCGACGGGCTTGCCGCCCACGGTGGCGCGGTGGGTGACGATGCCGTAGCCGGTGCGCCGGACCTGCATCCGGTAGGAGCCCTTCGCGGTGGAGTCGGCGACGGTCGGCTTCCAGGAGTTGGTGTGCTCCAGGGTCTCCATGGCGGTGCAGCTGCCGCGGTAGAGGTAGTGCGTGGAGTCCTTGGTGGGCCTGGTGCCGTCGGGCTCGCACAGCTCGACGGCGTAGGTGTCGGTGATGTCCTGACCCGCCGAGGTGGCACTCCAGGCGTAGTCCTGGCCACGGCCCATCTGGATGTACATGCCGACACCGGCGAAGGAGACGCCGCGGGCGCTGATGCCCGGCCCCTGGAGTTCCTGGAGCATCATCAGCTGCGGGGCGAAGTAGCCGGTCTGCGGCCCGAACACGGCGACGGGGTTTCCGCTCGCGGTGTGCTTCCCGGAGACCAGCAGGGCGTTGGACATGCCGCGCTTCTGGGCGCCGGAGCCGGAACCCGGAAGTGAGCCCTCGGGTATGACGCCGTCGTCGTAGATCCCCTGCGCCTTCTTGAGCGCGCCCGGGGCCTTGACCGGTGCCTTCCTGTCGGTACCCGCGGAGCCGGTGCGGTCGTGGATCAGGGGTTCCGCGGTGACGGATCCGGCGTCGGGCAGCGCGGTGCCGCGCGCCTTGTCGGGCTTGCCCGCGTAGGGGAACGAGGTGCCGTCATGGATCGTCAGTACGGCCTCGGGGTCCTCGCGCTGGCGGAAGGACTCCCAGACCTTGGTGCCTTCGGCGACGCCGTACTTCTGCTGGGCCGCGAGCAGTGAGAGCGCCGCCTGCACCTCCCCGCCACCGCCGCCGCCGAACTGGCCGCCGACGACCGAGGCGATGGAGATCAGGTCGGTCAGCTCGAACGGCTGGATCTCACCGGCGTTGGTGATGGCGTCGATCTTTCCGGTGAGGACGTACTCGCCCGGGAAGTAGCGGCCCTTCTTGGACTTCTCCCGGTAGGCGTTGATGCCGTCGACATACGCCTGGGCATCGGCCATGGCCTGTTCGCCGCGGGCGCCCTCGTGGGTCCTGATCTGCTCGACCTGGGCTTCGAGGTCTTCCTCGGTGTACGGGGCCTGCGGCCAGAACTGCTGCTCCAGGCCCTGGTTGGCGAGGGCGCCGCCGGCGAACGAGGTCAGCTCGCCGCGTCCGATGTGGCGGAAGAGGTCCATCAGCCAGAGCCGGTCCTGCCCGGCGGCGAATCCGGCGCCGAACTCGGTGCCATAGCGGGTGGTGCCCTTGATGTGCGGGACACCGGACGCCTTGTCACGGGTGATGGTGACGTCGTCGCGGGGCGAGACGACGGACTCGATCCGGTCCTTCGGCACACCGAACGAGGCGTCGTTGAAGAAATCGGTCAGCTTCTGGTCGGTGAGACCCGAGTGCCCGGCCACCAGGCCGTTGTAGCGGTCGAGTTGGTCGTCGCTGTGGGCCGGGTGTGTACCGAACGCCTTGTTGCCGAGGATGTCGACGAGGGTGGCGTTCCCGTTCTCGCCGGGCGGCAGAATGTCGTCGCACTGCCCCTGGCAGTAGTCGGTGACGGGGCCGGGTTCCGTGGCGCCGGCCTGCGGCGAGGCCGCGAGCAGGGTGGTGCCGAGCGCGAGAACCGCCGCGACGGCGGCGGCTCTGGACTTGACGGTGCGTGGGGGCATGCGTGCTCCTCCGAGAGGCCTGTGCGCCGGAGGTTACTGGCGGTATGACCCGTCGGTAAGGTGAGCAACCGTCACCTTTTCCGAATCGTCACATGGCGACGTCCGCCCTGGCGCCGCGGTGTTGGACCGCGCCGAATTCCGGACAACATCGGCCTTCGCGGGATCCGAACGGGGCGGCCGTACGTCCATTCCACGACGCCGAAGTACGAGCGACGGAGGTGACGGTGCGGTGGCGGGATTCCGGAGTCTTGCGAGACAGGTCCGCGATCCACGGAGCGATCTGGCACTGCGGCGGTATTCGCTGCGCAAGTGCCTGGAGAGGTTCGCCCCTTACGGACATCGAGCGACCTGGGACCATCTGTGTGTGCGGCACGGCATCGGGCCCGAGGACCGGTCCCCCGATCCGGCGCGGCTGATGCGCGCACTGGACGAACTGGAGGCGGCGCGGGCGGTCTGGCTGGGTTACGAGACCGGGTTCGCCGAGCGCCGCAGGCGGGAGAAGCACGACGGGCTGCGCCGGCCCGGCGCGTTCGACGACTGGCACCGGCGCACCTGGGGCGGCAACGGGGTCGCCCGCTGCGAGGACCCGGCGGTGCATCCCTCCCGGCCGCTCGCCGAGGTGCTGCGCCGGCTGATCGCGGCGCTGGAGTCGGCCCCCGGCACGGCCTGCCCGGTGTGCGCGGGCGCCGGCCTCCGCTGGCTCCACGAGCCGTGGTCGGGCCCGGTCTGCACGGACTGCGGGATCGTGGTGCCGCAGCCGGTACTCACCCCGGCGGCGCTGGCCAAGGCCCGCAACGCGGGACGACGGGATCTGGCCTCGGCGGCGTGACCCGGGCCGGGACGGGCCGACGGGCCCAAGGGGGGACCGGCCCACGGACGCCCGGCGCACACCGGTCCACGGAGGCTCGGCCTACAGACCCCCGACCCACGGAGGCTCGGGCCACGGACGCCCGACCTACGGACACCCTGCCCACGGACGCCCGGTCCACAGACGCCCGGTCCACAGACGCCCGGTCCACAGACGCCCGGTCTACGGGCGCCCGGTCTACGGGCGCCCGGCCGACGGGCGCTCCGGCATCAGGCGCGAGCCGCTGATCTGCCGGCCGGAGACGTCGTCCGGGTTGGAGAGCACACAGTTCTCCAGCGACAGGCAGCCGCAGCCGATGCAGTCGGTGAGATGGTCCCGCAGCCGCGCCAGCCGCGCGATGCGGTCGTCCAGTTCGGAGCGCCAGGCCTCGGAGAGCCGTGCCCAGTCGTCGCGGTTGGGGGTGCGCTCCTCGGGGAGTTCGCCGAGGGCGTCCCGGATGGTGGCGAGCGGGATGCCGACCCGCTGCGCCGCGCGGATGAACGCCACCCTGCGCAGCGCGTCCCTGGTGTAGCGGCGCTGGTTGCCGCTGGTACGGCGGCTGCTGATCAGGCCCTTGGCCTCGTAGAAGTGCAGCGCGGAAACAGCGGCGCCGCTGCGCGCGGAGAGCTGTCCGACCGTGAGTTCATGGAGCGTCTGTGGGATCTGGGGCACCCCTCCAACCCTACTGGCCCGCCTCGGACCGGGTCCGTCGTTGACAGGAACGCACCCGCCAACCATGCTGAGCAAGCGCTTAGACAGCGTGATGAGGGACGGCCCGGAGCTGGAAAGGCAGGGACCAGGGACATGGCAGAGCCGAGGATCTTCACGTCCGCGCAGGAGCTGCGCGACGGAGTGGGCGAGCAGCTGGGGCACAGCGACTGGCTGGAGATCGAGCAGAAGCGGATCGACCTCTTCGCCGAGGCCACCGGTGACCACCAGTGGATCCACGTGGACCCGGAGCGGGCCGCCGCCGGACCGTTCGGCAGGACGATCGCGCACGGCTATCTCACGCTCTCGCTGCTGCCGGCGCTCGTACCGCAGATCATGCGGGTCGAGGGCATGAAGATGGGCATCAACTACGGGACGAACAAGGTCCGTTTCCCGTCCGCCGTGCCGGTGGGCTCGCGGCTGCGCGCGTCGGCCGTCCTGAAGAGCGTCGAGGAGGCCGGCGGCGGGGTGCAGGTCACCGCCGTCGTCACGGTGGAGCGCGAGGGCGGCGACAAGCCGGTCTGCGTGGCCGAGTCGGTGTCGCGCTACTACTTCTGAGGACGCGCCGCCGCTTCCGGGGACGCGGCCCGCTACCGCTTGGCCGCGACCATGCGCAGCACGAGGTCGGCGTAGAGCTCGCCGACCTCGTCCGGCGTCCGGCTGCCCTGCGCGTTGAACCAGCGCGCCACGTCGATGCAGAGCGAGAGCACGGCGAGCGTGGTGCCCGGCACGTCGGGGACGTCGAACTCCCCCGCCTGCACGCCCTCGCCGATGATCCGGCGCACCACCGCGTCGCTCCTGCGCCGCAGTTCGACGATCTCGGTGCGGTGCTCCTCACCGAGGGCGTCGAGTTCGTACTGGACCACGCGGGCGGTGGTGTGCCGCTCGGCGTGCCAGCGGACGAAGGACCGTACTGCCTCGGCCAGCCGCTCGGCCGCCGTGCCCCCGCCGTCGGCGGCCGCCTCCAGGACGAACAGGGCGCGGTCGTGGCCGATCCGGCTGATCCGGTGGAGCAGTTCTTCCTTCGTCTTGTAGTGGATGTAGAGCGCGGCGGGACTCATCCCGGCCCGGCCCGCGATGTCGCGGGTGGTGGTGGCGTGGTACCCGCGCTCGGCGAAGGCGTCGACGGCGGCGACGAGCAGCCGCCTGGCCGCCTCGGGCGTCACCTCGGCCCACGGCGCACTGTCGCCGTCGGTCTCCTCCGCCGTGCTCATCGTCACTCGCCCCTCTCGTCAGCAGGACGAACACCATACCCCGAACCTGAGCAAGCGCTTAGGGTCCGTCCGGCGGGATCGTCAGAGCTTCTGGAAGGGGTCGTGCTCGGCGAGGATCTTCTCCAGCCGGGCCTGGTCGACCCGGCTGACGATCTGGCCCGCCTCCTGGCGGTCGCGGATGACCTTGGCCAGGGTGAAGCAGGACGTGACGAGGTAGAGGACACCGATCGCGAGGAATCCGCGGACCCAGGCGTCGGCGTCGAGGAAGTAGATACCGAGAGCCACCGCGCCCATCGCCACCCCGAAGGAGGCGACGGCCTGGCCGTAGAAGGCGGCGGTGCTCTGCTGCTTGACCGGTGCTGTCTCACTCATGGCGCCCAGCATCGACCGACGTGGCGTGCGCCACATCCGCTCTGCTACTCAGCCCGGTACTCAGACGCCCGTTCGATCGACCGCCGGTTCAGAAGGCGGAGACCCCGGTGAGCGCGCGGCCGATGATCAGCTTCTGGATCTGGCTGGTGCCCTCGTACAAGGTCATCACCCGGGCGTCGCGCAGCAGCTTGCCGACCGGGTACTCGTCGATGTAGCCGTAGCCGCCGAAGACCTGGAGCGCGTTGTTGGCGGCGCGGACGGCGGCCTCGGACGCGAAGAGCTTCGCCTTGGAGGCGGCGGTGGCGAAGTCCTCGCCGCGGTCGACGAGGTCGGCCACCCGCCAGGTCAGCAGCCGGGCGGCGTCCACGTCCACGGCGATGTCGCTGATGAGTTCCTGGACGAGCTGGTAACTCGCGATGGACTTGCCGAACTGTTCACGCTCGCCCGCGTAGCCCACGGCGGCGTCCAGGGCCGCCTGGGCGATGCCGACACAGCCGGCCGCGACCGACATCCGCCCCTTGGCGAGGGCGGACATCGCGATGGAGAAGCCCTTGCCCTCCGGCCCGATGAGCGCGGAGGCGGGCACCCGGACGTCCTCCAGGACGACCTCGGCGGTGGCCTGGCCGCGCAGGCCGAGCTTGCCGTGGATGGTGCGGCGGCCGAGACCGGGGGTGTCGGTGGGGACCAGGAAGGCGGATATGCCCCTGTGGCCGGGGGTGTCGTTGGTACGGGCGAAGAGCAGCACCACATCGGCCCAGGTGCCGTTGGTGATGAACATCTTGCTGCCGTTGATGACGTAGTGGTCGCCGTCGCGGACGGCCCTGGTCGTCAGATTCCCGGCGTCCGAACCGGTGCCGGGCTCGGTGAGGCCGAAGCAGCCGATCGCCTCGCCCGCGGTGAGCCTCGGCAGCCAGTGCCGCTTCTGCTCCTCGCCGCCCCAGGCGGCGATGGTCTTGGTGACCAGGCCGAGGGAGACGGAGACGATGCCACGGACCGAGGAGTCACCGCGCCCGAGCTCCTCGGTGACCAGGCAGTAGGCGAGGTGGTCGCCGCCGGAGCCGCCGTACTCCTCGGGGACGGTCAGCCCGAGGAAGCCGACCGCGCCCAGCTTCTTCACGATCGACTTGTCGACGTTCTCGGCCCGGTCCCACGCCACGACATGCGGAGCGATCTCACGGGCGACGAAGTCCTTGGCGAGCTGCCGGACGGCTTCCTGCTCCTCGCTGAGCTCCAGGTTCATCCTTCGACTCCCACACTTTAATTAGCACTGCTAGTTTTATGTTCGCAGGCCCTACTATGTGCCGCATGGCCCGACCGCGCAAGCCCCTCCTCAGCAGAGACCGCATCGTCGAGACGGCGAGCGCGCTCGTGGACTCCGAGGGGCTCGACGCCGTCTCCACCCGCCGCCTCGCGGCCGAACTCGGGGTCAGCGGGCCCTCGCTCTACAACCACTTCCGCAACAAGGACGAGATCCTGGACGCCGTCGCGGACGCCGTGTCCGCGCAGGTCGATCTGTCGATGTTCGACGAGTCGGACACCCGCGACTGGCGCGCCGCCCTGCACGACTGGGCCGCCTCCTATCGTGCGGCGCTCACCGAGCACCCGCACATCGTTCCGGTGCTGGCCCAGGGCCCGGGGCGCCGGCCGGCCGGTCTCCGGGTCGCCGACGCGGTGTTCGGCGCGATGGTCAGGGCCGGCTGGCCGCCCGCCCAGGCCACGTACATCGGGGCGCTGATGCGCTACTTCATCACCGGTTCGGCACTGGGCTCCTTCGCCCGCGGCTTCGTCGACGACGAGACGGCGTACGACCCCGCCGACTACCCGCACCTCGGCCAGGCCCATCTGCTGGCCGAGCGCCGCCAGAAGGTCGACGAGGGGGCCTTCGAGACCGGACTGCGGGCCCTGGTCGACGGCCTCTCGCTCCAGTACGAGCTGCTGGCACCGGCCGGGACGGTTCGGCCCGCGCCGAAGCGTTCCTGACGCATCCTGGTCACATGGCACGCATGGCACACCCCGACCCGGCCGCGCCCCGGCTCGCCGCCCTGGCCACGCTCCTCGCCGACGAGACCCGCGCCGCCTTCTGCCTGGCCCTGCTCGACGGCCGCGCCTGGACCGCGGGCGAACTGGCCCGGTACGCCTCCGTGGCGCCGTCCACCGCCAGCGAACACCTCGGCAAGCTCGTCGCGGGCGGACTGCTGGCGGAGGAGCGGCAGGGCCGCCACCGCTATCTGCGGCTGGCCGACGAACGGATCGCACACCTCGTCGAGGACCTGGCGGCCCACGTCGTCCCCGGCTCCGCCCCCGAGCGGCCGCGCACCCTGGGCGCGGTGAGCGCGGGCAGCGCGATGGCCCGCGGCCGCACCTGTTACGACCATCTCGCGGGGCGGATCGGCATCACGATCGCCGACGCCATGACCGTACGGGGGCTGCTGGAGCGGGACACCGGCTTCGCGCTCACCGGCGAGGGGCTGCACTGGTTCGACGAGCTGGGCATCGCCCTGGAGACCGGCTCGCGGCGTCCGCTGGTACGGAGCTGTCTGGACTGGACGGAGCGCAGGCCGCACCTGGCCGGGGTCGCGGGCGCCGCGCTGTGCCGCCACGTGCTGGACACCGGGTGGTGCGTACGGATCGGGTCCGGACGAGCGGTGAAGGCCACCCCGGCCGGGGAGCGGGCCCTGTACGAGCGCCTCGGCATCGAGCCGGAGACAATTCGGTAGGGGCCGAACGGTCGCGGCCGTACCGTCGGAGCCATGACTACGCCCCCGGCCTCCTCCTCCCCCGCCGCGCACCGTGACTGGCGGGCCACCGCAGCGGCCTGCACCACCGTGCTGCTGTGGGCCTCCGCCTTCGTCTCCATCCGCAGCGCCGGTGCGGCCTACTCGCCCGGTGCGCTCGCCCTCGGCCGGCTGCTCGCCGGCTCGCTGGCGCTCGGCGCGCTGCTGCTGGTGCGGCGCGAGGGACTGCCCTCGCGGGCCGCCTGGCCGGGGATCACCTGGTCCGGGCTGCTCTGGTTCGGGCTGTACATGGTGGTGCTCAACTGGGGTGAGCAGCAGGTCGACGCGGGCACCGCCGCAATGGTGGTGAACATCGGCCCGCTGCTGATCGCGCTGCTCGGTGCCCGGATACTGGGCGAGGCGCTGCCCGGCAGGCTGCTGGCGGGCATGGCCGTGTCGTTCGCGGGCGCCGCGGTGGTGGGGCTCTCGATGTCGGGGGACGGCGGCGCCTCGGTGCTCGGCGTGCTGCTGTGCCTGCTGGCCGCCGTCGCGTACGCGACCGGGGTGGTACGCCAGAAGCCCGCGCTGCGGCACGGCTCCGCGCTGCAGATCACCACCTTCGGCTGCCTGGTCGGCACCGCCGCCTGTCTGCCGTTCTCCGGAGCGCTGATCTCCGACGCCGCCGACGCACCGCTGTCCGCCACCCTGAACATGGTCTATCTGGGCCTCTTCCCGACCGCGCTGGCCTTCACCACCTGGGCCTACGCGCTGGCCCGGACCACCGCGGGGCGGATGGGCGCCACCACGTACGCGGTACCGGCGCTGGTGGTACTGATGTCCTGGCTGGTGCTGGACGAGGTGCCCGCGCCGCTCACCGTCGGCGGCGGGCTGCTCTGCCTGGCCGGGGTGGCGGTCTCCCGGATGCGTCCGCACACTGGCCTGACGCGGAAGAATCCGGCACGGCCGGTGGAGGGACGCCGACATGACGCGGAACACCCGGAAACCGAGCGGCGCTGAGCGGACGGGGAAGAAGAGCCCGAAGGAGAAGCCGGCCGGGGCCCGGGAATCCGGGCCGGCCAATCCCACCGAGGCGGCCCGGCACGGCGGCCCCGGACTCGACGGCTTCCGGGTGTCCGACAGCGGCGACGACGATCCGGTCCTGGTGACGCCCGAGGGCCGGGCGCGGGACGCCTGGCGGGAGGACTACCCGTACGACCACAAGCTCGGCCGGAAGGCGTACGAGAAGTCCAAGCGCGCCCTGCAGATCGAACTGCTCAAGCTCCAGCACTGGGTGAAGGAGCGCGACGAACGCCTCGTCATCCTCTTCGAGGGGCGGGACGCGGCCGGCAAGGGCGGCACGATCAAGCGGTTCACCGAGCACCTCAACCCCCGTGGCGCGCGGGTGGTGGCGCTGGAGAAACCCACCGAACGCGAGCGCACCCAGTGGTACTTCCAGCGGTACACGGCGCATCTGCCGTCCGCCGGCGAGATCGTGCTCTTCGACCGGTCCTGGTACAACCGGGCCGGTGTGGAGCGGGTGATGGGGTTCTGCTCCAGCCGCGAGTACCTCGAATTCATGCACCAGGCACCGGGCTTCGAGCGGATGCTCGCCCGGGACGGCATCCATCTGGTGAAGTTCTGGTTCTCCGTCTCCCGCAACGAGCAGCGCAACCGGTTCATGATCCGCCAGATCGATCCGGTGCGGCAGTGGAAGCTCAGCCCGGTCGACCTCGCCTCGCTGGACAAGTGGGACGCGTACACGGAGGCCAAGGAGCTGATGCTGTTCCACACGGACACGGCGGACGCGCCCTGGACCGTGGTGAAGAGCAACGACAAGAAGCGGGCCAGGCTGGAGGCGATCCGGCACGTGCTGCACCGCTTCGACTACCCGGACAAGGACACGGCGGTGGCCCATGAACCGGACCCGCTGATCGTGGGTCCGGCCTCCCGGCTCTTCGAGCAGGGCGAGATGGACGCCCGGCTGCTCACCACGGACCGGGCGGTCGCCGGGCCCACGGGCTGAGCCCGGCGAGGGATCACGGGACGGGCCGTCAGAACACCACCAGGGCCCGTCCGCCCCTGCCCGCGATCATGTTGTCGAACGCCGCCGGGATGCCGTCCAGGGTGATGCGCTCCGTCACCAGGGCGCCCAGGTCGAGCCGGCCCTCCCGGACGTGGCCGGCCAGGACCGGCAGGTCCCGCGCCGGATCGGAGTTGCCGTAGACGCAGCCGGAGAGGGTGCGCCCCCAGTGGAAGAGTTCCAGGGCGTTGAAGGTGACCTGCTGGTCCTTGCCACCGATGCCGACGACCGTGGTCCGGCCACCGCGGCGGGTGGACTCCCAGGCGGTACGGATGGTGGTGGCGCGGCCCACGCACTCGATGGCGGCGTCCACCCCCTGCTTGCCGGTGAGGGCCCGGATCTCACGGGCGGTGTGCTCCGAGGCGACCACGTAGTCGGTGGCACCGGCCCGGCGGGCCAGCTCCTCCTTCTGCGGGGAGACGTCGACCGCGACGATGCGTGCGGCACCGGCGATGCGGGCGGCCTGGAGCGCGGCCAGCCCCACTCCCCCGGCGCCGAACACCGCGACCGTCTCGCCCTCGCGCAGCTTCGCCGAGTGGTGCACGGCGCCGTAGCCGGTGAGGACGGCGCAGCCCAGGAGGGCCGCGTCGGTGAGCGGGATGCCGTCCGGAACGGGCAGTACGCAGTCGGCGGCGACCACCGTCTCCTCGGCGAACGCGGCGACGTTGAGACCGGGGTGCAGTTCGCTGTCGTCGTCCGCACGCCGGGCGTGCACGGCGCCCGCGCCGTTCAGGGCGTTCGCGCAGAGCCAGACCTCTCCCAGCGCGCAGGCGTGACAACTCCCGCAGGAGGGGGCCCAGTTGAGGACGACTCCGTCGCCCGGTGCCACCTGGGTGACGCCCTCGCCGACCGCGGTGACGGTGCCGGCGCCCTCATGGCCGAGGACGGCGGGAACGGGCACCCGCATGGTGCCGTTGGACAGCGAGAGGTCGGAGTGGCAGACGCCGGCGGCGGCGAGTGCGACCCGCACCCGGCCGGGGCCGGGCTCCGGGAGTTCGATGCCGGTGATCTCCAGGGGAGCTCCGACGGCGGGCAGTACGGCGGCGCGGACCACGAACAGGCTCCTGACGGTGGGCGACGGAGGAACGGGGCGGTGGGGAGGAACGAGTCGGTTCGGAGGAACGAGTCGGTTCGGAGGAACGAGTCGGTTCGGAGAGACAGGGCGTGCGGAACGGTCAGAACTGGAGGGACTTGGTCTGGAGGTACTCCGCGAGCCCGTGGGAGCCGAGTTCGCGGCCGACGCCGGACTGCTTGTAGCCGCCGAACGGGGCGAGCGGGTTGAACCGGCCCCCGTTGATGTCGACCTGCCCGGTGTCCATCCGCCGGGCGAACGCCACCGCCTCGGCCTCGTCGCCCGCCCAGACCGCGCCCGCGAGGCCGTACACGGTGCCGTTGGCGATGCGCAGGGCGTCGTCCTCGTCCTCGTAACGGATGAGCGAGACGACCGGGCCGAAGATCTCCTCCTGGGCGATGGCCATCTCCGGGGTGACATCGGCGAACACGGTCGGGCTGACGAAGTAGCCCTGTTCGCGCGGGGCTTCGGGGCCGCCGGCGACCAGTCGGGCACCCTGCGCCACGCCCTTCTCGATGTAGCCGCGCACCCGTGCGTGCTGCTTGGCGTTGACGAGGGGGCCGATGCGGTCGCCGTACTTGGCGGCCGCCTCCGCGGCGAGCGCGACCGCCTCGTCGTACTGCGAGGTGTGCACCAGCATCCGGGTCCAGGCGCTGCACGTCTGGCCGGAGTTGCCCATGACGTTCGCGACGCCGACGCCGACCGCCCTGGCCAGGTCCGCGCTCGGCAGGATGACGTTGGCGGACTTGCCGCCCAGTTCGAGGGCGACGCGCTTGACGGCCGCGCCGGCCGTGGCGCCGATCTTCCTGCCGACCGCGGTGGAACCGGTGAACGAGACCAGGTCGACGCCTTCGTGCTCGGCCAGGGCCTGCCCGGCGACCGGGCCGAGGCCGGTGACCAGGTTGAACACGCCCGCGGGGACGCCCGCTTCGTGGACGGCCTCGGCGAAGAGCTGGGCGGTCAGCGGGGTGTCCTCGGCGGGCTTGAGGACGATCGTGCAGCCCGCCGCGAGTGCCGGGGCGACCTTGGCGACGATCTGGTGCAGCGGGTAGTTCCACGGGGTGATCGCGCCGACCACGCCGACCGGCTCGGCGTACACGGTGGAGTTGCCGACCTTCTCCTCGAAGGCGTACGAGGCGGCGAGCTCGGCGTACGAACCGGCCACCAGGATCGGCACGCCCGCGTGCACCGCCTGCGAGAACGGCAGCGGCGCGCCGAGTTCGGCGGTGACGGTCCCGGCGATCTCGTCCTTGCGGGCGACGAGCACATCACGCAGGGCGGCGATCCGCGCGGCCCGCTCGGCGGCGGCGGTGGCCGCCCAGGCCGGGAGCGCGGCGCGGGCGGCCCGCACCGCGGCGTCGACGTCCTCGGCCCCGCCGGCCGGGACCTCGGCGATGACCTGTTCGTCCGCGGGGTTCACCACCGCGATCGTGTCCCGTCCCGCGGCGGGCCGCCAGGCTCCGTCGATGTACATGCCGTCGTGGGCCTTCATCGCTATTCCTCCCGGACACGGTTGCGGACGGGCGTCCACCCCCAAACTAGCGCTGTTAGTTTTGGGGCGCCAGAGACGCCCGTCACGCCGAGGGCTGCGCGTCGAGCTGCCCGTGTTCGGTACCGGGGTTCTCGAACTGGGTGCGGTAGAGCTCCTCGTACCGGCCGCCCGTCGCGAGAAGTTCCTCGTGCGTGCCCCGCTCCACGATCCGCCCGCTCTCCACGACCAGGATGAGGTCGGCCGCCCGTACGGTGGAGAGCCGGTGGGCGATCACGACGGCGGTGCGGTCGGCGAGCGCCTCGGTGAGCGCCTCCTGGACGGCCGCCTCGGAGGTGTTGTCGAGGTGGGCGGTGGCCTCGTCGAGGATGACGACGCGCTGGCGGGCCAGCAGCAGCCGGGCGATGGTCAGGCGCTGGCGTTCGCCGCCGGAGAGCCGGTAGCCGCGTTCGCCGACGACGGTGTCGAGCCCGTCGGGCAGCGAGGCGACGAGTCCGTCCAGGCGGGAGCGGCGCAGTGCGTCCCAGAGGTCCTCCTCGGCGGCGTCGGGGCGGGCGAGCAGCAGGTTGGCGCGTACCGACTCGTGGAAGAGGTGGCCGTCCTGGGTGACCATGCCGAGGGTGTCGCGCAGGGTGTCGGAGGTCAGGTCGCGTACGTCGACGCCGCCGATGCGTACCGAACCCTCGTCGGTGTCGTACAGCCGGGGCAGCAGTTGGGCGATGGTCGACTTGCCGGCGCCGGAGGAGCCGACGAGGGCGACGGTCTGGCCGGGTTCGGCGCGGAAGGAGATGCCGCGCAGCACCTCGTCGCCGCCCCGGGTGTCGAGGCTCGCGACGTCCTCCAGGGAGGCGAGCGAGACCTTGTCGGCGGAGGGGTAGCCGAACCGCACCTGGTCGAACTCGACGGACACCGGGCCGTCCGGGACCGCCCGTGCGTCCGGCTTCTGGTCGATGAGGGGCTTGAGGTCGAGCACCTCGAAGACCCGCTCGAAGCTGACGAGCGCGCTCATCACCTCGACCCGCGCCCCGGCGAGGGCGGTGAGCGGTGCGTACAGCCGGGTCAGCAGGAGGGCCAGGGCCACCACCGCGCCCGCGTCGAGCCGCCCGTGCAGTGCGTAGTACCCGCCGAGTCCGTAGACCAGGGCGAGCGCCAGCGCGGACACCAAGGTGAGGGCGGTGATGAACGCGGACTGGGCCATCGCCGTGCGTACCCCGATGTCGCGCACCCGGCCGGCCCGGACGGCGAATTCGGCGGACTCGTCGGCGGGGCGGCCGAAGAGCTTGATCAGGGTGGCGCCGGGTGCGGAGAAGCGCTCGGTCATCCGGGTTCCCATCGCGGCGTTGTGGGCTGCGGCCTCCCGCTGGAGTCTCGCCATCCGGGAGCCCATCCGGCGGGCCGGCAGTACGAACACCGGCAGCAGCACCAGTGCGAGCACGGTGATCTGCCAGGAGATGGAGAGCATCACGCCGAGCGTGAGCAGCAGCGTCACGACGTTGCTGACGACGCCGGACAGGGTGTTGCTGAAGGCGCGCTGGGCGCCGATGACATCGTTGTTGAGGCGGCTGACGAGCGCGCCGGTGCGGGTCCGGGTGAAGAACGCGACCGGCATGCGCTGCACATGGTCGAAGACGGCGGTCCGCAGGTCGAGGATCAGGCCCTCGCCGAGATTGGCCGAGAGCCAGCGGCTGACCAGACCGAGTGCGGCCTCCGCGACGGCGATCACGGCGATCAGGAGGGACAGCCGGGTGACGGTGCCGGATTCCTTGCCGGTGACGATGGCGTTGACGACCCGGCCGGCGAGTACCGGGGTGGCGACCGCGAGCAGCGCCGTCGCCACGCTGAGGATCAGGAACAGGGCGACCCGGCGCCGGTGCGGGCGGGCGAACGCGGCGATGCGCCGCAGGGTGGTCCGGTCGAAGGGGCGTCGGTCCGCTTGCGCGTTCATGACGTTGTGGAGCTGTGTCCACGCGGTGGTTTCCATGCTCATGGGAGGAACGTACGACCTCCAGTGGGCTTGAGGTCAACGAACGGGTTCAGCCGGCAGCGAGACGTCCGGGGCGGCGCGGTGGCGGCCGGTGGGGCGCCGGGGTGTCAGGCGCGGTGGCGACCGGTGGGGCGCCAGGGTGTCAGGCGCGGTGGCGGCCGATGGGGCGCCGGGGTGTCAGGCGCGGTGGCGGTCGGTGGGGCGCCGGGGTGGCCGTGGTGCCGGGACGGCCGGGGCGGCACCGGCCCGCCGGTCCCGCCGCCCGCCCGTACGCCGAGCCCCGAGGCCGTGAGGAGGAGGGCACCGAGCATGACGAAGGGGGCCGCGGTGCCCGCCGCCCCGGCGATCAGTCCGGCCGAGGCGGGGGCCGCGACCTGCCCCAGGCGGTTCCCGGTGAGGCGGAGGGGCGAGCGCGGCGGAGCGGGCCTCCGGCGGGGCGGCCCGGACGACGGTGGTCATCGAGAGCGGCTGTCCGACGCCGAGGCAGAAGCCGAGCACGGCGAGCATCGCGGCCAGTACCGCCACGGGGACGGGCAGGGCGATGCCCGCGCAGAGCACCCCGGCCGGCAGGCAGGTGGTGGTGAGCAGCGCGGTGCGGCCGAGGGCCCGGAGCATCGGGGTCATCACCAGCCGGCAGGCGATGGTGGCGGCGGCGCGCAGACTGAGCAGCAGTCCGATGGTGGCGGGGGCGATGCCCCGGTGTTCACCGACGACGGGCAGGTACGCGGTGAGGATGTCGGTCGCGGAGAGCACGGCGAGGCTGATGAAGATCCCGGCCGGAACCCCGCGGGCCCGCAGGACGCGGCCGACGGGGACCTTCGCGGCCGGCTCCGCCCGCCGGGCGGCGGGCGCGGAACGGTGCTCGATGCGCCGGAGCGGGCCGAGGGAGACGGTGGCGACGGCCGCCGCGACGATCAGGGCGAGTGCGCTGGTACGGGCCATGGCGCCGTCCCGCTCGGAGATCAGATACCCGGCGGCGATCGGGCCGATGAGCTGGCCGAGGGACGCGCCGATGGTGAAGTGCCCGAAGTTGCGGTCCTGTTCGGCCGGGCCGGACTGACGGGCGACGATCGGCTGGGCACCGATGACGAAGCAGAGATGGCCCAGGCCCATCACCCCGCTCCAGGCCGCCATCGCGGTCAGCGAGCCGGCCCGGCCGCTCAGGGCGCAGCCGCCCGCGATCAGTACGACGCCGAAGGGCAGCAGGGGCGCGCACCGGCCGTGGTCGGTGCGCGCCCGAGCGGGACGGCGGCGAAGAGCGGGAGGAGGGCGTACACCCCGGTGATCACGCCGATGGCGCGCTCTTCCCCCAGCTCTCAACTCCGTTCGAGCAGGGGAGACCCCATCCGCCGAGCGAAAGAGCCCGGTAGGAGACGGCGGGCCGCGCCATCGACACCGCCCCCTGCGCGAAGGCGAAGGCGAAGGCGAAGGCGAAGGCGAAGGCGAAGGCGCAGCAGCCAGCCCCTGCCGGGCTCCTGAAGGGTGCGCACGGTCAGATGATGCCGAACAGGAGTCCGGCGCAGAGCACCACCAGCGAGGTGAGCGCCGCCCACTTGACGGTGAACCTGGTGTGGTCGCCGAATTCGACCTTCGCCATGCCGACGAGTACGTAGACGGCCGGGACCAGCGGGGACGACATGTGCAGGGGCTGGCCGACCAGGGAGGCGCGGGCGATCTCCAGCGGGGAGACACCGTGGGCGGCGCCCGCCTCGGCGAGCACCGGGACGACACCGAAGTAGAAGCCGTCGTTCGACATGAAGTACGTCAGCGGGATGCTGAGGATGCCGGTGACGATCGCCATGTGCGGGCCCATGCCGTCGGGGATCGCGCCGACGAGCCAGTCGGCCATGTGCTCGACCATGCCCGTGCCGGAGAGGACGCCGGTGAAGACGGCGGCGGCGAAGACCATGCCGGAGACGTTGAGGACGTTGTCGGCGTGGGCGGCGATCCGGGCCCGCTGGTCGGGCATGTGGGGGAAGTTGACGGTGAGCGCGAGGGCCGCGCCGAGCAGGAAGAGCACCGGGATCGGCATCAGTTCCATGATCATCGCGGTGAGCAGGGCGATGGTGAGGCCGGCGTTGAACCAGTAGAGCTTCGGGCGCAGGGTGGTCCGGTCCGGGTCCAGGCCCTTGAAGCCCTCGTCCGCGCCCTCGTCCGTGGCCGGGTGCTCCGCCGCGTCGCCGCCGGCGCCCGTACCGGCTCCGCCGGAGTTCTTGCGGGTGCGGTCGCTGCCGCCGCCCGCCCCGACCAGCACGGTCTCCGGCTCCATGGCCGTCTCGGTGGCCAGCGCCTCGTCGAGGGTGAGCATGCCGAGCCGCTTGCGCTCGCGCCGGCCCAGGACGACGGCGAGGAGGAGGACGGCGACCAGGCCGATACCGAGCGCCGGGATCATCGGTACGAAGATGTCGCCCGCGTCCAGCTTGAGCGCGGTGGCGGCGCGGGCGGTGGGGCCGCCCCAGGGAAGGGTGTTCATGACGCCGTTCGCCGTGGCGGCGACGCCGGTCATCACGACCAGGCTCATCTTGAGGCGCTTGTAGAGCGGATACATCGCCGAGACGGTGATCATGAAGGTGGTGGAGCCGTCACCGTCGAGGGAGACGATGGCGGCGAGTACGGCCGTACCGACGACGATCCGCATCGGGTCGGCCTTGCAGAAGCGCAGGATGCCCCGCACGATCGGGTCGAAGAGGCCGACGTCGATCATCACGCCGAAGTAGACGATGGCGAACATCAGCATCGCGGCGGTCGGGGCCAGATTGCCGACGCCGTCGATGACGTAGTCACCGAGCTTCGCGCCCTGTCCGACCGCGACGCAGAACAGCGCGGGGATCAGGACCAACGCCGCGATCGGCGACATCTTCTTCAGCATGATCAGGACCAGGAAGGTCGCAATCATGGCGAAGCCGAGGATTGTCAGCATGTGGACACCTATCGCTCACCCTTGAACTCCCACCGGACTCGGCGGTGCGGATGACGTTAGGGCGCGACTCGAAGCGTTAACAAGACGTTGACATGCGAGCAATACGAGCAAAACCCCAGGTCAACGCGGTGATCATGACTGGGGCACAACCGGCGTCGCGGCGGGGGTCACGGTCACCGGGAACCCGTTGGGCACGGCGGTGCCGGGGAGCGGGTCGCGCCGGGTGCCGTCGAGCAGCCGATGGACGCCGGCACCGGGGCGGGTGGCCGGTGCCCCCGCCGTCACTCCAGTACGCGTGCCAGATAGGCCCGCAGCATGACGCGGGTCTCGGCGACGATGGCCCGGTCGCCCGCCGGGTCGGTGCGGAAGGCGAGTTGGAGGAGGGCGTCGGCGGCCTCGACGCAGACCAGGACGGTGCGCGACAGGTCCTCGTCGGGGGCGCCGCCCAGATGTCCGGCGAGCAGTTCGACGAGCCGGCCGGCGACCCGCTGGTTCGCGGCGTTGGCGGGGTCCTCCTCGGGGGCCACCGCGCCGAAGTCGACCAGGGCGAATCCGGCCACGGAGCGCTTCATCGCCAGGTATTCGTCCAGCACGGCATCGATGGCGGTGCGCCAGTCCGTGGCCGGGATGACGGCCAGGCGGCCGGTGATGCGTTCGGCGTAGCTCTCCAGATTGCGCTGGGCCAGCGCATCGGTCAGCGCTCGCTTGTTGGAGAAGAACCGGTACACGGAGCCGATGGGCACCCCGGCACGGAGGGCCACGGCGCGGGTGGACAGCTGCTCGTAGCCGGTCTCGTCGAGGAGTTCGGCGCAGGCGTCGAGTATCCGGGCGAGGCGCTCGGCGCTGCGCTGCTGTACGGGGGCGCGGCGGAGGTTCGTGTTCGCATGGGGCACGGACTCCATGATGCCGTGGGTCTCCTCTGCGGCGGGTGGCCGGTGGCTTCCGCGTGCCCGGCGGGCGGGTGGACGCCGGTTCTCCGGATGTCCGGCGGGCGGGTGGCCGCCCGGTTTCCGGCGCGGTCCCCGTGCGATGAGCGGTGGCGGACCGCTCTCATGCGATGAGCAGTGACAGACCGCCGATGGTGTACGTGATCATCAGGACCAGCAGCGGGAGTTGTCCCGCGACGGCGCGGCCGGGCGGGAAGAGGCGTACGGAGCGGTCGTGGGCGGCGATGACGCCGAGTACGTGGCCGAGGACGATCGCGGCGACCTGGAGCGTGGCGACACCGCCGGGGCCCAGGGGCGGCTCGGGCGGGGCCGGGCTGTCGGTGCCGAGTGCCACCATGACCGTACGTGGACCTTCGGTGACGAAGAGTGTGAAGTAGTGGGCGATCAGATAGCCGAGGGCGATCGGGACGAGCGAGTGGGCGAAGGCGGTGAGGGGGTGGCGCAGTTGGCCGGAGATCAGCCGGACGGCGCCGGCGCACAGGGCGTACAGGACGGCGACGAGGGCGACGGCGCCCAGGAGTCCCAGGCCGGCGGTGGTGGTGCGGCCCAGGGACGAGGTCTGGACGGTGGTGATCCAGGACGGGGCGTCGGAGAAGCCGTCGTAGGCGGTGGATCCGAGCATGACGCAGACGGTGGCGACGAGTCCGGGGGTCTGCGGGGTGGCGTCGAGTCCGTTGAACGGGGAGCGGAACACGAGGCGGTGGTCGGCAGGGCGGCGGCCGAGCGGGGAGAGCCGGGCGAGCAGCCCCGAGTAGACCTCGAAGGCATCGCCCCGGTCGAACCATCCGGCGCCGTACCGGGCGGCGCCCGCGAGGTGGACGCCGCTGTAGCCGCCGAGGAAGACCAGCAGGGCGGTGGCCGACGCGGGATCGGGGGCGACGAGTTCGAGCCAGGTGAAGGCGAGGAGCCCGGCAGCGGCGGGCCACAGACCGAGCCGTACGGGAAGGGGGCGGCCCCTGGCGGGGTCGCGTCCCAGAGCACGGCTGACGAGGAGGTGGACGGTGCGCAGCGGATTGATCAGCCGCCAGACGGGACCGAGGAGGAGCGAGGCGGGGACCAGCCCGACCCACAGGAGTACGTATACGGCGCCGGGGGCCGGGTTGCGGCCCGGGTCGTCGGGGCCGAGGAGGAGCTGGAGCACGACGTACAAGGCGGCGGCAAGGCCGAGTGCCCGCAGGGCGATACGGGTGGGGCGGGCGTCGGCGAGGCGCTGGAGGGCGGCCGGGACCGGGAGGCCCGCCCGGTCGCCGCGGAACCGGGAGGCGGACCAGAGCAGGCCGAGCGCGAGGAAGGAGACGAAGAGCGCGGCGAAGGCACCGGCGAAGGCGTAGAAGGGGGACAGCGGAAGGTCGTGCTGGGCGCCGATGCCGTGGGCGAGGACGCTCACCGCACGACGAGTTGGGTCAGCAGCAGGTCGGACTCGTGGGTCTCGACCTCGAAGAGCCCGCTGCGGTCGGCGGTGAAGGTCAGGGTGACGGTTCTGCCCGCGGGCAGGGCGGCCTCCTTGTCGTAGCCGTGGACGTGGAGGTGGTCGGCGCGGTCGCTGCGCACCCGGAGCTCGACGGTCCGGCCCTTCTTGATCTCGGTGCGGCCGGGGTCGGGGCTGACCTTGCCGTGGGAGACGACGATCTCGACAAGTGCCGTGTCGGGCCGGGGTGTTGCGGCCGCGGTCTTCTCGGGGGCGGTTGTGGCCCCGGAGAGGGAGGTGGTGGCCTGGACGGGTGCGGAGTTCACGGCCCAGGCGGTGTGGTCGTCGGCGTAGAGCCGTGCGGTGAGTTCGGTGCCGCCCTTCCCCGCGCCGCGGACGAGGGCGGCGGGGAGGTGGTACCAGGAGCCGTACACCCGGGCGAGGGGGTGGCCGTCGAGGAACAGCCGGGCGTGGCCGCGCCCGAGGAGCGCGGCGCCGCCCACGCTGTCCGGGGTGAACCGGAAGTTCCGTACGGTGAGGTGGACGTTCCAGCCGTCCTCCGAGTCCGGCCGCACGGCGACCGTCACCGAGGGGGCACCCTCGGCGTCGACCTGGCGCAGCCGGTTGCCGGAGCCGTCGTCGGTGGTGAGCAGCCGGCCGACGCTGCCGCCGGCCTGCTCATGGCTGGTGCCGGGCTTGTGGTGGGTGGTGGCCCGCCCGCCGCAGGCGCTCGCCCCGAACACGAGGGCGGCCGCGGTGAGCGCGGTGACCGCGGCCACGACCGGCCGGGCGGTCCGGCGGGATCGGGCGGTCCGGTGCGGTCCGGCGGTCCGGTGCGGCCGGGTGGTCCGCAAGGGCCTGTGGGAACGCTTCACGACGCGTCTCCTTCCGGGGCGGGTGCAGGGGCAGAGGCAGAGGTGGCGGCGGAAGCGGAAGCCGGCGAGGAGTCCGGGGCATCGGGCGCGTCCGAGGCGTCGCGCTCGCCGTGCCGGGCGGCGGCGATCACGGCCCACACCACCCAGACCACGCCGAGCAGTCCACGCACCCAGGCCGGGCTGAGCGGAATCCACGGGATCATGAACACGGCCTTGTCCACGGCGTCCAGCAGCGTGAGCCCGCCCAGCACCACCGTGGTCCAGCCCAGCCAGGGCCGCTCCCTCCGGAGCACCAGACCGGTCCCGGTCCACCACACCCCGGTCAGCAGCAGCGCCAGCGCGGGCACGTAGGAGGCGGCCAGCCCCATCGTCGATCCGGCCACATCGAGCCCGAGGCCGATCACGCCGAGCCCGGTGACCACCGTGGCGAGCCGGCTGCCGCGCAGTCTGCGCCACCACAGCACCCCGCCGACCAGCGCGAGCACCACCGCGACCGTCAGCGCCACCTGCACCTCGATGCGCTCGATGCCCCGCGCCCCGTACCAGTCGCAGCCGGCCGGCAGCCGGCGCGCCTGCACGTTGTAGTCGGCGCAGACCAGCAGTTGAGCGAGCTTGACCGGTTCGCCGACGAGCCGGTCGGTGCTCCCGGTCACCGAGCCGCGCCCGGCGCCGCAGGCGGGCAGGGCGCGCGGGGAGGACGGGCCGGCGTCCGACTGCCAGCAGTTGCCCTCGCCCTGGCCGTCCCACCACACATCGGTGCGGTTGGGCCGGGAGTTGCCCGCCTTGTCCTTGCCGAGGCGGTTGCCCGCGTAGCGGTTGTGGTGCGAGGTGTCGGTCTGCTTGGACAGCGCGTCCTCACCGCGGATGAAGGCGGGGACGGCGGTCAGGACGAAGGCGGCGCGCTGCTGCCCGTAGATCCAGTTGTTCTCGTACAGGTTCCAGTTGCCGCCCGCGGTGATGATGCCGGAGCCGGGCGGCATGGAGATCTGCGGGCAGACGACGCCGTCCTCGTAGCCGCGGTCCACAGGCGGCTTGGCGCAGGTTCCGTCGGCGACGTAGGGGTAGTAGTCGGCGTTGTTGTCGTGGATCAGGTTGCGTTCGAAGCGGGCGTGGTTCTGCGGCAGTCCGGGGTGGCCGGGGAAGGCGCTGTCCATCGAGGCGCCGCCCATGTTGTGGTCGAACTCGTTGTCGTGGACGTAGACGGAGTCGCCCGCGGTGCCGGAGTAGCCGACCATGTTGTGGTGGCTGCGGCAGCCGGTGATCTCGATGGAGTAGCGCGGCACGTCGTAGCCGTGGTCGTCGTTGATGTTCGACGCGCTGCCGGGGTAGATGCCCGAGTCGCCGTTTCCGTACGACTCGCAGTTCTTGTACAGCCCGTGGTCACTGGCGAAGGTCAGGAAGCCGTACTCGTCGTTCCACCGGGTGAGGACGGAGTCGATGACGAAGCCGTCCTGGGCCAGCACGTACAGGGAGTTGAAGGTGGTGCGCTGGGCGGTGAAGTTCCGGAAGTAGATCCCGTCGGAGCCGTCCGCGCGGATCGCGTTGAGCTTCTGGTACTTGGCGTCGATGACCACGTCCGTGCGCTCGGCGCCGGTGCCCTCGATCTGGAGGTCCTTCTTGCCGAGGATCGCCACCAGGTTCTGGTTGTGCGGGCACCGCGCCTGCTGGGCGTACGACAGGATCTGGTAGCCGAGCTGGGAGTTGGGCGCCTTCAGCCGGGTGCACTCCCCCGTCGGCTTCGGCAGCGAGGGCTCCTCCTCGTACAGGCCGGGCAGGACGGCGATGTTCATGCCGGGCCGGTCCACCGCGTCGACGGCCTGCTGCAAGTGGCGGTAGCCGGACTTCCGGCACCGTTCGAAGAGCTTCAGGTTCCGGGTCCGCAGCGCCTCCGGGAAGCCGGACACGCGGCGCTCGAAGTCCGCCCGGTCGCTCTTGCAGACCAGCAGATCGGGCTCGCCGGTGCGGTACACGGGGACGCTGCCGGTCCCGTCGGGCAGGGTGACCGGACGTTCCTCGTGCGCCTGGGCGGCAGGGGCCGCGAGGAGGGCGGCGGCCAGCGCCGCCAGGACCACCAGAAGTCTTCGTGTCCACGACATGTGCGGGAGAGTAGAGCATTGTTCAACTTTTGGAACCCCCCTGCGCACCACGCATTTGAACCGCCGGGCACCCGGGTGCGTCACAGATGCCGTTGACTCGCCTCGATTCGATTCCTACGGTTACCCATAGGATTCCTTCGGCACCGGGAGCGCACATGGGCGGCATCGAGCAGGCGAGGAAGACGGCGGAAGCGCTGGAGCATTCCGCCGGTTTCGGCAATCAGCACAGCTCGGAGGCGGTGGCGGGCGCACTGCCGCACGGCCGCAACTCCCCCCAGCGGGCACCGCTGGGGCTCTACGCGGAGCAGCTGAGCGGCTCCGCCTTCACCGAACCGCGCGCCCACAACCGCCGTTCCTGGCTCTACCGGATCCGCCCGTCGGCCGCGCATCCGCCGTTCGTCCGCGTCGGCAACGGGGCGATCCGGACCGCCCCGTTCACCGAATCCGTGCCCGACCCCAACCGGCTGCGCTGGGATCCGCTTCCCGAGCCCGCGGCCGGGACGGACTTCCTGGCCGGCCTGTGGACCCTCGGCGGCAACGGCGACGCGGCTCAGCGCACCGGCATGGCCGTGCATCTCTACCACGCCGACTCGTCCATGACGGACCGGGTGTTCAGCGATTCGGACGGCGAGCTGCTGATCGTCCCGGAGCACGGCGGCCTGCTGCTCCGTACCGAACTGGGCCTGCTGCGCGCCGAGCCGGGGCATGTCGCCCTGATCCCGCGCGGCGTCCGTTTCCGCGTGGAGCTGCTGGACGCGACCGCCCGCGGCTACGTCTGCGAGAACTACGGCCAGCCGTTCACTCTCCCCGACCTCGGCCCGATCGGCGCCAACGGCCTGGCGAACGCCCGCGACTTCCTCGCCCCCGTCGCCGCGTACGAGGACGACGACCGCCCGGTGGAGGTGATCAACAAGTTCTGCGGGAACCTCTGGTCGGCGACGTACGGCCATTCCCCGCTCGACGTGGTCGCTTGGCACGGCAACCACACCCCGTACGTCTACGACCTGCACCGCTTCAATGTCATCGGCTCGATCAGCTACGACCACCCCGACCCGTCGATCTTCACGGTGCTGACGTCGCCGTCCGACACCCCCGGTCTGGCCGGGGTCGACTTCGTCGTCTTCGCGCCGCGCTGGCTGGTCGGCGAGGACACCTTCCGGCCGCCGTACTTCCACCGCAATGTGATGAGCGAGTACATGGGCCTGATCGAGGGCGCGTACGACGCGAAGACGGCCGGCAGGGGCGGCTTCGTCCCGGGCGGCGGCTCGCTCCACAACATGATGTCGGCGCACGGCCCGGACCGGGAGACCTTCGACCGGGCCAGCGAGGCGGAGCTGAAGCCGCAGAAGATCGACGACGGCCTCGCCTTCATGTTCGAGACCCGCTGGCCGGTGACGGCGACGGAGCAGGCGGCCGGCGCCGACCATCTCCAGCACGGCTACGACGACGTGTGGCAGGGTCTGAGCCGCAACTTCAGGCCGTAGGCGAACCGCCCGCTCCCCGATCCGGCCCGGTCCGAACGAAAGGCCCCCAGGTGCCTCAGACGCCCAAGATCCCCCCGGGGCCGGCCTTCGCCCCCGACTCACTGGTCCTGAACCGCAAGCTGCCCCTGTGGTACCAGGTCTCGCAGTCGTTGCGCGCCTCGATACTGGGCCGCGCCAGGGACGCCTCGGCGCGGCTGCCGACCGAGGAGCAGCTCGCCGCGCACTACGGCGTCAGCGTCCTGACGATGCGCCAGGCGCTCAAGGAGCTGGAGACCGAAGGGCTGATCAGCAGGCACCGGCGGCGCGGCACGTTCATCGAGCCGCGTGCCCGCCGGGTGTCGCCGGTCCGGCTGCTGGGTTCGATCGACGCGATCGTGGCCCAGCAGTCGGGCGAGCGGACCGCGGTGCTCGGCCACGGCCCGGTCGCCGTGCCGGGCGAGCTCACCGAGTACTTCCCCGACTGCGCGGAACTGGTCAGCTACCGCCGGCTGCGCCGCGACGGTGACAGCGACGAGCCCACCAACTGGGCGGAGAACGTGGTGCGTCCCGACATCGCGGCCCGTCTGGACGTCGCCGATCTCGAACGCTGGCCGATGACCAAGGTGCTGCGCGACCGGGTCGGCGTCCGGATCTCGCGCATCACCGACACGGTCGAGGCGCGCCTCGCCGACCCGGCCACCGCCGAACTCCTCCAGGTCCCGCTGCTGAGCCCGATCCTGTTCTACACGGGCGTGACGTACGACGAGAGCGGCCGGGTGGTCGACGTGGCGCGGATCCGCTACCGGGGCGACCGGTTCTCCTTCTCGGTCACCGTGGAAGCGCACTGACGCACTGCCCCGTGCCGCAGGGGCGCGGCTACGATGCCCGGGAAGGCGGGCGGACGTGGCGACGGGGAGGACGACACGGTGGCGGCACGGGCGGCGGGCGGCTGCGGTGATGCCCCGGGCACGCGAGCCCCGCTCCTGGACGAGCTGATGCCCTGGTCCGTACGGCCACTGCGCACCGGCCGCCCCTGGGTGATCGCCCCCGACGCCGCCTCCCTCCGGGCCCGCTGGGACCGGCTGGTGCGGGCCCCGGCCGGCGAGCGCGAGCGGCTGTTCCGGGCGACCCGCTCCCGTACCCCGCACACCCCGGTGGCGGCGCTGCCCGGACAGGCCACCGGCACCGGCCGGTTCGCCCGCGAGGAGGGGCCGTGCCCGGAGCCGGTACGGATCGCGCACGGCCCGTTCGACGAGCAGTGGCTGCTCCCCGACCACCGGCTGATCGACGCCGCCCGCCCCGAGCTGTGGCGGGTCGCCGACGGGCACCAGCTCTTCGCCGTGGAGCACGGGTACGTGCCCCAGGACACCGGCCCCGCCCTGTCGGTGACGGCGCTGCTGCCGGACGGCCACACCCCCGCGGGCCGGCCCGGCCGGATCCGGCCGCTGTTCCGGCGACCCGACGGCCGCGAACCCAATCTGGCCCCGGGACTGATGGCACTGCTGCGCGCCCGCCACGGGGACTCGGTGACCGCCCGTTCGGTGCTGGCCTGGGCGCTCGCCGCGGCCCGCCACTCGCCCGCCGGCTGCGTGGTCCCGCTGCCCGCCGACACCGCGCGCTGGACGGCCGGGGTGGAGCTGGGCCAGGAGCTGTTGCGGCTGCACCTGCGGGGGGCGCGCGGCGCGGAGCGCCCACGGCTGCCCGGCGGGCGCCGGCCCTATGTGCGGGCCGCGGTTCCGCCTGTGCCGGACGGGCTGGCGTACGACCCGGACAGCGAGACGCTCATGGTGGGGACGGGCCGCATCTCGCCCGTGCCGCCCGGGGCGTGGGAGTTCCGGGTGGGCGGGGTCCGGATACTGGAGCTCTGGTTCGGGCGGCGGTCGGCGGCCGGCGCGCAGGACGTGGACGGCCTGGAGGCGGTCCGGCCGCACGCCTGGCCCCAGGAGTGGACCTCCCAGCTGCTGGAGCTGATCACCCTGATCGCCCTGCTCGACGGACTCCGCCCCCGCCGGGAGGGCCTGGCCGACGGGCCGCAGATCACGGCCGCCGATCTCCGGGCGGCGGGCGTGCTGCCCGTCGCGGCCGCCGCCCGGCGGCCCGCCTCGGTGCTCGGTCATCAGGAGGAGGGCCCGGACGGGCAGTTCGCACTGCTGTGAGTGGACACCGGGCAGGGCTACCGGTCGAAGGCGTCCAGCACCCGGCCGAGCGCCCGGTCGAAGACCCCGTCCATGTCGATCGGCCCGGGGTCCTCGGCGAACCCGGCCGCCATCCGGGGGTACTTCCCGGTCGCGATCTGGCTGACCAGATAGCCGGTGCGGGCCGCGTGCTCCTGCTCCTCGGACCAGGGCAGCGACCTGCTGCGCTCCGCCATGGCGATCTCGCTGGACACATAGGTGGTGACCACACCGTTGACCATGGCGATGAGTTCCATCTTCTCGCCGAACCGTGCGTCCACCCCGTCCAGGCAGCTGAGCGAGTACTCCAGATACCGCAGGGAGTTCGGACTGAAGCCGTACACCGGTGACATCAGCCGGGGCACCCAGGTGTGGCGGTGCATCATCGCGCGGGCCTGGTGGGCGAGCGCGACGAGGTCGGCGCGCCAGTCGCCGGACGGCTCGGGGAACTCGTAACCGCCGCTGACCGCGTCGAGCATCAGCTCGTGCAGGTCCTCCTTGCGCGGCACGTAGTTGTAGAGCGACATCGTGCCGCAGCCGAGCTCCGCCGCGACCTTGCGCATCGACACCGCGTCGAAGCCCTCCGCATCGGCGATACGGACGGCGGCCGCCGCGATGTCCGCCCGGCTGAACGCGGGCCTGGGGCCCCGGCCCGCACGCTCGGGTCGTGCCCAGATCACTTCGGGTACAGCGGGTCGCCCCACCATCGGTCATCACCTCGCCCACCATCGTAGTTACGTACACCGTACGTAGTGCGATACGGTGGTCCGCATGACAACTACGTACGCTGTACTTAGTGAAGGTCTGGAGAAGCGATACGGCGATGTCCACGCGCTGCGGGGGCTCGATCTCGCGGTCGCCGAGGGCACCGTCTGCGGAGTGCTGGGGCCGAACGGCGCGGGCAAGACCACCGCCGTCCGGGTGCTCACCACGCTGACCGCGCCGGACGGCGGCAGCGCCCGGGTGGCCGGCCACGACGTGCTGCGCGAGGCCGGTGCGGTGCGCGCCGCGATCGGGGTCACCGGGCAGGACGCCTCGGTCGACGGCGAGCTGTCCGGCCGGCAGAACCTGCGGCTCTTCGCCAGGCTGCAACGGTTCCGCGGCGACGCGGCACGCACCCGCGCCGACGAACTCCTGGAGCGCTTCGAGCTGGCCGGGGCGGCCGACCGCCCGGCCCGCACCTACTCGGGCGGCATGCGCCGCCGTCTCGACCTCGCCGCCAGTCTGCTGACCCGCCCGCGGGTGCTCTTCCTGGACGAGCCGACCACCGGCCTCGACCCGCACAGCCGCAACCAGATCTGGGCGGCGGTACGGGAGCTGGCCGGCCGGGGCACGACCGTGCTGCTCACCACGCAGTATCTGGAGGAGGCCGATCAGCTGGCCGACGACATCGTGCTGATCGACCGTGGCCGGGCCGCCCACCGCGGCACCCCCGCCGAGCTGAAGTCCCGCATCGGCAGCTACGCCGAGGTGGTGGTCACCCATGAGTCGGCGCTGGTCCCGGCGGCCTGCGTGCTCGACCAGCTCACCGGCGCCGAACCGGTGCTGGACCACGAGCGCCGCACCGTGGCCGCCATCGCGACCGACGCCACGCTCACCCTCCCCCGCATCGTCCGTGAACTCGACGCCGCGGGCGTACCGCTGGCCGACGCGAGCCTGCGCCCGCCGACGCTCGACGAGGTCTTCCTCCGCCTGACCGACCGCGGCGACGGCCGCACCTCCCCGCCCGTGAAGGAGACGGCAGCATGAGCAGCACGACACTGATCCACGAGCGGCCCGCCACGAGCTCCGCGAGCACCCCCGTCGCCGACGCCCTGGCCGTATTGGGCCGCCACCTCCAGCGGATCAAGGCGGCCCCGGGCGTGGTGATCCTGACCCAGACCATGCCGATCACCATGCTGCTGTTCTTCGGGTACGTCTTCGGCAGCGCGCTGGCCATGCCCGGCCGGGAGTACCGCGCGTTCCTGGTGCCGGGCCTGCTGGCGGCCACCGCGGCCAACGGCATCATGGTCGGCATGTTCCAGGCCTCGCAGGACTGCCACCGCGGGGTGATGGACCGGTTCCGTACGCTGCCGATGAGCCGGCCCGCCGTGCCGTTCGGCCAGACCGCCGCCGATCTGCTGACCACGGCCGTCGGCATGGTCCCGCTGGCCCTCGTCGGACTCGCGGTCGGCTGGCGGATCGAGGGCGGGCCGCTCGCGGCCCTGGGCGCCTTCGGGCTGCTGCTGCTCCTGCGGTTCGCCACGTCGTGGCTGGGCTGCTGGCTGGGCCTGCTGATCCGCAACGAGGAGATCGCCGGTCAGCTGGGCAGCGCCACGTTCATCCTGCCGCTGCTGTCGAGCGCGTACATCCCGACCGGCAATCTGCCGGGCTGGCTGCGGACGGTCGCGGAGTGGAACCCGATCAGCGCCGTGGCCGCGGCCGTCCGCGACCTGTTCGGCAACGCGTCCCCGGCCGCCGACGCCGCCTGGCCGGTCGCCCACCCGGTCGCCGGAACGCTCGCCTGGTCGGCGGTGCTCCTCGCGGTGTTCGTCCCGCTGTCCGTACGGCGTTACGCACGCGGCGGCGAGTGACCGTCGCCGGTGGAGAGCTCGTCCAGCGGGCGGTCGGTGGGCCCGTCCGGACCACTTACCCTCCGATGCCCCGCGAACACACCGAAGCGCCGCTGTGGGCCCTGGGGATGACAGGAGGGCGGACAGCGGCGCAGCGCCGGGACGGTGTGGTCACCGCGGCCCCGAGCGGGGGGCTGGGCGACCGACCCTGGCCGGGGAGCCCGGGCGGTGGACCGGTCGAGCGGTCGTGACGGGCCGTCGGGTCAGCGGCGGCTGCCGAAGAGCGAGCGCCTCAGCCGTCGCAGCGGCGCGAAGAGCGAGACCCGCGCGCTCTTGCTCCGACGACGGTGGGCGGCATCGCGCGAGGTGAGCTCACGCATCAGCAGGGTCGCCTCCGCAGCCTCCCGCTGTGGCACGGCGGGTCCGCCGAGCACCGCGAGATGGCGGTCGAGGCGCGAACTCGTCGCACCGCTTCCGCATGTGATGGCAGGCACACGCGGCCTGCTCCGCATCGCTATCTGTTCCATGTCACTCCCCACCCGTACGAGGGCACCCGGCCCGGGCAGGTTAACCCTATCGCCCCGCGACGACACTCGTGTATCCCGGTAGCAGGATTACGCACACACATACGGAGGTTGACACCTCACTCACGAATCCGCCCTATTTCAGGGCGAGTTGGACAGAACGGAAACGGACGAAGGCACTCCGCCCGCGGGCCCGCCCAGGGGCCACGGGCCGCCCCGGCGCCACGCCGGACGGAGACCCCCCGCGAACGGGGGTCTCCTGCCCGTCGGACGACCGAACGGGCCCGGCGCACACGCCGGCGGAATCAGGCCGCCGAGTCGAATGCGGGCAGGTATCCGCCCGACTGTCCGGCGGCGGTGGGGTGGTAGGACTCACCGATGTTGAGCCAGTTGACGCTGTGCAGCCAGGCGCTGCCGGAGCAGATCTCGTGGCCGGTGAACTTCCCCGCGACGTCGGAGAAGGCGAAGCCGTGGTCGGCCGCGCGCTTGGCGGTCGTCGAGTTGAGGAGGTCGGCCGCGCCGTTGATCGCGGTGCGCACCTTGTCGCTCAGGCCGACGGCGCAGCTGCCGCCGACCTTGTAGAAGCGCGGGTAGCCGAGCACGACGACACGGGCGGACGGTGCCTTGGCGTGGATCGCCGCGTACACCGAGTCGAGGTTGCCGGGCAGGGTGGACTCGACGTAGCCGCGGGCCGTGGCGATCCGGTTGAGGCAGGTGCTCTCCGACTGGAGGACACAGGTCGTCATGACATCGGCGAAGCCCGCGTCATTGCCGCCGATGGAGATCGAGACCAGGTCGGTCGAGGAGGTCAGCGGGCCGAGCTGATTGGCCTTCACATCACCCGTACGAGCGCCCGAGCAGGCGGCGAAGGAGAACGAGGCGGGCGAGTTGGCGGCGGCCCAGAGGGCGGGATACGCCTTGGTGCTGCGCCTGCAGTCGCCGCTGGCACTGTCGTAACTGCCGGATCCGACACCCGAGGAGTACGAGTCGCCGAGGGCGACGTAGTCGACGGCCTGGACGGATGTGGCGGCGCCGGCGGTGGCCGCACCGGTCAGGGCGAGTACGGCACCGAGCAGGAGCGAGGACGAGAGCGTCGCGAGTCTGGACAGTTTCATGGAACCTCCCTGGGACCGACCGGTGGGATCTCCGCCCGGTCTGCCGAGACCGTGGTAGCAGTACCGACCCCCTCGCCGGAAGTGTGCATGCCAACTCTTCCCGCAAGGATCGAGCTCCCCCACGCGCCCCTTGAGCGCCCGTCATGCCCGTTGCCGCTGCCGGAAAAGGGGAGGAAGACAGCGAAACCCGGGTGCGCCGGTTATCCCCGTGCCGGATCATGGGCGCCATGTCCGCCAACCCTGAGTCCGCTCTGCCGATCCGGCTCACCGTCGACGACAGCGATTCCCCGTCCGACGTGGTCGACGCGCTGTTCCTCGGCCGTTTCGCGACGGGCGAGCAGCCGTACTCGCACAGCTCCTCACTGGAACGCGTCAAGGCCGGGGCGACGTTGCTGCCGCCGGCCGCCAAGGTGCTGCGCGCCGCCCGCGACGACGACCGCAGCGCCACCCTCGCCGAGGGCGACGGCTGGACGCTGCTCGTCTCGCGGTGGAACCGCGGCGCCGACGTCACCGTCACCGCGACCAGCCCGGAGCTGGCCCAGCAGATCCTCGAACGGGCGACGGACGGCGCCCTGGACGAGCCGGAACCCCAGCCCGAGAACGTGACGATGGGCTTCTGGTACGTCTCCCCGCGCCGCGGCCCGCACCGCACCACCCGGCAGATCGCCGCCGGCACCTGGGACGAGGTCCGGGGCAACTACACGGCGCCGGTGGCCGATGCCATGGACCGGCTGATGAAGGTGACGCCCGACGACATCGCGGGCCGGCTGCTCCTGCTGCACGGCCCGCCGGGCACCGGCAAGACGTCCGCGCTGCGCACCCTGGCGCGCTCGTGGCGGGACTGGTGCCAGGTCGACTGCGTGCTCGACCCCGAGCGGCTCTTCAACGACGTCGGCTATCTGATGGACATCGCGATCGGCGAGGACGAGGGCACGGCCAAGGGCCGGTGGCGGCTGCTGCTGCTGGAGGACTGCGACGAGCTGATCCGCGGCGAGGCCAAGCACACCGCGGGCCAGGCGCTGTCGCGGCTGCTGAACCTCACCGACGGGCTGCTCGGCCAGGGCCGCAACGTGCTGGTGGGCGTCACCACCAACGAGGACCTGGAGCGGCTCCATCCGGCCGTGGTCAGGCCCGGCCGCTGCCTCGCCAGGATCGAGGTGGGATCACTGACCCGCGGCGAGGCGGTGTCCTGGCTGGGCACGGAGGACGGGCTCGGCCGCGAGGGCGCGACGCTCGCCGAGCTGTACGCGCTGCGGCGCGGCAGCGCTCCCGCCTCGGTGCCGAAGCAGGAGTCCGGGGCGGACGCGGGCCTGTACCTCTGAGCCGGCCCGCCGCCCCGTCCCGGCTCAGTCCGTCCCGTACGCCGCGCGTACCGCGTCGCGCACCAGGGACAGCGCCTCGTCCCGGGACAGGCCGAGCCGTCGCGCCTGGTCCGCGTACTCCTGTGCCGCGGCGGCCGCGTGACGGTCCGCCGCGTCACCGGCGGCGGCGACGAACGTGCCGTTGCGGCCGCGGGTCTCGATCACCCCGTCGGCCTCCAGCGCGCGGTACGCCTTCGCGACGGTGTTGGCGGCGAGGCCCAGCTCCTCGGCGAAGCCGCGTACCGTCGGCAGTCTGAAACCGACGGGCAGCGCGCCGGAGCGGGCCAGTTCGGAGAGCTGCGTGCGCAGTTGCTCGTACGGGGCGGTACCGGCGTCCGGATCAAGAACGATCTTCAGGGTCACGCCCCGATTCTCCCCCACGTCCGCCGCGGCGCCGGAAATTCGGGGGCGGCCGGTGGCGGCCCACGCGTAACGTCCGGCCCATGACTGTCATTGTTCGCGACTTTCTCCCGGCCGACGCGGAAGGCTGGGTACGGGTCCGGCGGGCCGCCCTGCCCTATGTGGTGACGACACCCGAGTCCGTGATCTTCCAACTGGCCTCCGCCCACCCCGACAAGCGCTACCGGCTGCTGGTCGCCGAGGTGGACGGGGAGCTCGTCGCGACCGCGCAGGTCGGCCTCGCCCACGACAGCCCCGAACCCGGCCAGGGATTCTGCAACACGTACACGCATCCGGAGCGCGCCGGGCTCGGCGCGGGTGCGCTGCTGGTGCGCACGGCCGAGGAGCATCTGGCACGGGAGGGTGCGAGCGCGGTGTACACCTGGGTGCTCGATGCCCCGTCGAACAGGGCCTTCGCCGAGAAGCGCGGCTATGTGCCGAGCCGTCCGGCGTACTTCTCCCGGCTCCGGCTGACGGACGGGTCGCTGCCGCCCCGTCAGGAGCTGCCGCCGGGCGTGGAGCTGCGTACCGCCGCGGACTTCGCGGACGATCCCCGCCCGCTCTTCGAGGCGGATGCCGAGACCACGGCCGACGAGCCGAGCGACACTCCGGCCCTGCTGGACGACTACGAGGACTGGCTGAATCACACCTGGCGTGCTCCCGGGCTCGACCGCGAGCTCACCTCGGTCGTGATGGCGGACGGCGAAGTGGCGGCGTTCAGCGCGGCGGAGACCGACGGTCTGACCCGCTACTGGTCGGGGATGACGGGCACCCGCCGGGCGTACCGCGGCCGGGGCCTGGCCAGGCTGGCCAAGAACGACTCGCTGCACCGGGCGCGCGCGGCCGGTTGCACGGACGCGTACACCGCCAACGACGCGGACAACGGACCGATGCTGGCCATCAACCGATGGTTCGGCTACGAAATCTGTGCCACGAATGTGCGCCATGTCCGCAAGCTCGGCTGAGGCCGCCGTGGTGGTCGCCCTGGTGAAGGCCGGGCGGACCAAGATCCGGTATCCGGCGGATGTGATCCGCGACGACGGGGTCCGGGTGACGGTGCGCGCGCCGTGGGCGGCGCCGGGGGTCCGCGACTTCGGCTTCGTGCGGTTCGAGCCGGGCGATGTGTTCACCGAGCACTACTGGCGCGACCGCTGGTACGCCGTGAAGGAGGTCCGTACCGGCGCGGGCGGGCTCAAGGGCTGGTACTGCGACATCACCCGCCCCGCGGTGCTGCGGGACGGGGAGCTGCTGGTGGAGGACCTGGACCTGGATCTGTGGGTGTCGGCGGACGGTTCGTCCGTACTGCGGCTGGACGAGGACGAGTTCGAGGAGAGCGGCCTTGCCGGGCGCGACCCCGCGGCGGCCGGGGCGGCGCTGCGGGCCCTGGACGAGCTGGAGCAGCTGGCCCGCGCCGAGGGGCTGGCGGCGCTGCTGGCCTGACCGCGGGCGGCGGAGCGCGTTCCGGCTTCCGGGCGGACCGCCGCACGGTCCGCCCGGAAGCCGGTCCACCGCCCCGGTCAGCCGCCGGCCCGACGGCCGCAGCGGAACAGCGGGTTCGGCATGCTGAACGGGACGTCCCCGAAGGATGCCTCGACCTCCTCCATCGAGGACGGCAGATCGAAGGGCAGCACCCCCTCCGCGTCGCAGCGCCCGAACACGACGTCCAGCACCAGATCGTCGTACGCCCCGAAGCTGCCGGTCAGCAGGGCGGCGGCGGAGGAGAGTCCGGTGAGGACGGCGGGGCGGTCGAGGAAGACGTCGACGGCGGTGGGCACCGTGGCGCACAGTGCCTCCAGCCGCCGGAGTTCCTCGGGCGGGAATTCCAGGGAGCCGGAGTGGAAGTGCCGCTCCAGCGGCGACTCCCGCTGCTCGTAGGGGGCCTGGAGCCGTACGACGGCCAGGTCGGCCTCCTCCGGGCGGTCGACGACCCGGCCGTAGCGGGCCGCCACGGCCGGGTCCACGTTCTCCACGTACACGGCGGGCGAGGCCGGAATCCGGTTCAGCGGGCCGCGGCGGGGGGTGAGCCGGACCAGCGAGCGGCGCTGCGCCCGCCGGCCCAGCTCGCGGGTCGCGGGGCTGCCGACGAGCGTCTCGGCGGCCCCCGGGTCCACGTAGGGGTCCTCGAAGAGACCGAGCCGGAACTTGTCCCGCAGGATGCGGCGGGCGGAGGCGTCGATGCGGTACTCGGTCACCGATCCGTCCTGGGCGGCATCGATCAGCAGGTCGGTCCTGGTCTCGCCGCCGAGCTGGTCGACCCCGGCGTCCAGCAGCTTCAGCAGCTGTTCAGCGAGGGAGAGGTGTTCCACGCCCCAGTTGCGCGGGGGCAGTTCCCCCAGCCCCGGGAGGTCCAGGCCGGTGAGCACGTTGAAGTCGCTGCACACCACGCCGTCGAAGCCGAGGCGTTCGCGCAGCAGCCCGGTGATCGCCTCCCGGCTGAAGCTCGCGCCGACCTCCGGCAGTCCGCTGCCGCCGGGGATCGAGTAGCAGGTCATCATCTGTGCGGTGCCGGCCGACAGGGCCGCCTCGAAGGGCTTCAGGTGCTGTTCGAGGTTGTTGCCGGAGAACGCCTGCCACTTGCCGCGGGCGAAGTGCGAGTCCTCGCCGTCCGCCTGGGGGCCGTGCCCGGGGAAGTGCTTGGTCATGCAGGCGACGCCGGAGGCGAGGGAGTCGCCCTGCATGCCCCGGACATAGGCGGCCAGCATCCGTCCGGCGCGGTCCGCGTCCTCGCCGAAGGTGCCGCTGATCCGGGCCCAGCGCGGTTCGGTGGCCAGGTCCGCCATCGGGTGCAGGGCCAGCCGGATCCCGACGGCCCGCAGTTCGCCGGCGACGGCGCGGGCGAACTCCTCGACCAGGGCGGGGTCGTCGGTCGCGGCGAGCCCGACCGGCTCGGGGCCCGGACTGAACCCGCCGCCGGTGTGGGCGGTGGCGGGGTTGGGCACGACGCCGTGCCGGGGGTCGGAGGAGAGGGTGACCGGTATCCCGAGGCGGGTGGCCGCGGCGAGGTCCTGGACGTGGTTGTTCCAGCGGGCCATCTCCCCCGGGGAGGGCACCTGCATCATCGCGAAGTGGTTGATGTGCCGTTCGCTCTGGGCAGGCCCGTCGCCGACCTCTCCCGGGTGGAGAGCGTGTTCTCCATCGGCCCGGAGTCCTGGGGCATCAGCACCTATTGGGTGCCGTCCGCCCTGCTGCCCCGGGAACTCGCGGCACCCGGACCGGTGGAGAACCTGGTCCGCACCCTGGCCGACAGCGCGGGCATCACCCTGGAGTACGACTGGCGCGCCTTCAGCGCCATCGGGGCCGACATCGGTGACGCCGACATCCTGGGCGTACCGGCCGGGAGCCCCCTGCTGGTCCGCGAGGGCGTCAGCTGCACCCCCGACGGCGAGCCGGTGCTCTACGTCCGCCGGCGCATCCAGGGAGAACGCGCCCGCTTCGTACTGAACTTCCGCGACCCCGGCCCGCCCCTGCCGCGGACCCCCACGAGCCCGGCCTGATCCGAACGAGAGGCCCTAGTCCCGGTGCCGCGCCCACACATCGGTGTACGGCGCCGGTTCCTGAGGGGCCGGGCGCGGCTGGTGGACTCCGGCGACCAGCTCCACCTCGTACCCCGCGGCGTCCTCCAGGTAGGCGGCGATGTGCCCCTCGCCGCCCGCGTACGGGTAGCGGTCCGCGAAGAGCGGCCGCCAGCCGTGCTCCGGGGCCCTTGCCACCAGTGCGTCGAGGGCGGCCCGGTCGCGGACGTGGAACGCGAGGTGGTTGAGCCCGGGGCGGTGCCGGTCGTGCGGGCCCGGGGCCAGATCGGGCGACTGCTCGACCACGACATAGCTGTCGCCGCGCCGCCAGCTCCGCCCGTGTTCCCAGCGCTGGTACGGGACATGGCCCAGCTCGCCGAGGAGCCAGCCCCACCCCTGCTCGGCCACCGCCAGATCGGGCACCCACAGCTCGATGTGGTGCACCTCGCCGGTACCGGACCGGGCGGCGGGCAGCGGGACGGCGCGGCGGACGCCGTCCGGCTCGTACGCCACGGTGTCGCCGTCCTCGTGCCAGTGGATCAGGAAGTGCTCGCCCGCCCGGTAGCCCTCGATACCCGCCCGGCAGTAGGCGACGACATCGTCCGGGAGGGCGTCCAGCGGGAACCAGGCCAGCTCGGAGCACTTGTCCGGTTCGCGGTTGTACGGCGGACGGTCCGGGTCGTACTCCGCCTCGAAGAACCAGCCGGTCCTGGGGCTGCCGCCGGGGCCGCGGTGCTGCATGACCAGGGCGACCCGCAGCTCGTCCGGCCCGAGTTCGACGCCGATCTCCTCGGCCGCCTCACGGATCATCGCCTCGCGGACGTCCTCGCCGTCCTCGACGTGTCCGGACGGGCCGTTGAACAGCCCGTCCGCGTAACCCGTGCCGGCCCGGCGGGCGAGCAGGACATCGGGGCCCCGGCGGAGGATCAGATGGACGTCGACGACCTCGGTGTGCCGGTACGGCGGCTCGGCGCGGGCCACCAGGGCGTAGCGCTCGTCGTCGACCCGCTTGCCCCACAGGTCCGGGTCGTCGGATAGCCGCTCGTGGTGGATTCGCTCGGTGAGTTCCGAGAGCAGTCCGGTCAGCTGCCCGGCGGAGAGTCCGACGCCGCCCCAGACGCCTTCGACCAGGATCAGCCGGCCGCCGGGCCGCAGCAGGGTGAACCAGTGGCGCAGGGCCGCCGCCGGGTCGGGCAGCAGCCACACCACATGTCTGACCATGACCACGTCGAACTGCTGGTTGCCGACCGGCGGTCGGGCCGCGTCCCCGAGCAGGACCGCGGTGCCCGTCCCGGCGAGCTTGGCCCGGGCCTGCTCCACCATGCGCGGGGAGCGGTCGACGGCGGTGACCCGGTGGCCCTGCCCGGCGACGAGGAGGGCCAGGCTCCCGGTGCCGCACCCCAGGTCGAGCACCTCGGAGCGCTCGCCGGGCAGCCAGCTCTCCAGCCGCTGCGCCCAGGCGTGCCGGACCACCGGGTCGAGCAGCCCGTGGTCGGGTTCCTCGTCGAAGGAGTCGGCGGCGGAGTCCCAGTCGATCGTCGTCATGGATAGATCGTGCCAGGCGCTGGAAGCGGACCGCCGCCGGCCGCGGTACGAAGGATCCGTCGGCGGGGACGCCCCGGACCCCTCGTGCCGCGGCTTCCTGCGCGTCCGTGCTATCCGACGGCCGAGGCGCAGGTGGTGGGAGTGGCGTGCGCCGGGTCCAGGGCGTTCGCCACCTCGTGGTAGGCGACCCGGTCGACGGTGCCGATCGCCACGTGCTCGGAGAAGTCGACCGGGCACAGGTTCTGAAGCAGGACGTTGCGTACGTCCGGCCCGTCCAGGAACTGTGTGCGGTACGGGGTCACGACCTCGTCGTACCTGGTCGCGATGACGGTGTAGTGCACTCCGGGCACGGTGTCGGGGAGCGAGTTGAGCTTGGTGATGAACGGGGAGCCCGCCACCTGGTCGGCGAGACCGGGGGTGTTGGCGTTCAGCAGGTCCTCGGCCCCCGGGAAGTATGGCAGCAGTTTCGTCAGGCCGAGCAGGGTGGTGCCGTGGTTGTCGGGCGCGAGCCCGATCATGGCGTTCACCTTGGCGGCCCCGCCGAGGAACTTCAGGTAGTAGTTCGGCATCATGCCGCCCTGCGAGTGGCCCACGACGTCGGCCTTGGCGGCGCCGGTTGCGGCGAGCACCTTGTCGACGAACGCGGAGAGCTGTCCGGCGGACTTGTCGACCGGGCCGAGTCCGTTGAAGAGCGGCACACCGGGCAGCTGCCCGTAGTCGAGCGAGTAGACGCAGTAGCCCCGGTCGACCAGATAGGGGGCGAGGACCAGCCAGTTGTCGATCGAGTTCCCGAAGGTGCCGTGGACCAGGACGACGGGGCGGGGATGGGCTGCGGAGGGCTTGCAGGAGTAGTCGTTCCAGCCACGGGAGGTGGCTGTCGCGGCAGTGGGGGCGGCTGCAGCGGCAGCGGCCGTGGGGGTGGCGGCTGCGGCGACGGCGAGGAGCAGTGCGGCGAGGGTTCTCCGCGCGCGTGGGGTGCGCGACGCACGTGTCCAGGGCAGCATCGTGTGGTCTCCTTGCGGCTCAAGGGAGTTGCGATGTCTGTACACCCTGCGGCCCGGACCACAGTTCTGACTGCTGATTCATCCGTGTTCCCGGGCCAAATTACGCGTGAGTAAGGTGACCTGGGAAGTTACGCGTCGGTAAAAAGTGATGATCCGTCGATCGGGCGAACCCGAAGGGGTGATCAGGCCGCGAGCCGCCCCGGCATCACTGCCCGCGGGCCGAACCTGTCCCGCAGCCGGTCCGCCACCGCCTCGATCCGGCGCGCCCGCTCGTCCACCGGGTCGAACGACAGCTGGTGCGCGGCCCGCTCACCCTCCATCAGCCCCTCCGCGCGCAGCCCGATCCCCCGCACCCGGGCCCGTTGCAGGGCGAACGAGTCATGGATCCGGTACGCGAGCGCGGTGAGCGCCGCGGAGTGGGCGGTGGGTTCCCGGAGCGTACGGCTGCGGGTCAGTGTCGAGTATCCGGTCCGGTCGGCGTAGCGCACGCTGACCGCGAGGCCGCGGCAGACCTGCCCGTCCCCGCGCATCCTGGCCCCCAGCTCCTCGGTGAGCGACATGAGCGCGCGGCGCTGCCGCTCCCGGTCCAGCTCGTCGCGGGGGAAGGACCGTTCGGCGGCGATCGACCGGGCCGCGGCGCCGGGCAGGACCGCCGTGCGGTCGATGCCGCGGGCCCGCTCCCACAGTTCGCGCCCGGTCCGGACGCCGGTGATCCGCTGGAGGGTGCCGAGCGGGGCCGCCGCGATCCGGCCGACGGAGTCGAGTCCGTAGGCGCACAGGGTGCGGGCCGTCGCCGCGCCGACGCCGTCCAGCGCCGCGGCCGGCCGGTCCGCGAGGAACTCCGCCGCCCCGCCCCCGGGCACCACGAAGGTCGTCCCGGGCACGGCCCGCCGGGCCGCCATCCGGGCCAGCATCGGGTTCTCCGCCGCCCCGACGGCGCAGTCCATGCCGTGCAGGGCGAGCGCGCGGATCCGGATCACCGAGGCCAGCCCCCGCACGTCCAGCCCGAAGTAGCGCAGCGCGCCGCGCACATCGGCGAGCGCCCCGTCGGGCGGGACCGCCTCGACCACCGGGGTGAGCGCGCCGAGCAGGGCGAGCAGCCCCTCGTGACCCGCGCTGTCCGGGAGGCCGCCGCCGACCTTGCTGAACCGCAGGTACAGGATGCCCGGCACCTCGGGTGCGGTGCTCATCCCGCGCTCCCCGGGCTCTGGTGCCACAGCTTCCTGCCGGTGGCGACGCCTTCGCCGGGCGGCTGGAGGTCGGACCAGGGGTTCATCTCGTATCCGGTGGGCAGCTGGATGCGACGGCCGTTGCCGGCGGGATCGGCCCCGCGGGCCCCACCGGCCCCACCGGCCGGGGGTTCCTCCGCCAGCCGGTCCGCGACCGCGTCGAGTCCGCCGGTGCGCCGCAGCTCGGCCAGCTCCGCCAGGTTCCAGGCCGCCGCGCCGACCACGCTCAGGCTCCGCGGGCCGCGTCGCTGCACCACTCCGCGCACCAGCAGCAGCCAGGAGTGGAAGACGGTGTGCGCGCAGGCGGCGTGGCTGTCGTCGAAGAAGGCCAGGTCGACCAGGCCCGTGCCGTCGTCCAGGGTGGTGAAGACCACCCGGCGGCCGGAGCGGACCGGCGGGGTCTGGGTCGCCGCCTTGGCGCCCGCGACCAGCACGGTGTCCCCGTGCCGTGCCTCGCGCAGCCGCTTGGCCGAGACCGTGCCGAGCTCCTTCAGGAAGGCGTGGTGATCGTCCATCAGGTGGCGGGAGACATCCATGCTCAGGACACCCAGCTCGGCGCTGAGGCGTTCCGCGTCGTCCAGGTCGGGCAGGCCGATGGAGCCGGTCCGGTGTCCGCCGCCGAGCGGCAGCTGCGCGCCCGGTCCGCCGCCGGGGCCCGCGCCCCGCTGGGCGCGGTGCAGTTCGGACAGGTGCAGCAGCAGATCGCGCCGGTTGGCGCCGAACGCGTCCAACGCGCCCACCCGGGCCAGCCGTTCGGCGGCCGGCCTGCCCGGCCTGGCGCGCTGCCAGAAGTCGAGCAGCGAGGTGTAGGGCTGTCCGGCCTCGATCCGGGCGACCTCGGCCGCACCGATGCCGTGGACGTCCGAGAGCGCGAGCCGCACCCCCCAGACGCCCTCCCCTCCCCCAACATCAGACACCAGTTCGATTCGATGGGTGGCCGCCGACCGGTTCACGTCCAGTCCCAGCACCGGCACCCCGCGCCGCCGCGCGTCCGCGAGCAGCAGCCGCTTCGGGTACATCCCGGGGTCGTGGGTGAGCAGCCCGGCGTAGAAGGCCGCCGGGTGGTGCGCCTTGAGCCAGGCCGACTGGTACGTCGGTACGGCGAAGGCGACCGCGTGCGCCTTGCAGAAGCCGTAACTGCCGAACGCCTCGATGATCTCCCAGGTGCGGGCGGTCACTTCGGCGTCGTACCCCTTCTCCGCGGCCCGCAGCGCGAACCACGTCCTGATCCGGTCCTGCGATTCTGGGTCGGAGAGCCCTCGCCGCACCCGGTCGGCCTCGTCCCGGCCGCAGCCGGTCATGATGTCGACCATCTCGATGATCTGCTCATGGAAGACGACCACCCCGTACGTCTCGCGCAGCGGCCCTTCCAGATCGGGGTGCGGGTAGCGCACGGGGGCCCGGCCGTGCCGGGCCTCGATGAACGGCCGCACCATGTCGGCGGCGACCGGTCCGGGGCGGAACAGCGAGATGTCGACCACCAGATCGTGGAAGCCGGCCGGCTGGAGCCTGCCGACCAGGTCGCGCTGGCCCGGCGACTCGATCTGGAAGCAGCCCAGCGTCTCGGCGCTCCTGATCATCCGGTACGTCTCCGGGTCGTCCGGCTCCACGGCGTCCAGGTCCACGGTCTGCCCCGAGGCCCGTCCGATCTCCGTGACCGCGTGCGCCATCGCCGACTGCATCCGTACACCCAGCACATCGAGCTTGAGCAGCCCCAGGTCCTCCACGTCCTCCTTGTCGAACTGCACCATCGGGAAACCGTCGCCACTGGTGGGAACGGTGGGCACCCGGCGCAGCAGCGTGGCATCCGACAGGAGTACCCCGCACGGGTGCATGGCGATGCCGCGCGGCAGTGCGTCCAGCGCCTCCACCAGTTCCCAGAGCCGTCCGTACCGGTCCTTCTCCCGTGCCACCTCGCGCAGTTCGGGCAGTTCTTCCATGGCCGCGCGGGCGTCGCGGGCCCGGATGTGCGGGAAGGCCTTGGCGAGCCGGTCGGTCTCGGCCGGGTCCATGGAGAGCGCGGCGCCCACGTCCCGGATGGCGTGACGCACCCGGTAGGTCTCCGGCATGGCGACGGTCGCGACCCGCTCGGTGCCGAAGCGTTCGATGATCGCGCGGTAGACGTCGAGCCTGCGGGCGGACTCCACGTCGATGTCGATGTCCGGCAGCACGAAGCGGCGCCTGGAGAGGAAACGCTCCATCAGCAGCCCGTGCTCGACCGGATCGGCGTGCGCGATCCCGAGGAGGTGGTTGACCAGGGATCCCGCGCCGGAGCCCCGGGCGGCCACCCGCACCTTCATCTCCCGTACGTCGTCCACCACTTGGGCGACCGTCAGGAAGTAGGAGGCGAAGCCGTGGTACGCGATGATGTCCAGCTCGTGGTGCATCCGCTCCCAGTAGTCGCGCCTGCGGTCGTAGCCGCGCAGCACCATGCCGGCGGCGGCCCGGGAGGCCAGCACCCGCTGGGCGGTGCGCCGCCCGGCGCCGACGAGTTCCGGTTCGGGGAAGTGGACCGAGCCGAGACCGAGGTCGCGCTCGGGGTCGACGACGCAGGCGTCGGCGGTGCGCCGGGTCTCCGCGAGCAGCCGCGCCCCGGCGTCCTCGCCCAGACCGGCGGCGGAGGCGATCCGCCCGGCGGTCTCCGCCATCGCGCGGGCGTCCTTCAGCCAGCGCTCCCCGCTGTCGAGCGGGGCCCGGCGGGGGTCGACGGGGACCAGCCGACGGGCCGCGTCCAGCACATCGGCGACCGGGCCCTGCCCGGCGTCGGCGTACCGCACGGCGTTGGTCAGCACGGCCCGCACCCCCTGCTCGGCGGCGAGGCCGACGGTACGGGCGGCGAGCCGCAGCGAGCCGGGCCCGGTGCCCTCACGCCCGTGGTGGACGGCTTCCAGGCGCAGGTCGTCGCCGTAGATCTCCCGCCAGCCGGCGAGCAGCGCCGCGGCCCGGTCAGGGCGGCCGGCGGCCAGCGCCCTGCCGACGTCGGAGGCGGGGCCGAGCAGCACGGTGAGCCCTTGGGCGGGCAGGTCGGCCCGGCCGGCCAGGGGCCGTCCCGCACCGCCGGGCGCGGGGGCGTGGGCGGCGGTGACGAGACGGCACAGCTCCGCCCAGCCCCGGGCGCCGTCCCGGGCGAGGAAGGTGACCCGGGGGGCGGATTCGTCGATGAAGGCGCCGCCGCGGACCGGGGTCCGCGGCCGCTGCGCGGGTCCGCCGGTTCTCGTATGCTCCGCCGTCGCGGGTCCCACCGCGAGCTCCACCCCGAAGAGCGGCCGTATCCCGGCTTCCGCGCAGGCCTTGGCGAAGCGGACCGCACCCGCGAGGGTGTCCCGGTCGGTCAGCGCCAGCGCGTCCATTCCCCGCTCGGCGGCGCGCTCCGCCAGCCGCTCCGGGTGCGAGGCCCCGTACCGCAGGGAGAACCCGGAAACGGTATGCAGATGCGTGAACCCGGGCATCTGCACCTCCTGGACCGATCCGTACTCACCACCCCCTTGCCTCCACCATAGACCAAGTTTCGAACATTCGTGCGATAGCCGAGACGTGGAACCTCCAGCCCCCGGACCGGCGGCCCGCGAGGGGCCCGGTCAGCCATTCGGCCCTGCCCCGCCTGCACGAACAACCGGCACCCCGGAGCGTGGGGGCATGACTTTCGCTGACGAGGTGAAGAACGCCGTCACTCCACGGGCCGCACTGCTCGTCATCGGTGTGCTCGGGCTGCAGCTGCTGTTCATCGCGTCCTACGTCGGGGCGCTGCACAAGCCGAAGCCGACGGACGTACCCTTCGGCGTCGTCGCGCCGCAGCAGATCTCCGCACAGCTCCTCACCGAGCTGAAGAACCTCCCCGGCGGCCCGCTGGACCCCCGCACGGTCGCCGACGCGGCCACGGCCCGCGAGCAGATCCTCGACCGCGAGATCGACGGCGCCCTGATCGTCAACCCCAAGGGCACCGCCGACACCCTGCTGGTCGCCTCCGGCGGCGGCACCTCGATGGCCACCGCCCTGACCAAGATCGTCACGGAGGTCGACCGGACCCAGCAACGCACCGTACGGGCCGTGGACCTGGCCCCGGCCTCCGACCAGGACTTCAACGGGATCTCGTCGTTCTACCTGGTCGTCGGCTGGTGCGTCGGCGGCTACCTCTGCGCCTCGATCCTGGCGATCAGCGCGGGCGCCAAGCCCGCCAACCGTCAGCGCGCGGTGATCCGGACCGGCGTCATGGCGCTGTACTCGATCGTGGGCGGCATCGGCGGCGCAATCATCATCGGCCCGATCCTCGGCGCCCTGCCCGGAAGCTTCTGGGGCCTGTCGGGCCTGGGCGCGCTGACCGTCTTCGCGGTCGGCATGATCACCCTCGCCCTCCAGGCCCTCACCGGCATCGTCGGCATCGGCCTGGCCGTCCTGATCGTGGTGATCGCGGGCAATCCGAGCGCCGGCGGCGCCTACCCGCTGCCGATGCTCCCGGACTTCTGGCGGGCGATCGGTCCCGCGCTGCCGCCCGGGGCGGGCACCTGGGTGGCCCGCTCGATCGCCTACTTCAGGGGCAACGCGGTCACCGGCCCCCTGCTGGTGCTGTCCGCGTGGGCGGTGGTGGGCACGACCATCACCCTCCTGGTCGCCGCGCGCCGCACACCGGAGGAACTCACCGGCGAGCGGCCGCCGTTCGGCTCGACGCCCCTGCCCTGACCGTCCACCCCGCCCCTCACAGGCAAAGACGCCGGAGCACCCCCCGCCGCTGGAGCTCCACCATGTGCCCGGCCGCCCGCTGCGGTGCCCGACCGCCACGGACCAGGACTCCCGCCTCGATGTTGCGCCGGGCGGCGTGCGCCCCGCTCGTCGGTGAAGCTCCAGGGGCCCGGTCCCCTCACTCCAGCCGCCGCGCCAGCTTCTCCAGCCTGCCGGCGAGCCCGTCCCCCTGGGCCGCCGTCTTCGTGGCCTTGCCGGACCAGAAGTCCGGGCCCGTCAGCCGCCCGTACCGCTCGACCCACGAGGCGGCCTCGCGGTCCAGCCGCTCCGCCGTCGTCCGTACGTCGGCGTCCGCCGATGCCGCGAGCGCGTTCACCTCGTCCACCAGGCGCTGGACCTTCCGCACCAGCGGGCTGGTGCGCCGTCCGGACCGGCGGTCCGCCCCGGCGGCGGGCCGGGGAGCGGGGGCGGCCGGCGAAGGCACCGGCGGCGGCTCCACGGCGACGGGGCGGCGGCTCGTACCCGTCAGCCTCCGCGCTCCGGGCACCCGCAGCCCCTCGGGCGTCATCGCACAGGCATCGAGCGGCACCCAGTCGGTGCTGCGCCGGGCTTCCTCCGCCCTGATCCGGACATGCCGCGCAACGCCCTGTGTCTCGAAGCGGAAGCGAAGCACATGACCGAATGCCTCGCGCATCTCCCGCACCGTCTCCGGATGGGCGGAACCCGGCCCGAAGACCCAGTCCAGGCTTGCCGCATCCCGTTCCAGCTCCTCGCACGCCGAACTCCATTCGGGGTGCGACAGCTTCCGGAACTGGAAGCGCACCCGCTGCCGGCCGGCGCGGACCCGGAAGTCGACGGCGTCGCCCGGGCCCGAGCCCAGATCACGCAGCACGGCCCGCGCGTCGATGCCGCCGCCACGGGCCCAGCGGGCGAGGTCCTGCTTGACGAAGAGGTGGTCCGCGCTGTCCGTGCCGTTGGCCCTGCGGTGGCACGAGGCGTTCGGCGCATGGGCGAAGTGGCAGACCTTGTCCGCGTAGAGCCGGTCGGCCAATTTGCCGCCACAGCCGCCGAGCTGAGTGCCGCACCAGTACGTGTACGCGGGATGCCGCCGCCGCAGCCGCCGGAGCTCGTCGGCCCCCTGCGGCAGCACGATGCCCAAGCCGGACGCGGCGCTCCCGATGACCGCGGTCTGCACCAGCCGGCGATCCGGTCCAGCCATGACACCCCTACCCCTGACACCTCACACAACCCACTCCCACAACGCAATCATTGAAGCATGCACTTAGTTCACAGCAGAGGCAGCCTCGGTGAACGCATCGGCGCCGGACGGAAACACCTGGCGGATCGAGATGGCGGGAGCTACGCTGCCCCGCGATGACAACTCACTCTGTCAACAGATTGGGGGCCCCGTCCGCGCAAGGTGAGTGCTGATGCTCACTCAGGACGCGAACAGGGATTCCCGCCTTTCCTTCTGGGCGCGCGTGCGAGAGTTCGCCGTGCCGCCCTCCATGATCGAGACCGCGACCGCCCGCCGTCATGTCGGCGACTGGGCGGGGGCTTGCGCCGCCGCGGGTGTCGATACCGATCTCGGCCCGCGGTCCGTGGCACGCACCCATGGCCGGGAACTCGCGTCCCGGATCCGGGACGATCTCCGCCATCTGGCTCCTGACCTGCTGCGCTGGCACCTGCCACGGATCGCTCCTCGCGGGCTGCTGCGCCCGGGACTGACGATCACTCTGGCCCGGTACGACACCGAGGGGCCCGACGGCGTGCGTCCGGTACACCTGGTGGTCCGGACCCCGCCCGCCTGGGCGGACGCCGGGCAGCGGATCGAGCTGGCGCTGTGGGACGGATCGGACTCCGGCGCCACGGTCCGCCGCCATCCGCACCATCGCCCGAACCCTCGGTTCCGCGTCGACCTGCACCGCCATCTGTGGGATGCGCGCAGCTCCGACGAGCTGCGGGTCCGGTCCGGGGCCGACCTGTCCGTGCCGTTGCCCGCGGTGCCGCCGGACGTGCTGGAGGCGGTGCCTCCGGGGCACCACTGCGCCGTCGGCCGGTGGGCGGACGAGGCGGGCGTCCTGCTCCGGGCCGGTGGGCGGTCCGCCGGGACCGTCGCCGTCCGGTTCGGGGCCCGGCGGCGGTTGCTGCTGGACCTGGTGCCGGAGGGGGACGGCCCCGGGCCGTCCGCCCTGCGGATCGCGGCCGCGACCACGACCACGGACGGCAGTGCCTCCGCGCTGCCGGTGCTGCCCGACGCGGCGACCTGGGTACTGCCCGACCTCGGTCTGCTCCGTACCGGGGCGATCGAGGCCGGACGGCTGCACCCGCTGGTCCTCGCGGCCCTGCTGCCGGATCACCCGGCGGCCGCTCCGCCACGGCCCGCGGACCCGGTGGGCCGGCCACGCCTCGTGGAATGCCGGGGAGCCCTGCACCGGATCGGTCCGGTCGACGGGGTGCTGGCACCACTGGACCACGACCCCGCCGAGATCCGCCGGGAGGAGCTGCTGGTCGCGCTGACCGGCACTCCGCTCCCCTGCCTCCAGGCCATCGACGAGGCACACCGGCGTCCGGACTGCCTCACCGGTGTGCGCGAACGCCTGGACCACGGCGACATCACCGGTGCGCTGGCCGTCGTCGAGGGCCTGCTCGGCCCCGGTGCGCTGCTGCGCAGCGGCGAGTTGCGGGACGAGCTGGAGGCGGCAGCGCGGCGGCGGATCACGTACGGGCTGTTCCGGGCGGGCCTGACCGAAGGACCCGACCGCCTCCACCCGTCCCGCGGCCGGCCCCGTCGCCGCCGCTCGCGCCCGCGCGACGCCGTCTTCCGCTGACCCGGAACCCCATCCCCGTACGCCTCACCACGAACCCCAAAGGTGATCATTCATGCCTGTACGCACCCCTTTCGTCATGCCCGAAGCCCCCGTCGAACGGGCCCCCGCCACCCAGCTCGACATCGCCGGTGCGCTGACGGCCCTGCTGCGCGACACCACCACCGAACCCCGCCCCGACACCCAGTTGGAGGCCCTGACCCTGGCCGTGGCCGCCGATCTGCCGGTACTCCTGTGGGGCGAGCCCGGCATCGGCAAGACCGCCGCGCTCACCCAGCTCGCCGTGTCCCTGGATCTCCCGCTGACCACGGTCATCGCCAGCGTCCATGAGCCGTCCGACTTCTCGGGGCTGCCCATCGTGGGGGACGATCCGGCGGAGCAGGGCGTCCCGATGGCACCGCCGGACTGGGCGGTGCGGCTGGTGCGGGCCGGCCGGGGACTGCTGTTCCTGGACGAGCTGTCCACCGCGCCGCCGGCCGTTCAGGCCGCCCTGCTCCGTCTCGTACTGGAGCGGCGGATCGGCGCCCTGCGACTGCCGCCCGGGGTACGGATCGTGGCCGCGGCCAATCCGCGTTCCTCGGCGGCCGACGGCTGGGAGCTGAGCCCGCCGCTGGCCAACCGGTTCGTGCACCTCCAGTGGGCCCATGACCACGAGGTGGTGGTGCGCGGCCTCGGCGGTACCTGGCCCCGGGCGACACTGCCCCGGCTCGACCCCGAACGGCTGCCGGAGGCCGTGGACTTCGCCCGCCGCGCGGTGTGCGGACTCCTCGCCGCCCGCCCGGCGCTCGTGCACCGGCTGCCCAGCGGCGAGACCCGCCGGGGCGGTCCCTGGCCGTCGCCCCGGAGCTGGGACATGACTCTCTGTCTGATCGCGTTCGCGACCGCGGCCGGCTCCTCCAGGGACGTGCTCTCCCTGCTGGTGCGGGGCACGGTGGGAGACGGTCCGGGGCTGGAGCTGCTGGCGAGCCTGGACCGGATGGACCTGCCGGACCCCGAGACGCTGCTCGCCGACCCGGCGGGCGCGGTCCTGCCCGAGCGGGGGGATCTGCGTCAGGCGGTGCTCGACGGCGTGGTGGCGGCGGTCCGCAACCGTCCGGAGAAGCCCCGCTGGGACGCGGCATGGGCGCTCCTGGTCCGGGCGTTGGAGACCGGCGCCCCGGACGTGGTGGTCGTCCCGGCGACCACGCTCGCCTCGCTGCGCCGGGCGGACTGGGACGTTCCGGCATCGATCGAACAGCTCGCCGGAGCGGTGTCCCTGTCCCGACGGGCGGACCGGGCGGCGGCCCGGACCGCGGAGCGGGCCGCCGCTGCGGCGAAGGCCGGCCGATGACACCCGACGCGCCGGGGGCACTGGACCTCGACAAGCTCTTCGCCGCCCGGCTGCAGGCCGTCCGGGCCCGCCCCTACCTGGCGACGGCGCTGTTCGCGCTGCGCGTCGTGGAGTCGCGGCGGGTGCCGACGATGGCCGTCGACCGGCACTGGCGGTGCTACGTCTCGCCCGGCTTCGTGCACCGGACCCCACAGGAGGAGCTGGCCGGGGTGTGGGTGCACGAGGTTTCGCACCTGCTGCGCGACCATCACGGGCGCAGCAACCGGGTCGCGCGGCAGCGGGGGCTGACGGGCCCCGCGGAGCGGCTGCGGATGAACATCGCCGCCGACTGCGAGATCAACGACGACGTGTTCGGCGAGGGGCTGACCCGGCCGGAGGGCGCCGTCCGTCCGGACTCCCTGGGGCTTCCCGAGGGGCAGCTCATGGAGGAGTACCTGACCCGGTTCCGGCTCGGGCCGCATACGGAGCACCTGGCCTGGCTGGACTGCGGCAGCGGCGCCGACGGGCTGGAGCGGGAGTGGGACCTGGGGCCGGACGGCGCGTACGGCCTGAGCGAGCAGGAACGGGACGCGGTCAGGTTCCGGGTGGCGCAGGGCATCACCGGCCGTCCGGGGAACGCCTCGAAGGGGTGGCGGCGATGGGCCGAGGAGGCGTTCCACCCGCCGCAGCCGTGGCGGGAGCTGCTGGGTGCGGCGGTCCGATCGGCCGCTTCCGGGTCCGGCGTGGGCGAGGACTACACGTACGGCCGCCCGTCGCGGCGCTCGGCCGGTGTGCCCGGCGCCGTGCTGCCGAGCCTGCGGCGCAGGCCGCCCCGGGTCTGCGTGGTCATCGACACGTCCGGGTCGGTCAGCGACACCGAACTGGGCAGCGCGCTCCTGGAGGTCGCGGCGATCTCCCGCGCGGTCGGCGGCCGTCGCGACCTGATCACCGTCCTCCCGTGCGACGCGGCGGCCAGGATCGCGCACCCGCTGTGCCGTGCCGAGGGAATCCCGCTGGTGGGCGGAGGGGGTACGGATCTGCGCACCGGCTTCGCCGGGGCCCTGCGGACGCGGCCGGGGCCCGATGTCGTCGTGGTCCTGACCGACGGCCAGACCCCCTGGCCGAGTACGCAGCCGGCGTGCCGGACGGTGGTGGGGCTGTTCCCGCGGGTCCGGGACGAGGACGATCCGTACGACGTCCCGGGGACCCCGCCCGAGTGGGCGCGCACGGTGGTCATCGGGGCGGCCGCCGGGACGCGGCAGGGCTCCGCGTGAACCGTTGTCGAACCCTTCGTCCCGGTCCGGCACCCGCCCCGGGTACTGTCCGCTTGTTCGAATCGAGCCCCGTGGCCCGGGGTTGCACCTTGGAGAGTCGTCATGAGTGGGGCGGGACCGGCGGAGCGCATGTGGAAGCCGAGCAGCGAAGAGGGCGGGGAGCTCGCGGGCCGGTGGTGGCAGTGGGCCATTTCCGCACCCGACGACCGCAGCCCGGTCAGGGACACGACGGGTGAGCACGCCGCCTGGAACCAGCCGGACGACCTCTGGTTCCTGGCCGGCACCTACGGCGGGCGGGTGGTGCGGCGCTGCGCGATCCCCTCGGACCGGCCGGTCTTCTTCCCCGTCCTCAACATGCAGCACCCCCGGTCGTATTCGAGGGTGCCCCTGCGCATGACGGCGACGGAGGCCACAGCCTCGCTCAACAGCGTGCCGCTGTCCTTGCGGGAGTTCACCGCGCCGTTCATGACCGGAACGACGCAGCGCTACGCGTGGGGCGTCTGGGGCGGCATCCCGCCGCTGACCCCCGGCCAGTACGTGCTGGAGATCAAGGCCGCGGCCACCAACGGCTTCTGGGTCGACACGACCTACCACCTGGAGTCGACGGCCCCCTGACCCGGCGCCCGGAGGGACGGGCGGCGGCCTTCCCGTGACCGCCGGCCGTCACCCGGCCGAATTCTCGGCGTCCGGCCGCCACGACGGCCGGGTCTGTCCGTCCCGATCCGCCGGACAGCCTCTATACATGGCAGGTACATGGCATCATGCTGAGCGATCTCGTGAGACCACGAGGAGCACGGCCAGCCCAACTCCCTGCCATTCCACGGAGGTTGCTCATGCGTCGCCGATTCATCGTCCCGCTCGCCACGGCCGCTCTGTCGCTCCCCCTCGTCCTGCTCCCCGCCGCGTCCGCTTCGGCCGCCCCGGCGGACAAGCCCCAGGTCCTCAGCTCCTGGACCCAGACGAGCCTCTCCAGCTACAACGCCTGGAACGCCGCCCGCAACAACCAGGGCGCCTGGGCCGCGTACGGCTTCGACTGGTCGACCGACTACTGCAGCAGCTCGCCCGACAACCCGTTCGGCTTCCCCTTCCAGAACGCCTGCGCCCGCCACGACTTCGGCTACCGCAACCACAAGGCCGCCGGCATCTTCTCCGCCAACAAGTCGCGCATCGACTCCGCGTTCTACGAGGACCTCAAGCGCGTGTGCGCCGCGTACTCCGGAGCGAAGCTCACCGCGTGCAACAGCACGGCGTGGACGTACTACCACGCCGTGGACATCTTCGGCGTGGCACCGGCGAAGGCGAACTCCGACGGGCTCGCCCGGACCGCCTGACCGTCGCCGGCAGCCCCTCGGGCAAGGCCGGCCCCACCGGCGAGGCCGAGCTGACGGCTCCCGGGCAGCCGTCAGCTCGGCACGCGGCCACGACTGGGGTTTACGAGGAGCTGGCCACCGACCGGCGCTGGACCCACGGCCTGCCGCCCCGCACCGAGCCGGAACTGGCCTGGGTCCAGCATCTGACGGCCCATCTCAGACCCGGCGGCAGCGCCGTGATCGTGCTCCCGGCGGCAGCGCCGTGATCGTGCTCCCGCCCGCCGTCGCGTCCCGCAAGGCCGGGCGCCGCATCCGGGGCTCCCTGCTCCGCACCGGGCTGCCCAAGGCCGTGGTGGCGCTGCCGCCGGGCTGCGCACAGCCGCACAGCGTCTCCCTGCAGCTGTGGGTGCTCCGGACGGCCCCCGAGGGTCCGGCCGCTGGGCCGGGGGTCCAGGACGCCCTGCTGATCGACGCGACCCGGGCCGGACGGCCGGGCGCCCGTGAGCAGGGGCCGGACTGGGAGGCCCTGACCGCCTCCGTGCTCTCCGCCGTCGCACGGCTCGACAGCCCGGAGCGGGAGCTGCCCGAGGACGCGGTACGGGTCTCGCTGCTCGACCTGCTGGACGACGAGGTCGACGTCACCCCGGGCCGCTACACCGGGTCGGGCGGCGAACCGTCCGGGGTGGAGCTCAGCGCCTCCTGGCGGGAACTGACCGGGGCACTGGGCGAACTGGCCGGTCCGGCCACCCATCTGTCGAAGCTCGGCCTCACCGGGTCGGAGCCCCGGACCACGGCCACCGTGGGAGACCTCGTCAAGGCCGGGGCCCTCACCCTGCACGCGGGGCAGCAGCCGGCGGAGACCGCGCCCCTGTCCGGCACCTCCGGCACTCCGCTGCTCACCGTCCCCGATCTGCTGATGGAGGGCGCCCCGGGCCGGCTGCTGGCACCCGGTGCCGCCCACACCGCGGCCGAGGAGGGGGACGTGATCGTCGCCGGTGTCGTACGGGCGTTCCGGGCCTGGGTCCACCAGGGCCCGCCCGTCGCCCTGGGCCCGCAGCTGTACGCCCTGCGCGTGGACCCGGAGATGCTGGACGCCCACTTCCTCGCCGGATGCCTGCGCGCACCGGCCAATGGACGCCAGGCCGGAACGCATGCCTCCAGCTCCTCCCGCGTGGACATCCGACGGCTCCAGGTGCTCCAGCTCCCGCTGGACGAACAGGGCGCCTACGCCGACGCCTTCCGCCGCCTCACCGACTTCGAGCAGCTGCTGAAACGGGCCGGTGAACTCGGTGGTGGGCTGGTGAACGACGCCGGGGACCGGATCGCCGCCGGCGGTCTCACGACCGCCCGCAACGGCTGATCCGGACACCCGGCGCACCATCCGCCGCCCTCCAGCGGGTTTCCAACTCCCGGACCTGGTAAGAGCTCTGATGAGCCATCATCGAATCGGGCGGGAAAAGACGGGCACGCGGTGCCCGCACCTTGCGAAGGAGGCGCCAAGTGCGTAGTCAGGTGCGCGCGGCGGACGGGCGGCATCTGGTGGTTGAGCGTCTCGGGGATCCCCGCGGCAGACCGGTCTTCCTGCTGCACGGAATGCCCGGCAGCAGGCTCGGTCCCGCTCCGCGCGGCATGGTCCTGTACCAGCGCAAGACCCAGCTGATCACCTACGACCGGCCGGGCTACGGCGAGTCCGACCGGCTGCCGGGGCGCTGTGTCGCCGATGCCGTTCAGGACGTGCGGGCCATCGCGGACCACCTCGGGCTCGAACGGTTCGCCGTGGTGGGCCGGTCCGGTGGCGCGCCGCACGCCCTGGCCTGCGCGGCGCTGATGCCCGAGCGGGTGACCCGTACCGCCGCGCTGGTCGGGCTGGCCCCCTGGGGAGCCGACGGGCTCGACTGGTTCGAGGGGATGGCCGCCTCCAACGTGCTGGCGTACTCCACGGCGGCGGCCGATCCGGACGGGCTCGCGGAGTCGTTCATCTCGCGGTCCGCGGTCATCCGGAAGAACCCGGTCCGGCTCATCGACGATCTGCGCCAGGAGCTGACCGACTCCGACCGGATGGTGGTCAACGACGTCGGGGTCCGCACCATGCTGCTGCGCAACTACCGTGAGGGGCTGCGCACTTCGGCCTGGGGCTGGATCGACGATGCAATCGCCTTCAGCAATCCGTGGGGCTTCGACCCGGCGGACATCACCGGTCCGGTGATGCTGTGGCACGGCGAGAAGGACGTGTTCTCGCCGGTGGGGCACTCGCGCTGGCTGGCCGAACGCATCCCGAACTCCACCGTCGTGGTGGAACCGGCGGCAGCGCACTTCGACGCGCTGCACGCGCTGCCCAGGATCCTCAACTGGCTGCTGGACCCGCCCGCCGAATAGCGGGCGGCCCCGGCCGTCCGGGAGCGTCCGGCGAGAACCGGACGCTCCCGGGGCTCACACCGCCGTCGGTTCCAGTTCGCGTTCGAACCGGTCGTCGTCCCGGGCGATCCGGGTCATCGGATGGTCGTCGCCGAGCTGACGGGCCAGTTCCTCGACCGTCTCGGACCTCAGCCGCAGCGCCTCGTCCTTGCGCCCCATCGCGTCGAGCGTGACCGCAATGTTCGACGTCATGGCCAGGGTCTCCGGGTGATGCGCCCCCAGTACCCTCCTGAGCTGCCCGGAGACCTTCTCCTCGGTCACCAGCACCAGATCGAGATCGCCCCGCTCCGCCGTCGCGTTCGCCAGGTTCATCACGCAGAACAGGGTGTTGGGGTGCTCCGGCCCGTACACCTCCCGCATTGCGGCGACCACCTTGGTCAGCACCCGCACCGACTCCTCGGGCGCGCCGCTCCCCGACTGGTAGACGCCGAGGTTGTTCAGCGCGGCGAGGGTGTACGGGTGTTTCTCCCCCGGCACCTTCATGTACTGGTCGACGACCTCCTGTGCGGTGTCCTTGGCCTCGGTCGCCTCGCCGGCCGCGAACAGGTCGGCCGCCAGATTCAGATCGCAGGCCAGCGACTCCGGGTTGGCGGAGGTGTACTTGGCCCGGTACCTGGCGCGGGTGGCCACCGTCAGCCGGCGGGCGTCCTCCAGTCTGCCCGCGCGGCGCAGCGACACCGCGAGGCTCTTCGCCGCGCTCAGCGTGCCCGGGAAGGCCCGGCCGAGCGTGGCCTTGTAACTGTCGTACGTGCGGCTGAGGATGCCGACGGAGTCCTCGTACCGCCCGACGTCCCGCAGGTCACGGGCCAGGTTCATGGCGGAGGAGAGGCTGTAGGGGTGTTCCGCGCCGAGCACCTCGACGCGCCGGTCGAAGACGTCCTGGTCGATCTCGCGGGCCTTGGCGTACTGCCCGATCGACCGCAGGGTGAACGCCAGGTTGTTGGCCGCCGCCAGTGTCCTCGGGTGCGACTCGTGGAAGATCTGGTTGAACCCGTCGGTGGCCTCGGTCGCCAGCTCGATCGCCCTGGTGTACTCCCCGAGCGTGCCGAGGTCGGTCGCCAGGCTGCTGGTGCTCATGTACGTGTGCGGGTGCTCCGCGCCCAGGACCTCCCGCTGCGTCGCCAGGGTGATCTCGTCGAGCTCCCTGGCCTCCACGTAACGGCCGCGCGAGCGGTAGATGTTGGAGAGGTGGAAGCAGAGGTAGAGGTACTGGATGTCCCGCTCACCCAGCGTCTGGCGCCAGATCTCGCGCAGCTCCTCGCAGAGCGTGGTGGCGGTCCGGAAGTCACCGCGCTTCCAGAGGTAGCGGACCCGGTCGATCAGGAGTCTGCGGGCCTCGGGCTCCTTGCAGTTGCGGGCGTCGGACGGGCCGAGGTGCGGCCAGATGGTGGCGAACTGCGGCCAGGTCGACGGGTTGTCGATCGGCTCGTCGTCGTCGGGCCGGGCGCCCGCCAGGATGCGGTGGACAGCGTGCCGGGCGTCCCGCTGCTCCTCCTCGGTCAGCTGCGCCCGGATGACCGCCTGGACGAGCCGGTGCACCTGGATGGAGTTGGAGACCTGGTCGACCTTGGCGAGGGCGAACCGGCCGATCTCCCGGATGACCCGGCCCAGCACCAGCTTCTCCTGGAGCGAGGCGTCGTACGGCTTCAGCGCCTCGATCATCTCCTTGCTGTACAGGAGGTTCCCCGAGATGGGCTCGGGTGCGAAGAAGGCGCAGAGCTGGAGCAGCCGCACCGCGGCGGGCGAGCGCTCCTTGAGCCGCTGGATGGAGATGTTCCAGGTCGCGGCGACCGGCTCCGGGTATCCGGCCGGCTGGTTGAGCGCCAGGACCTCGGGGGCCTGCTGGGCCAGCTGTTCGAGGTAGGTGTCGATCGGGGTGGCGGTCTCCGCGATCCAGGCCGCCGCCTGCTCGACGGCCAGCGGCAGATCACCGACGGCGGTGGCCACCTGGGCGGCGTCCTCGTCGCTCAGCCCCGGGGCCCGGCGCTGGAGGTGTTCGATGGACTCCTCGCGCAGGAAGACGTCGACCGGCAGCGCGTCGCCGTGCTGGGACCACGCCTGGTTGCGCGAGGTGACCAGGATGTGGCCCGAACCGCCCTGCGGGAAGTAGCGCCGCAGCCGTTCGGGGTCGTCGGCGTTGTCGAAGACCAGCAGCCAGCGGTCCGAGGGCACGCCCCGCCGCAACAGGTCCACGGCCTCCTGGGAGGCGGCCGCCATGTCGTCGCCGCCCTGGGCACCGAGCCGGACCGCGAGCTCGGCGAGCGCGGCCACCACGTCGTCGGTCTGCTCGGAAGATATCCACCAGACCAGGTCGTAGTCGGCCATGAAGCGGTGCACGTACTCCAGGGCGACCTGGGTCTTGCCGACGCCGCCGAGTCCGTACAGGGTCTGCGGCTGCGGCAGCACCACGGCCATGCCGCCGCCGAGCTGGTCGCGCATCCGTTCCAGGACCAGGGAGCGGCCGGTGAAGCCGGGGTTGCGCGGCGGGGCGTTCCAGATCCTGGGGACGGTGCCCGGGAAGCGCGGTCCGGGCGACACCGCGTCGGTGAGCTGTACGGGCCGGTCCAGGGAGCGCAGCAGCGCTGCGGTGGCGTGCACCTCGTCGAGCCGGAAGAGGTCGACGGGGTTGCGGTCGATGTAGAGCGCGGAGAGCCGTACGTCACCGACCCTGAGCGGCAGCAGATGGCGCCGGCCGCCGCCGGGGTCCTCCGCGACGGCCCGGTCCCAGAGGTTCACCGCGCGCTGGGACTTGAGGTAGGCGCTGGAGAGCAGCACCACGGTACGGGCGGCGTTCTCGGTGGGCGCCGGTTCCGCGGACTCCCGCTGGGCGGACACGTCGCGCGGTACGACGCGGAACCCGGCCCGGGTGAGCACGGACTCGATCCAGTCGGCCCACATCCGGTTCTCCGCCACATAGCTGAGGAAGAGATCGGCCGGCAGCGCGGGCCTGCGCCGGGTGAACGCGTCCCGGATGCGCAGCCGCACCTCTTCGCCGACCGGTGGCATCGAGGTGATCTGCTGGTTGGTGATGACGGAGGTGAGGCGTTCGAAGGCGGAGAGCAGCGAGTTGGTGAGGCCGGCCTCGTCGCCGAAGGTGGCGAGGGTCTCCTCGTACGCGTAGTAGGGGCGGTACGGGATCTCCACCGCACCCCAGTAGGCGGTGAGTTCGTCACCGGACAGGTCGCGCGGCAGCCGGTCGAACTTCAGCCGGGCCAGCGCCCGGCCGGCGTCCGCCTTCTCCTTCTCGCCCTCGTCGATGCGCATCGGGACGGGGAAGATCGAGATGGGGCGGCCGGTGTAGCGCTCGGAGATCTGCCGGGCGACGGAGGCGGCGCCGTCGATGGACTGGTCGCTGAGCGTGAAGCAGTCGACGAGGACGTCGGGGAGGTGGACGGTGCAGATGTCGGCGATGTCGCTGAGGCCGGTCCGGCTGTCGATGAGGACGTAGTCGTAGTTGGCCTTCATGTCGTCGCGCAGGGCGTCGAAGAAGTGGCCGCCGCCGAGCCGGTCGTAGAAGTTGTCCCAGTCGAAGGTGGAGACGGTCGCGGAGTATTCGCGGTTCTGCCGCCCGGCGGAGACGAAGTCGAGCGTGCCGCCCTGCGGGAACTCCCAGCCGAGCGCCTCGGGGGCCAGGGAGACGGCGTGCGGCTGGATCCGGGCGTAGTCGCGGTGCCAGTCGTCGGCGCGCTGCACGGGGCTGGTGGCGGCCCACGCGTACTCGGTGATCAGGTCGATGACGCCGGTGGTGGCACCGAGTGTCGACGGGTCGAGGAACGGGTGGAAGAAGCGGTGGAGCCCCGGTGCCTCCAGGTCCCAGTCGACGGCCAGTACCCGTTTTCCGTTGGCGGCGAGTATCCAGGCTGTGTTGGCCAGGGCCATGGTGCGCCCGGTGCCGCCCTTGTACGAGTAGAAGGTGACGATGCGCCCGTCACGACTGGCCGTCATCCGTGTCCTCCGCATCCGTCGCAGGGTCGTGTGTCTCGGGGGTGTGGTTCGTCTGTGCCATCGGCCCCAGCAGCCGCGTCCGTTCGGAGTGTCCGCCGCCGGTGGCCGGTGGGTACACCGCCGCGTGTCTCAGGTACTGCTGGGCCGCCACCTCGACGACCTGCGGCAGGAGCTGCCCGAAGGCCTCCATGCTGGGGACGCCCTTGGCCGCGGCCCGGCAGTAGGCCCGTCCCTGGCGCATCTTGGTCGGCATGGTCTGTTCGAGCTTCTCGGTCAGTTCGGCCTCGGCCGCCATGCTCTCGTGGTCCTCCCGGTTCCACGGCACGATCATCGTCACCCAGGGGCGGTTCTCGGCGTCGAAGGCGGCGAGCCGACGGCACCGGTCCTCGTCCTGCAGGGCCCAGCGGTCCACGAGCAGGATCTCCGGCCTGCTGGGCGGCTGCTTGCCTTCCCCGTGCCCGGTCTCCTCGTCGAAGGAGGAGATGGTCGCCTGGTAGTTGAGGGAGCGCACCAGGTCCTCGGCGACGTAGGCCAGTGGGCGCGCGGCGGCCGGGTGGTAGGGGTTCCAGTCCTGCGGACTGTCGCCGTAGTAGTCGGGGTTGCGGCCTGCGGGCAGGTCGTGCCGGGTGGCGGCGGCGATGGTGACCTGCATGGGACGGGGGCCGCCCACCGAGCTGTTGGGCGGGCCGAAGGCACTGGGCGCCAGCCGGTAGTCGACGGGGCGGCCGGTGCCGATCCTTATGGTGTCGGCGACATTGACGATGCGCTTGGCGAGTTCGTACACCGCGCGCTCGTACTCCTCGGCGAAGAGCCGGAGTTTGATGAGTCCGTAGAGTCCGTCACTGACATAACGGTCCCCGAAATCACGGTGGTTGAACTGTAATCTCTCGGCGGGGCCGGGGAGTTGGCTCGGGGGTACCGGTACCCAGAGGGCCGGGACGATCGCCTCGGCCCGCTGGTTGGAACGGGCCCGGTGGTGGATGGCGCGCTGGGCGAAGGCATACCACTCCTTGCCGCACATCTCGCTCGCGAAGTAGCGCGGCGAGAACAGCGGAACGAACACCCGGCAGGTGGCGAGCACCTCACCGAGCCGTTCGGACCAGCCCTCGCCGGAGCGTATCTCGCGGTCGATGAACCCCGCGGGCGCGCCCGCGGGCAGATCCGTCATGGCCAGCACATGGTCACAGAGATCCTTGAAGAGGCGTTCGACCCACATATCGGGGTCCGTTCCTCGGCCGTAGCCCGGTGTATGGGCATAACTCAAGAAGAAGTACGGCCGATGGTCCGCCGCTCGCTGCTGCGTTGTTGCGTGCACACGACCCCCGTCCTGTGTGAGCACCCGCATCCGGGGACTGAAGTGAATGCGAGCGAATTCATCATTCCGGAGCGGACGTTGCTCCACCCCCATGACGTTCGGTCATTCAACGCCGGTTTTCAGTCATACGTTCCCGGGTTCGGCCGAACATTTTCTTGATCGAATTCGGTCTGCGGCTGTTCCTCCCAGTTGTCCCGTGTTCACCGGCGTTCCGTCCGAACCGGAATTCGACCCTCAGATCTCTTTTCGCATCAGATCCAGCAGCCGCTTTCCACTCACGGTCAGCTCGGCGGCACCCTCCAGTGTGTCGAGGGCCTGCGGTACGCCCTCCAGACAGCGCGGCTCGAATGCCCCCAACGCCATCCGCTCATAGGTGTCGGCCAGCAACCGGGAAAACGGAACTGATTCTTCCTCCCAAGGAATCCGATGTTCCCAGGAGCCGTCCGCCGCGTAAAGATCCGTGACATCGGCCAGCGCCTGCAATTCGGCCCGCCGCGATCCGCGCAGCAGTGCGAGCGCCAACTCCTCGGCGCTGCCGTCCGCTGCGATGCCCAGCGCGCCCCGGCCGTGCCGGCCCACGGCGGGTTCGGCGGGGGCGAGGCCGGTGAGCGGCGTGAGGGTGGTGAGGCGTCCGGCCGTCTCCGCGGCCCGCGCCGGCGCCCTCTCCCCGATCAGCGCCCAGGCCTCACCGATCCTGCCCAACAGGTCCGCGGCGGCGCGGTCGTCGAGCGCGGCCGCGGCCGGCGCGGCGAAGCAGTCGCGGTACGGGTCGAGGTCGTCGAGCACCAGGTCGAGCGCCGGGCCGGACGCCCCACCGGGCACCACCAGTCGGCGCACCGGCCGCCAGCCGGGACCGGCGGCCGCCGACAGGGTGATCCGCCGCTCGGCCGGATCCCCGTCGTCCCGCCGGACCAGGAGGCCGCCCTCGACGGCACGTACCCGCGCTGTGCCGCGCTCCCCCGCTCCCCCGATCCGCAACTCGCCGAGGCCCGGCAGGACCAGCCTGCCGTCCGTGTAGCCCACATCCACCCGGAGGTCGAGTCCGGCCCGTACGGCGGCGGCCGCGAGATACGCGGGCAGCCGCAGCGCGTCCCGCACCGCCCCCGGCCGTTCGTGGAGCGCCTCCAGGGCGCGGAGCAGCCAGGTGCGGGTGTACGGGTGGGACAGCACCTCGTCCAGGCCGCGGGCCCCCTCCTCGGAGGCCTCGACGGCTACGGCCAGCTCCCAGGCCCGGTCCCAGCACTCGTCGCCCCGCTGCTCGACGTCGGCGTTCAGCCGGGCCAGCAGCATTCGGGTGAGGTCTCGCTGGGAGGCGGCCAGCTCGGCCGGGTCGGCCAGCTCCGGCGCGACGAGCGACGCGGCCGTGCGTGCCTCGATGCCGCGCACCAGGGCGGCCAGGTCCTCGCAGTACACGGAGGGGTTGTCGAACTCTCCGGACGGCCCGGTGGAGCGGTACCGGTGGGTGTAGAGGCCGCCGCCGCACGACCGCACGACGGGACAGCGGCGGCAGGCCTCGCTGACGCCGGCCAGCCCGAGCTGACGGGCCTGCACCCCGGGGTGGGCCGCCACCTCGTCGAAGGTGTGGGTGAAGACGTCGAAGCCGGTGGCCGCGGCGCCTTCGTAGGCGCTCTTGAGCGAGTCGACCTGCTCCAGCTGGCCGTCGGTCTCGACGACGACGAGGTCGGTCGGGGCGAGCCCCAGCGACTCGGTGAGGCTGGGACCGCCGCTCAGCGTGGACAGCACCGAGGAGAAGAGCCGCACCGGCACCGGGCGCCCCTGCTCCTGCCAGCGGTCGAAGACCGCGAGGAGCCAGTCGGCGTAGGCGGTGGGCGAACCGTCCGGGCGGGGCGGCGGGTCGTCCCAGGTGGCGTGCGGGAGCAGGAAGTCGATGAGCGGCGGATCGAGCTCGGTGAGCGCGTCGAGGACCGCGATCGGGTCGTTCTCGATGTCGACGGTGCACAGGAGCCCGAGATCGAGGTGGCGGTAGCGCTCCTGCCGGAGCAGTTCGACGGCCTTCAGGACCAGGGGGTGGCTGCTGCGTCCGTCCGCGTAGCGGCGGTGCCGGTCGTTGGCGGCCCGGTCGCCGTCGAGGGAGATGCCGACCCTGACGTCGAACTCGTCGAAGAGGTCGAGATACCGCGGACTGAGCTGGAGTCCGTTGGTATGGATACGGAGGTCGAGTTCCGCGACGCCGTCGAAGGCGAAGGTGAGCACTTCGCAGACTCGCCGCAATCGGGCGGGCCCCGCCAGTAGAGGCTCCCCTCCGTGCAGGATCACTGACACGGAGGGCAGTGCATGTGCCTTGGCATGCTCGGCCAAGCGCTGAGCAGTCCGGAAAATGACATCATCAGAGATTGTCCTGGGCCGGGTTCGCCAGCTCTGATCTGCATGTTCATAGACATAGCAATGGTCACAGGCGAGATCACACCTGCTGTGAACCTTGAGAACGACTTCGCGGAAAGGGACCAGGGGTCCTGTCATTCCACCAGTCTAGCCAGCCCGAAGGGGGTGCTCGGAGCTTCGGTTCACGAGGCGTTCGGCGGGTTGTTTCAGAGCGCCGAGTTGAAGGTCGATGCCTGGGTGGGGCGACCGTCCGACACGGCGTGTACGCGGGCGAGCTTCCGGGCAGCGGCACTGCCGCGGACATCGATCTGGGCGAGCGGCACACGGCTCTTCTTCGCAACGGCGAAGGAGCGGGAGGATTCAGAGGTGTTCACGGCCGTCCTTGAGGGGGTTTGTTCCGATGGAATGGTTCCGGACAGGAATGCAGCAACAGTATCTGCACCATTGCAGTGTCCGGCGGCACGACTTTACTCTCATGACCTCGATTGGCAACTGAGGACGACCACTTGTAACGAGAGCGTCGCACGAGGCCGTCCCGAATCAAACGGAACCACCGATTCCGCCATTGAGGTGACGACATAACCGCAGACGGGAGTGAACATGACGGCGCTTCCCGGGCCGCTCCGGAGCATGGTCTTCAGGAACGCCGACCTTCCGGCGCTCTTTCACCACACGGACGAGATCGCCATCGCGAGGCAGCGGGAGGCGGTGAACACCACCCGCGTCCAACTGATTCTCCTGGTCACGGGGGCCGCGCCGGCCGCGGTCCCCTGGCACGCCGAGCTGGGTGACACGTTTCAACTCACCGATGCCGTCAGCGTGTTGGCCTACCTGGGTGTCCTGATCACGACGTACCTCTCCGCCCGGCGCAAAGCAAAGTCGCATTGGCAACTGAACCGCTCGGCGGCAGAGTTCATCAAGTCGATGTGCTGGCGTTACTCGGTGCACGGATCACCTTTCGACACCGGTACCCAACACCCGGAGGCGGTGTTCGCGAACCGTCTCGAAGAGGGCCTCCAGGAGCTTCGCAAGGTGGGGTGGGCCGACCCCCGCGACCTGACGGCCGATTCGGGCGGCCTGATCACCGAATCGATGCGCGCGTTACGGGACAAGGCGTTCACCGTACGCAAGGAGACGTATGTGCGGGACCGCCTCATCGAGCAGAGAAGTTGGTACCGCAGGCGGCAGGAGGTGTCGCGGCGCGCCACCCTGGTCTGGTCGACCACCATTGCCGCGCTGACCGCTCTCGCGCTGGTCCTCGCCCTGTTGCGGACGTTCTCTGTCACCCAGTCCTTCGCCCTGACGGGGGTGCTGTCGGCCGCGGCTGCCTCGTGTCTGGCGTGGAGCGAGATGCGCCGCCACCACCCGCTGATCTCGGCCCACTCACTGGTGGAGGAGGACCTGGAGGCGATGCAGGTGGCGATGGAGACCACGCTGACCGAGCGTCAGTGGCCGGGCGCGGTGTTCGAGACCGAGCGCATCGTCTCCCCGCAGCACACCGACTGGCTTGCCCGGCACCAGATGTGACGTAACGTCAGTGACGCCGGGCGGCCGCGGTCAGCCCCGCTCCACGCCCTCGCGCCAGATCACCGTGACCGGGCGGCCCAGGCTGCGGGCGTACGTCACGATGTCGCCCGTGCCGCCGAGGCCGCGGGCCGGCCTGCCGTCCCACACCGCGAGCAGCCGGTCGCAGTGCTCGGCGATGTACGCGCCGGCCGCGTAGTACGCCTCGTCGGTGGAGTGCGGGTAGCCGAGCCGGACCTCACGGACCGCCCGGTCCTTGAGGGCCCGGTAGCGGGCGAGTTCGGCGGCGTCCTCGAAGCAGGACTCGTAGTCGCCGCTCGGGATCACCACGGTGAGGTCGGCGCCGCAGGCCAGCGCGAGGTCGGCGAAGATCTGGTCCGCCCCCACCGCCAGGCTGGAGAGTGCCTCCAGGGAGCCTTCGAGGCCGCAGAGCGCCGCCCGTAACCCCGACAGCACATGGGCCTGGGCCTCCTGCGGGATGGTGCGATGACCGGTCACTCCGATGCGTTTCACGGACCTGGAACCCCCTGAGGTGTCTGCCGGGGGTTCCGGAGGTCGTCCCTCCGGCTGGCTCAGCACCCGCCCCCGTTGCTCCTGCGTGACCGACCTGCCCCACATCCTCTCAAAAGCCGCGGGGTGAGCGGGAGCCCCCGCCCGGCATTCGGGCAGGGGCTCCTTCTCGGTCGGCCGGGTGTTCGAGCGCCGGACCGGGGGTGCGGGGGTGTCAGTAGACGCTGACCCCGTACGCGCTGAGCGCCTCGGTGACCGGCTGGAAGTACGTCGTACCGCCCGAGGAGCAGTCGCCGCTGCCGCCGGAGGTGAGGCCGATCGCCTTGGAGCCGGAGTAGAGCGGGCCGCCGGAGTCGCCGGGCTCCGCGCAGACATTGGTCTTGATCATGCCGTAGACGATGTCCCCGCCGCCGTAGTTGACCGTGGCGTTGAGGCCCGTGACCGAGCCGCTGTGGGTGCCGGTGGTGGAGCCGCGCCGGGTGACGGACATGCCGACCGTGGCGTTGGCCGCGCTGGTGATGTCGACGCTGCCGACGGTGCCCTCGTGAGAGACCGAGGCGTTGTCGTACCGGACCAGGCCGTAGTCGTTGGTCGGGAAGCTGGAGCCGACCGTCGGGCCGATGCTGGTCGAGTTCGACGAGTTGGTGTACCAGGGCGGGTTGCCGTCGGTGCAGTGACCGGCGGTCAGGAAGTAGTAGGTGCTGCCGCTGCGGACGTTGAAGCCGAGGGAGCAGCGCCAGCCGGGGGCGTAGATCGCGTCGCCGCCGGAGAGCAGTTTGCTGATCTTCCCGGTGGTGCGCTCGATCTTCAGGGCGCCGGCGTTGACCCCGGCGGACTGCTTGATCTGTTCGATCTCGGCTTTCGAGACCGTGCGGTCGACGGTGACCACGAGCTTCTTGCTCACCGGGTCGACGTTCCACGCGGTGCCCGCCACGTCGGCGCCGAGCACGGCGTCGCTCGCGGCGGAGAGCTGCGCGGTGCTGAAGGTGGTGTTGGTGTCGGCCTGGGCGGTGGGGACGGCGAGGGCTGCGACGGCGACGAGGCCCGCGGCGATGGCGACGGCCCTGGTGCGTCTCGCGGTGCCGCTGAGGGGGGTGGTGCGCTTGATCCTCACTTTTCATTCCTCCCGAGGGGAAGTCGGGGGTCCGCCCGTGGGGTGGTCGGACCCGTGAGGCGCAGTCGTTCGCACGGCTGTGAGCCCGCACCGCGGACATGCCGTGCTCCTGACAAGCGCTGCTCGGGAGTATTCAAGGCGTCAACTTGTGGCGCAAGAGGGCCCTCTGGCCCGGACTTGCCCCGACCGCACGGCAACGGCCCCGGCAGCAGGGAAGCTGCCGGGGCCGCCGCTCCGACGCAATATGACGTTACGTCAGCCGTCGACGCGGTTGCGCTCCCCCGCCTCGACGGCGACGGAAAGGGTGTTGCCGGGCGGCGGGAAGGGGCAGATGAAGTGGTCCGCGAAGGCGCACGGCGGCAGCAGCGCGCGGTTGAGGTCGACCGTCACGCTGCCGTCCTCGGCGGGTGCCGCGGGCCGCAGGAACCGGAAGCGGTAGCTGCTGTTCCCGCTGGTGGCGTCGGCGAAGACCGCCCAGAGCGAGCCGTCGGGCTCGACCGCGACGTGCAGCGTGTGCTCCGTACCGTCGACCTCGAAGGCGATCTCACCGGCGAGCCCGAGACCGCGCTCGACCCCGTCGGCGTTCTCGACCCGGACCGTGCGGGCGCTGTCGTACGGGCGAAAGGTTCCCGGCAGCGCCCAGCGGGCGTCGTACGGGGTGGCCTCGATGGCCCGGAAGGCGCGCCGGGCCGGGGAGTCCGGGTCGAAGTCCCGTACCGCCCAGAGCCCTTCGCGGCTCAGCACGACCAGCCGCCGCTCGCCGTGCGCGACGCGCGAAGCGGCGATCGGGCCGCGGTCGGCGGTGAGACGGACCTGACCGGTGAAGGGCTCGCCGTCGACGGTCAGCCCGTCCGCGGCAGAGGCGCTGAGCACCAGCTCGTCGCCGTCCTCCCGCCATTGCCCGGGTACCCCGGGGATGCGGCCCTCCGGATGGTCGGAGAGCCAGTGGGTGCCGGTGAGGGAGAGCGGTCCGTAGGGTCCGGCGACCGTGGCGGTGCGCTCCTCGTGCCAGTGCTTCCAGTCCTGTGCCGCCTGCTCGGATCCGTGCGGCTGCTGTGCGTCCGTGCTCATGCGGTCAACCCTTCCATACCGGCTCGGCGAGCCCGAGATGGGAACGCAGAGTGGGGCCGCCGTATTCGGAGCGGAACACTCCGCGCTCCTGGAGCAGCGGGACGACCCGGTCGACGAAGTCGTCCAGGCCGCCGGGGGTGAGATGGGGTACCAGGATGAATCCGTCGGCGGCGTCGGCGGCGACGAACCCGGTGAGCTGCTCCGCGACCGTCCGGGGGCTGCCGATGAAGGACTGCCGGCCGGTCGTCTCGATGACGGTCTGCCGGATGGACAGCCCCTTCTCCTCGGACAGCGCCCGCCAGCGCGCCGCGACGGCAAGAGGGTCACCGTGCTTGACCCGGCCCTGGACCAGCGAGGATCCGGGGTCCGGGTCGATGTCCGGCAGTGGCCCGTCGGGGTCGAGGGCGGACAGGTCGCGGCCCCAGACCTGCTCCAGGGCCAGCAGCGCGTTCTGCGGGGAGACCTGCAGGCGGCGGATCCCGGCCGCCCGCTCCTGGGCCTCGGCGTCGGTGTCGCCGAGTACGAAGGTGACCCCGGGCATGATCTTCAGCTGGCCGGGGTCCCGGCCGTACTTCGCCATCCGCGCCTTGACGTCGGCGTAGAAGGCACGGCCCGACTCCAGGGTGCCGTGCCGGGTGAAGACGATGTCGGCGGTGGACGCGGCGAACTCGCGGCCGTCCGGCGAGTCACCGGCCTGGATGACGACCGGATGGCCCTGCGGGGAGCGCGGGACGGTGAACTCGCCCTCGATGGCGAAGTGCTGCCCCCGGTGCGCGAACGGGCGCGGGGTGCCGTCGGGGGTCCAGGTGTCCCACAGTTCGCGGGCGGTGGCGACGAACTCGGCGGCCCTGGTGTACCGGTCGGCCCGGTCGAGATACCCGCCGCGCCGGAAGTTCTCCCCGGTGAAGGCGTCGAAGGAGGTGACGACGTTCCAGGCCGCCCGGCCCTCGCTGAGGTGGTCGAGGGTGGCCAGGCGGCGGGCCAGTTCGTACGGCTCGTTGAAGGTGGCGTTGACGGTGGCGGCGAGGCCGAGCCGGTCGGTGACGGCCGCCAGCGCGGCCAGCACGGTGAGGGATTCGGGGCGGCCGAGCACGTCCAGGTCGTGGATGCGGCCGTTGTGCTCGCGCAGCCGCAGCCCCTCGGCGAGGAAGAAGAAGTCGAACCTGCCGCGCTCCGCGGTGCGGGCGAGGTGCTCGAAGGAGGAGAAGTCGATCTGGCTCCCGGAGCGTGGGTCCGCCCAGACGGTGGTGTTGTTGACGCCCGGGAAGTGGGCGGCGAGATGCATCTGCCTCGTCGCGGTGCTCATGCCCGTCCTCCTTCGAGGGCGTACCGGTTGGCGGGGCGGGCCAGCCCCAGGTGTTCGCGGAGGGTGCCGCCGGGATAGAAGGTGCGGAACAGGCTGCGGTGCTGGAGCAGCGCCACGGTGCCGTTGACGATCCGTTCGAGGTCGCGCCCGGGGCTGATGGGCGTCAGGTGGAAGCCGTCCGCCGCGCCGCCGCGGTGCCACCGGGTGATCAGTTCGGCGAGGTCGACCGGGCCGCCCCGGTAGTACGAGCCGCCCGCGGCGAGCGGTGGTCCGCTCTCCAGTCCCGGTTCCGGGGCGGTCTCGACGTCGCCGAGGTCGACGGTGAGCGCGACCAGGACCCGGAGCGTGCCGGGGTCGCGTCCGTACGCCGCGGCGCGCCGGCGCAGATCGGTACGGGCCGCGGCGGCCTGCTCGGGGGTGGTGGCCCGGATCAGGGCGACATCCGCGTGGCGGGCCGCGGTCTCCCGGGCCGGGCCGCCGGTGCCGTCGACGACGGTGACCGGGTGCCCCTGCGGGGGCCGGGGCACGATGGCCGGGCCCCGGACGGAGAAGGCGGCGCCCTCGAAGTCGATGTAGTGCAGCTTGTCCCGGTCGACGAAGCGGCCGGTGGCGACATCCCTGATCTCGGCGTCGTCCTCCCAGCTGTCCCACAGCCGGGCACTCACCTCGGCGCTGTCACCGGCCTCGCGCCACAGCTCGTCGGCGGGCGCCGCCGGGCGCCGGCCGAACAGCCGGGCCTCGGCCCCGGTGGTCGACACATCGACGTACCAGCCCGCCCGGCCGCGGCTCACCCAGTCCAGGGTGGCGACGGCGGACGCCACGTGGAACGGCTCGGTGTGGGTGGTGGTGACGGTGGGCACCAGGCCGACCCGGCCGGTGGCGGGCGCGACCCGGGAGAGCACCGCGAGCGCGTCGAGGCCGGGTCTGGCGAAGGAGTCGCCGAGTGTGACGAAGTCCAGGGCGCCGTGCTCGGCGAGCCGGGCGAGGGCGACGTGGTGCCCGGGATCGTAGCTGGGCGGACCGCCGATCTCGGCGGCCAGGTGCAGTGGTGCGGTGGCAGGCATGGAGTGAATACCTCTCAGGGCTCTCTCGGGACTCTCTCGGGCTCTTGGGGACAGCCGCGGGCTCTCGCGGGCCGTGCGGGCTCAGCTGCCGGGCATCACAGGACCTTGGACAGGAAGGCACGGGTGCGCTCGTGGGCCGGACGGTCGAGTACGTCGCCGGGGGCGCCCTGTTCGACGACGCGTCCCTCGTCCATGAAGACGACGGTGTCGGCGACCTCACGGGCGAAGCCGATCTCGTGCGTGACGACGATCATGGTGGTGCCCCGGAGCGCCAGATCCTTGATGACGTCGAGGACTTCGCCGACCAGTTCGGGGTCGAGCGCCGAGGTCGGCTCGTCGAAGAGCAGCAGCCCGGGTTCGAGGGCCAGCGCGCGGGCGATGGCGACCCGCTGCTGCTGTCCGCCGGAGAGCTGCCCGGGGTAGGCCGCCGCCCGGTCGGCGAGCCCGACCCTGGCCAGCAGCTTCTCCGCGGCGGCGACGGCTTCCTTCTTCGGCCGGCCGAGGACGGCGACCGGGGCCTCGACGATGTTCTCCAGCACGGTCAGGTGCGGGAAGAGGTTGAAGTTCTGGAAGACGAAGCCGATCCGGGTGCGCCGGCGCAGCACCTCGCGCTCGGGCAGCTCGTACAGCTTGTCGCCGTCCCTGCGGTAGCCGACCAGGGTGCCGTCGACGCTGATCCAGCCGTGGTCGACCTTCTCCAGGTGGTTGATGGTGCGCAGCAGTGTGGACTTGCCGGAGCCGGACGGGCCGAGGACGACGGTGACCTCTCCGGTGCGTACGGACAGGTCGATGCCGCGCAGCACTTCGAGGCTGCCGAAGCGCTTGTGCACGGAGCGGATCTCGACCATGGCGTCGGTGGATCCGGTGGTGGTGCTCATCGCGTGGCCCCCTGGGCGTGGTGACGTTCGACGTGGTGGTGGAGGACGGAGCGCATCGCCTGCGGGAGCACGGTCCGGCGCAGTCGCCGGTGCCGGGGGATCCCGTGTGCCGCGGCGGCCTCCGGCCGGCGCCAGGGGTGACGCGGCGGGACGACGGTGAGTGTGGGGTGGCCATCGGCAGGAGCGGCGTGGCGTGGCCCGGTCGCTCTGTCGGCGGGTGGATCGCTGGTGAGGGACATGAGGGGTCCTTGGGCCGCGGTGTACGAGGGCGGGGCGGGGGCGTGCGCGAGGTCGCGGTCAGCCCTCGGTACAGGCGAGGTCCCGCAGGAGGGTGAGTGCCGTACGGGCGGTGGCGTCGTTCTGCCGGAAGGCCGGTCCGCCGGTGCGCGGCCGGGTGAACGCCCCGCCGGCGCGGGCGGTGGTGAACGGGCCGAGCGCGAAGCGGCGCGGGTGCGGCCGGCCGTCGCGGCCCAGGATCCGGCCGCTGTCGGGGGCTACCGGGAGCAGCCCGGTGGCGGTGGTGGCGGCCCCGTCCTCGTACAGCTCCTGGAGCAGTGGGCTGCGGGTGCGTTCCAGGGTGGGGTCGGGCAGCCGGGCCTCGACCAGGGTGCGGGCCGCTATCCGCTGTCCCGGCACAGTGGCGCTGCCCGCCAGGAAGAGGCCCCGCCGCTCGTCGGTCTCGACGGTCATTCCGGCGCCGAGGAAGCGGACGACACCGGCCCGGGAGAGCGCGAGGAGCTGGTGCAGCCGGGGTCCGGGCGGGCCGGAGGCGAGATAGCTGAAGAAGCCGTGCCACCAGCCGCCGAGGTCGCCGAGCCGGATCAACTGCCCGTAGACGGACAGCAGTCCGAGGAAGACGGCGAGGTCCGGGCTGTGACCGGGGTCGTGGCGGCGTTCCAGGTCGGCGGTGATGTAGCCGCGCAGCCCTTCCTGGAGTGCGTCGAACGAGGGGTGGCGCACCCCGTCCAGGGGGTGGTCTAGCGCTTCGAGGTCGAGCCGGTCCGCGGGGTCGGGGACGGTGGCGGCGACCAGGGCGGCCAGTTCGGATCCTGTCGGGTCGGCGGCGGTGTACTTCGCCTCGAAGCCGGCCCAGTCGCCGGTGGTGCGCTCGGGGTGGGCGGTGAAGAGCCGGTGGTAGTGGGCGTAGCCGAGCTCTTTGTCGACATGTGGCCACACATCGCGCCGGAAGTCGACCGGCCGGCCGGCCGCGAGCAGCGCCTCGGTCCGCTCCGGGCCGAGGAAGCGCGGCAGCGGCGGCCGTTCGCCGTCCCAGGTGTAGCCGATCTTGGAGTGGTACGGGACGCCCCGGCGCGATCCGACGTGGAGCACGGGCTCCCGGCCGGACGGCACGTACTCGCCGTCCTCGTACCGTCCGCCGCGGCCCTCGGTGAGCAGCACCATCAGGTCGACGAAGGCGAGCCCGAAGCCCCGTACGACGACCGGTTCGCCGGCGGGCACCGCGGTCAGGTCGGTGTCGGCGGTGAAGTCCGGTGGCAGGTGGAGGAGTCCGTGCCGGTCCGCGAAGTCGGCCAGCCGTACCTGTTCCGGCTCCGGTTCGGCTTCGAGGTGGCCGATGGTGACGACGACGGCGTCGGTGAGCAGCGGGCTGCCGCGTCCCGCCAGCCAGACCCGCTGGCGGCCTTCGCGCGGGCCGGAGACCCGCAGGGCGCTGCCCCGGTGCCAGTGCACGGTGATGCCTTCCGGGAGGGCGGCCACGGACTGCTCGTAGACCCAGCGCAGATAGACGCTCTGCAGCCGTCTGCTGGGGAAGCCGGTACCCTCCAGCGCCTTGATCTCGTCGAGGAGTCCGGGGTCCGCGCCGGTCCCGTCCGGGAGGTCGAGCCGGCCGTCCCGGATGTCCGCCGCCCAGGTGTGCAGCGCGGGCCCCGGGCGGGTCGGTCCCTCCTGGCGGACGGTGTCGTCGGTGAACATCGTGACGTCCTCGGCCATGGAGTTCATCCAGAGCAGCGGCGACTGGTCGTGCCGCCAGATCCGCCCGCCGCCGGGCGGGTACGGGTCGACGAGGTGGATGGTCAGCGGGCGGTCTCCGTACAGGGTGGGGGCGTTGGCGGCGATGCGCTCGATCAGGCCGGTGCCGCGCGGTCCGGCGCCTATGACCACGAGCGTCGGCGTCCCGCTCACCGGGCACCCGCCGTGCCGCGTGCGTAGTGCCGCTCGACGTAGTGCTGGCCGATGCTCAGCAGCGAGGTGACCACGGCGTACCAGATGGTGGCGACCAGCAGCAGCGGGATGACCTGATAGGTGCGGTGGTACACGAGCTGCACGGAGTACAGCAGGTCCTGCACGGCGATGACGCTGACGATCGAGGTGCCCTTGAGGGTGCCGATCAGCATGTTCCCGGCGGGCGGGACGATGGAGCGCATCGCCTGCGGGAGGACGATGCGGTGGAAGCGGCGCCAGGGTCCGAGGCCGAGCGACTGGGCGGCCTCGATCTGTCCGCGTTCGACGGAGAGGATGCCGCCGCGGACGACTTCGGCGGCGTACGCGGCCTCGTGCAGGGTGAGTCCGATGACGGCCACCGTGACGGGGCCGAGGAGGTTCACCGTACGGACGCCGAGGATCTGCGGGTAGAGCGCGCCGATGTTGAACCAGAACAGCAGCTGGACCAGGATCGGGGTGGATCTGAACAGCCAGACATACCCCCAACCGACCGCCCGCAGAACGTGGTTGGCGGAGAGCCTGAGGACGGCCAGCAGGGTGCCGAGGACGAATCCCAGCACCATGACCAGCGCCGTGAGCCAGAGGGTGAGGCCGAGGCCGCGCAGCACCGCGGCGGTAGTGAAGTATTCGGCGACGACATCCCACTGGAAGGCGTCGTTGCGGATGACGGAGTTCAGCACCAGGGCGAGCAGCGCCAGTACGGCAACGGCCGCTGTCCACTGGCCCGTTCGGCGCACCGGGACGATCCGGAGCCGATCGGTTCTGTCGCTCTTCGCGAGCGGGGCGGGGGGAGACTGGGGGAAGGTGTCTGTCTGCGCGGACATGCGAGGGCTCCGTGGATGCAGAGATCGAACACGGGGCGTGCCTTCGGCCCGGAACACAACACGGACCGGGCCCCTCAGCGCCGGTCCGCCTCCGAGACAATCGCTGTTCGTCGCGCGTTGTCAAGCTCGTCCACACTGTGAGCCGTGCGCCGGGGCTCGGTTGACGGACCACCGGATGCCTGTTCCACTGGGGCCATGCATTCGCAGCAGTGGCTGGTCAAGCGCTCCCACATCGACTTCGGTCGCGTGTGGTCCGCCTCCTGTTGAGCCGACCCCCTGCTTTTCGCTTGTCTTCGCCCGGCGCCGTGTGCGGCGCCTGAGCGCCTCCCCGCGTGTCCTCCCGTACACAACACCGTTCCTCCCTCCCCTCGCTCCGCCGCCCTTCGCCCCGACCGTGGGGTCGCCGCGTGCTGCCCCGACGCCGGCTCGACCGCTCACGGCCGACGACTCTGGAGAACCACACCTCATGCCCCGGACCCGGCACACCGCTGCCTTCGCACTGATCACCGTCGCCGCCCTGGCCCTCACCGCGTGCGGGTCCGGTGATCCGGCGGCCGCACCGGCCGGCGCCGCGGCCGCCGAGGGGAAGGTGCCGACGGCCGATGTCGTCTCCTCGGTACGCGAGGACGAGGCGGCGGCGAAGCTGCTGCCCGCCGATGTCCGCGCCGCCAGGACCCTGACCGTCGCCGCGAGTGTCGGCAGCCCGCCGGGCTCCACCTACCTCGCCGACGGGAGAACGGTGGCCGGCACGGACATCGACTTCGCGGACGCGGTCGCCCGGAAGCTCGGCCTGCGCCTCACCCGCGAGGTGGCCTCCTTCGAGGCGATCCTGCCGGCGCTGGACAGCGGGAAGTACGACGTGGGCACCGGGAACTTCGGGGTGACCGAGGAACGCCGCAGAACGATCGACTTCGTCACGTACATCAATGACGGCCAGGGTTTCGCGGTCCGTGACGACAGCAAGCTGAAGAAGGTCACCGATCTCACCCAGCTCTGCGGCCTGACCGTGGGCACCGGCGCGGGCACCACCTTCGAGGTGACCCTGGAGGAGAGCCGCCACCTGTGCTCCGACGCGGGCCGCGAGCCGTACGACGTGAAGACGTACAACGACCAGGGCGCCACCTGGGCCTCGCTCCAGCAGGGCCGCAGCGATGTGGTGATGTCGACCATCAACGGACTGCGGTACGCGGTGCGGCAGCAGGAGGGCGTGCGCTTCCTCAACGAGTTCAAGCGTCTCGACGTCGGCTTCGCCTTCAAGAAGGGCACCCGGCTGGCTCCCGCGTTCCGGGCCGCGGTGAACGGTCTCAAGGCGGACGGCACCTACGACCGGATCCTGAAGAAGTGGGGCATCGGCGAGTCCGCGATCACGACCTCGCGGATCTCGCCGCCGGAGATCAAGTGATCCGGTCCCCGCCCAGTCCGGTCCCCGCCCCCGTCCGGTCCTCCGTCCTCAGCAGCTGCAGTCGCAATCGCAGCAGCACCCGTCGCAGCAGTCCCCGCAGTTGCTGCAGCAGTCGCACGCATCGCAGCAGTCACCGCAGTCGCACTGGCTGCACAGTCCCTCGCGGCGCTGGTGGCTCCACGGGTCCTCGAACGTGCCGCAGCACATCTGGCAGGTGCAGGCCAGGCCCGCCCACACCAGGCAGCCCATGATCAGACCGCGCCGGTCGCGCGGGGGCTCGGGCGGCGGCTGCGGCGGACCGCCCGGGCCGCCCGGCCCCGGGGCGTACGGATTGCCCGGCACCGGCCCGAAGGACCCGGCCGGCCGGGCGGCTGACGGACCGGCAGCTCCGTCCAGGAGCACGGCACCGGCCTGGTGCGAGCACGCCGTGGTGCCGAAGGCCCGGTCCACCGACTGGCGCAGTTCGTGCGCCAGCAGCACATGGGCCAGTTTGTCATCGGTGAATTCCGCGTCGCGCAGCGCCAGCCGTACGCCGTGCAGCGCGTCGTCGCACAGCCGCCGGGCCTCGGCCCGCGAGGTGCCGGTGGCGGTGAGCGGGTTCCAGGCACCCGACGCGGCGTCAGCCTCCTGGTCCTCCACGGCGTCCAGCAGATGCGCCAGGCGTCCGAAGAGGCGGCCGGCCTCGGCGAGCGGCGCCGCGTTCTGCGGCTTGCCGGCCAGCACCGCAGTGTGGGCGAAGGCGGCCGCGGTGGCGGTCTCGGTGGGTTCGGTGACGGTGAGCAGCGGGGTGCCGGGCCCGGCGATCAGTTCGATGCCGGTCTGCCGGTCGACGGCGTCCACGAGCAGCGCCGTGTCGAAGCCGAGCTGTGCGCCGGTGCGCGCGCCGGCCCGGTCCCAGCCCGCGGCGACCCGGCGCGCGGCGGCGGCGACCGGGCGGCGCCTCAACAGGCCGTCCCCGTCGGCGACGTGGTCCCGGACCTTGGCCGAGGCCAGCACCAGGGAGACGGCGGCGGCCAGCCTGGCGCCCTCGCCGCGGGCGACCGGCGCGGTCCGCATGGCGCGCAGCGGGCAGGGCCCCGCCGTGCGCCGCCAGCCGGTGGTGCGCTCGGACTGAGCCTCCGTCAGAACAGAAACAATCAGACCGTCATAGTTCGTGACGATCCGGGCGAATTGCCCGTGATCCGAGCGAAGTGCGAGACAGAGCCCGCAGAGATGGGCCATCCACTCGGTCCGGAGCCCCTCGGACAACCGATGGGCACAGGGCCTGACTATTCCGAACACGACGGTCCCCCGAGAGTCGTTCACCTTCGCACCGCACCCCTGCGGCCGCGCGAGGTGCATCGTATCGAGCGGCCCGTTCACCCGTACGTCCCCCATGTCACCCGTACGGCCTGGGGCATCATATTTTCTTTCTTTCTGACCCCTTATGCGGGAGGAACCCTGACAAACCGCCAGATCTTCTGCATCAGTACCGTCACGAACACCCTGCGCGCCGACTATCCACTTGGCGCACGATCCGCATCATGGACGACCATAGGGATACGAAAGAGATGCGGAACGCCACGGAACCGCGGTGAGAGGAGGCATCCATGGGATCGGTGCGCAAGGCGAGTGCCTGGCTGGGCCTCGTGGAGGACAACGACGAGCGGTACTACGACGACGAGTACGCCGAGGGCGCGCAGACCGGGACCGGAGGCCAGGCCTGGGTGACCGACCCCCGGGTGCAGGTCGCGTCCGAGGCGGCCGAGGAGACGGGCCGCCGGATCGCCACCGTCACCCCGGACAGCTTCCGGGACGCACGGGCCATCGGAGAACTCTTCCGGGACGGCGTCCCGGTGATCGTCAACCTCACGACCATGGACCCCACCGACGCGAAGCGTGTCGTGGATTTCGCCGCCGGGCTGATCTTCGGACTGCGCGGCTCGATCGAACGCGTGGCCACCCGGGTCTTCCTGCTGACCCCGGCCGACACCCAGGTGGTGACCGAAGCCGTCGGCCGGCCGGCCGACGGCTTCTTCAACCAGAGCTGAGCAGGGCGCTCGCCGGACGGTCTAGCGGAACGCGTCAAGACCGGTGAGCGCCTTGCCCAGTACCAACTGGTGCATCTCCACGGTTCCCTCGTAGGTGAGCACCGACTCCAGATTCGTCGCATGGCGCATCACCGGGTACTCCAGCGAGATCCCGTTGGCACCGAGGATCGTGCGCGAGGTACGGCAGATGTCGATCGCCTCCCGCACATTGTTGAGCTTTCCGAAACTGACCTGCTCCGGGCGGAGCCTGCCCGCGTCCATCCGCCGGCCCAGATGGTGGGCGAGCAGGATGCCCTTGTGCAGTTCCACGGCCATGTCCGCGAGCTTGGCCTGGGTGAGCTGGAAGCCGCCGATCGGCCGGCCGAACTGCTCCCGCGTCCTCGAATAGTCCACGGCCGCCTCGAAACTGGCGCGGGCCGCGCCCATCGCTCCCCAGACGATGCCGTAGCGGGCATGGCTGAGACAGCCGAGCGGGCCGCGCAGACCGGTGACGCCCGGGAGCACGGCGTCGCCGGGCAGCCGCACCTCGTCCAGCACCAGCTCGCTGGTGACCGAGGCGCGCAGCGACCACTTGTGCTTGATCTCGGGCGCCGAGAAGCCCGGGGTGTCGGTCGGCACCGCGAACCCGCGGATTCCGTCGTCGGTCTGCGCCCAGACGACGGCGACCCCGGCCACCGAGCCGTTGGTGATCCACATCTTGCGGCCGGTGAGCACCCAGTCCCCGCCGTCGCGCTTGGCGTGGGTGCGCATCCCGGCCGGGTCGGAGCCGTGGTCCGGCTCGGTGAGGCCGAAGCAGCCGATGATCTCGCCGGCCGCCATGCCCGGCAGCCACCGCTGCCGCTGCTCCTCGGAGCCGAAGCGGTGGATGGCGTACATGGCGAGCGAACCCTGCACGGAGACCAGGGAGCGGATCCCGGAGTCCGCGGCCTCAAGCTCCAGGCAGGCCAGTCCGTACTGGACGGCGGTGGCGCCGGCGCAGCCGTACCCCTGGAGGGACATGCCGAGCGCGCCGAGCGAACCGAGCTCACGGGCCAGCTCGCGGATCCCGGGCAGCTCGCCGCTCTCGTACCACTCGGCGATGTGCGGCAGGACCCGGTCGGCGGCCCAGTCCCGGACGGTCCCGCGGATCGCGAGGTCCTCGGCGCTGAGCAGATCGTCGATGCCGATCGGGTCGGCGGGGTCGAAGGGCGGGAGCTTCGAGGACTCGGTGGTGGACATGAGGGCGCCTCCGGCGGCTCGCACGATGCTAAAACTAGCAGTGGTAGTTACGGCGTCGCACCGACGTTACGGCTCAGTGTGCCGCCCGTCCAGAGCCGGTCGCCTCGGCGGGTCGGCGCCGGGCGGGCCGCGGCAGGGGCCGCTGCGCACGGCCCGGGGCGGGCACCTCGTGCGGCGCGCGGCACTCCCGCGCCTCGCTCACGTCCGCCACGTCCGCCGCCCGCTCCGGCTCGTCGGTCAGGGGCGCCGGGCAGTCCATCGCCCTCGGCAGCCGCAGCGCGGCCAGCGCCCCGGCCAGCAGCAGCGCGGCGCTCACCAGCAGCGTGACATGCAGCCCGGTGATGAAGGAGTGGCGCGCCGCGGAACGCAGCACCGCGCCGAGCGGACCGCCCAGCCGGTCGGCCACCTGGTAGGCCTCGCCCAGCGAGCGGGCGGCGGCCGTGCGGGCCCCGGCCGGGACACCCGCCTCGGGAAGCTTCGAGAGTCCGGGGGCGTAGGCGGCGTTCATGACACTGCCGAGCAGGGCGATCCCCATGCCCGCGCCCAGCTGGTACGAGGTCTCGCCGATGGCCGCCGCCCCGCCCGCACGGTCGGCGGGGGCCTCGCTGAGCATGGATTCGTACGCCCCGAAGAGCGTGGTCTGCAGTCCGAAGCCGAGGGCGATGAAGGCCGCCGTCAGCAGTGCGGGCCGGTCGTGCTGCCCCATCGCGGTCAGGATCAGCACCGAGACGGCCGTGAGCACGAAGCCCCAGCCGACCATCCGGCGCGGGCCGATGCGGCGCAGGGTGTAGGAGCCGGTGGCGCCCGCGGCCATGGCCGCGAAGGTGAGCGGGAGCAGCCGCAGGCCGGTGTGCAGCGGGCTCAGTCCGAGGACGAGCTGGAGGTACTGCACGGCTATGAGCTCAAGACCGACCAGGGCCAGCATGGCGATGATGATGCAGCCCACCGCGGTGGAGAAGGCGGGCTTGCCGAACAGCCCGATGTCGATCAGCGGATGCGTACGCCTCCGCTGCCGGCGCACGAACAGGACGATCAGCGCCGCCCCGATCAGCAGCGGAGCGAGCGTGACCGGGCTGAGCACACCCTCGCCGGTACCCGCCCGCTTCACTCCGAGGACCACCCCGAGCACCCCGGCGGCGGCCATCAGCGCGCCCAGCACGTCCCACGGGCCGTCGTGGCTGCCGCGCGACTCGGGCAGCAGCAGCCGGCCGACCGGCAGGATCAGTGCCATCAGCGGGACGTTGATCAGGAAGACCGAGCCCCACCAGAAGTGTTCGACGAGGAAGCCGCCGATGACCGGACCGGTGGCGGCGCCCACCGCGGCGACCGCGGTCCAGATGCCGATCGCCACGGCCCGTTCCCGCCGGTCGGGGAAGACCTGCCGGAGGATCGACAGCGTCGCCGGCATGATCATCGCGCCGCCGACCCCGAGCAGCGCACGCGCCACGATGAGTACGGCGGGGCTGTCGGCCATCGCGGCGATCGCGGAGGCGACCCCGAAGAGGGCGTAGCCGAGCAGCAGGACCCGGCGGCGGCCGACCCGGTCACCGAGGGTGCCGAAGAGAATCAGCAGCGCGGCACAGACCAGCGGGTAGGCGTCGACGATCCAGAGCAGACCGACCGCGCTGGGGTTCAGGTCCTCGGTGACGGCGGGTACGGCGACGTGGAGCACGGTCGAGTCCAGCGCCACGAGCAGCAGGCTGAGGCAGAGGACGACAAGGACGACCCATCGATTGGCACCGTCGGCCGCCGGGCGCAGCCGGAATCGGGCTGTGGTCGTCCCTGACATGCATGTACCTCCCAAAGGTCCCTCGCGCTCGGCGGGCCAACCGGGGATGCGACGGTTCGCCGCTCCTCATGGCCCGGCATCGACGGGCGAGTGGCCGTCAGCGTACGCGAGTTCGGACCCCTCACACGTGGCCCACCTCATACCCGGTCGGACCGCGGGGTGTGGCGTACGCCACGCCGACCCGCCGTCCGGACCTGCGAGGACACCCGGCGCACCTGGAACGGGACGGTACCCGGCCACCCCCGCGGAGCACCCGCCGGGCCCCGCACCGCAAGCGGCCGGTGACCGGACCGGCACGTTCCGTTCCACCCCCTTCCGGGCCCGGACAAATTCATACCGGCACCTCCTGCGCTTTTCCGTCCGGGCTCAAACACCCTTCCGAAATGCGTGCGAAATCAATAGCGCGAAGTGCCACCGAGACGCTTACCCGGATCAGGAATTAAGGCCCCACTGAGACATAGTCCACATCACATCGTCATCACAAAGAGACCGGATCGACCTGGTCGCTCACTAACGCGCTGTAACGTCGATTGGGTGCGTACCGACATCTTTGCCCGGCTGGACCGGGAGCCGGAGCCGCCGAAGATAGAGCCACCGCGGATGAGCCGTCACCGCATCGCACTCTTCGGCGGGACGTTGGCGTTCTATCTCGCCATCGTCATTGCCGTGCTGGTCTCGTCCTGGCTGGTGACCCTGGACTGGAAGGTCATGCTCTTCCGGCCGTATCAGCAGTGGCCGGAAATTCATGCCTTCCTCGACTACTACATCGTGCTCGGCCAGCGCGGCCCCACCGCCACGATGGTGGCCTGCTGGCTCGGCTGGCGCTCCTGGCGGCAGCACACGCTGCGCCCCCTGCTGACGCTGGGCGCGGCACTGCTGCTGCTCAATGTGACGGTCGGCGCGGTCAAGATCGGCCTGGGCCGCCTCGGCCCGCACTACGCGACCCAGATCGGATCCGCCGAGCTCTTCGCCGGCGGCGACATATTCCCCTCCGGGCACACCGCCAACGCGGTTGTGACCTGGGGAATCCTCGCCTATCTGGCCACCACCCCACGGGCCCGGCGCTATCTGTCGGCCATGTCGGCGATCGTGTCGCTGGGCGTCGGCCTCACCACCGTCTATCTCGGTACGCACTGGCTCAGCGACGTCCTGCTGGGCTGGGCCGCCGGCCTGCTGATCATGCTGGGCCTGCCCTGGGTCGAGCCGCTGATCACCCGGGCCGAGGCCTGGATCTTCGCCCAGCGCGAGAACCTGCGGGGATTCGGCCGCCCCGTTCCCTCGGTGCCCGTCGCGGCCGGAGGCCCCCGGACCGTGCTGCTGCCGCAGCCGGACGGCGGCGAGGTCCCGGCCCGGGAGCCGGTCGTCCCGGCGGCCGCGGGCGGCACCGGCACCCGGTCGCGGGCACACGCCTCGCATCCGGCGCATGTGGTGCGCTCGGAGCGGACCCCGGTCACCCCGGTCGGCAGTCGGCGCCCGCCGCACGCCGATCGCACACCGCGCGGCGGCACGACCCCGGCCCGCCCGGTGGCCGGCGGCTGAGCCCCGGCGAGGGAGCCGGTACGCACAGCCGCTCCCCGGACAACGAGTGAAGGCCCCGACCGGCGTCGGGTCGCCGATGGTGGCCGCGTTCCTGCTGCGGGTCCGCGCCCGTGCGCAGCGGGACGGCCAGGCGG